>DATHGT010000100.1:0-10726 GCA_035317605.1 Candidatus Acidiferrum sp. | reverse complement strand
TCCACACCGCGATGGCCACCAGCAGCGCGACCTTCGACACGCCCGCGCGCTGGCTGTACACGATGGGCTCGACCACGCCACCGACGATCACCTCCAGGACCACGAAGCGCGCGGCGACCGACACCGGCTTCATCCACCCGTCGAACACGGCCAGGCTGAACAGGATCGACGGCAGCACCGCCAGCCACACTCCGACGTACGGAACGAAGCGCAACCCGGCGAGCAGCGCGCCCCACAAGAGCGCGTACGGCAGCCCGATGAGCCAGAGGCCCACGGCGAAGGTCAGGCCGATGGTCGCGTTGACGATCGACTGGCCGACCAGGTACCCGCTGATGCGCTCGGACGCCTCGTCGAGGGCCCTGGTGGTGAGGGTCATGCGGCCGTAGCCGACGAGACGGATCAGCCGGTTCCGCATCTCCGCGCGCTCGAACAGCATGAACACGACCAGCAGCGCCACCAACCCGACCGTGGCCAGCGGCTCGGTCACCGCGGTCACCTGGGACAGGAGGCCTCGCTGCGATCCCTGGATGACCACGGGCACGGGCTTGTCGCGGGCCGGCACCGCCTTCTCGATCTCGCCGACGACCTCGTCGACGCTGGAGCGCACGCGGCCCAGGAAGCGCCCGCCGCCCTGCTGGCGCCAGCGCGCAAGTTTCTCCTTGATAACCGCGGTGTACTTCGGCACGCCCTCGCCCAGCGTCGAGACCTGCTGGGTCAGCGCCCAGCCCGCGCCCGCGATGAGCGAGAACGCGAGCGCGACGACCATCAGCACCGAGGCGGCCCGTCCGAAGCCCCAGCGCTGGAGCTTGTTGGCCACGGGATTGAGCAAGAACGTGAGCAAGGTGGCGAGCGCGAGCGGAATCAGCACGTCGCGCGCCCAGTAGAGCGAGGCCGTCACCAGCACGACGGTGCCGAAGATGATCAGCGGGCGGAGCGGGCGAAGAGTCGGTGAAGTGCGGAGTCCAGAAGAGCTGACGGGCGCGGTCGGGGGGCCGTCCATGGAGGCGAGCGGGCGGCGCCGTCGGCTCGCGACGGCGCCGGTCCGCGCGGGGTCCGACTACTTCGTCGCCTCGTCGACGACGTCCCGCACCTTGTCCTTCGCCTTGCCGACGGTGTCCTTGATCTCGCCCTTCAGACGGTCGGCGGCGCCTTCGGCTTCGAGGTCCGGGTCGTTGACGAGCTGCCCGACCTTTTCCTTCACGAAGCCCTTGGCCTTGTCGACTTTGCCCTCGATCCTGTCCTTGTCCATGATGGGTTGCTCCTCCCGTGCAGCGTGTTGCCCTGCACTTCTCGGAGGTGCAACCGGTCTGCCATCGACGTCAGTCGGTCGTTGCGGGGCGAGGCTCGACCTGCTCCATCGTGCACGCGCGGGGCGTCTTGTCGGGACGCCAGCGCAGGAACTTCGTTCCATGGCGGAAGCGTCCGCCCGCGTAGTGATCGAAGCGGACCTCGCACACGAGATCGGGACGCAGCGGCTGCCACTCGGTCGAGCGCCCGCGGCTCCAGCGGCTCGGCCCGCCGGGCGCGCCGCCCGTGAACCCGGGAGGCTCGATCCGCGGCTCGACGACGGGCTTGAGCGCGCGCCGCTCCTCGGCCGTGAAGCTCGCGCTGAAGCCCACGTGGTGGAGCAGGCCGTCGTCGTCGTAGAGCCCGAGCAGCAGCGAGCCGATCTCCCCGCCCGCCTGCTGGTAGCGAAAGCCGCCGACCACGCAGTCGGCGGTCCGGATGCGCTTGACCTTGCTCATGGCCGTGCGCTCTCCGGATCGATAGGTCGCGTCCGACCGCTTGGCCACGACGCCGTCGAGTCCGCCCGCCAGATCGCGCAGCCAGCCCTCGGCGATGCCACGATCGCCGGTCGCGGGCGAAAGCCGGATGCGGGCGTGGGCGTCGGGATCTCCGAGGAAGGCTTCGAGGCGCGCGCGCCGCTCCCGCAGCGGCGACGTGGTCAGATCGCGGCCCGCGTCGTCGACGAGCAGATCGAAGACCAGGAACGTCACCGGCGTCTCCCCCGCGAGCTTGCGGACGCGGCTCTCCGCGGGATGGATGCGCTGGAGCAGATCGTCGAAGGCCAGCGCGCCGTCGACGAAGATCACGATCTCGCCGTCGAGCACGAAGCGCTGATGCGGCAGCGCGCGCAGCGCCTCGATCAGCTCCGGGAAGTATCGTCCCAGCGGCTGACCGGCCTTGGACTGGAGCAGCACTTGGTCACCGGACCGGAATGCGACACAGCGAAAGCCGTCCCACTTCGGCTCGTAGAGCCAGCCGTCGCCCGCGGGAAGCGAGCCGACCAGTCGCGCCTCCATCGGAGGGTACGGCGGACGCACGGCGAGATCGATCGGCGGAAATCCCTCTCCGCCTTTTACTCCGAAGTCTTCAGCCAGCATCGCAGCACCTCCGCCACGCTCCAGGCCTGGGCCGCGCAGCCGCGTGGCGTGAACGGCGGCTCGGCGTCGAAGATCTCGCTGAGCGAACCCACGCATGCCTCGTTCAGGTGCGGCACGAAGCCGTCGAGGAAGCGGCGGGCGCCCGCGCGATCCTCCGGATGCACGCGCAGCCACGCGTCGATCCACGGACCGATGAGCCAGGCCCAGACCGTGCCCTGATGATAGGCCGCGTCGCGGGCGCGGAGGTCGCCGAAATAGGTGGGCTTGTAATCGGGATGGCCGGGGGCCAGCGAGCGCAGGCCGAGCGGCGTGAGCAAGCGCTCGCGCACGCACTCGAGCACGGGCTTCCAGCGCTCGGCGTCGAGGATCGCGTGGGGCAGCGAGATCGCGAAGAGCTGGTTGGGACGGCAGGCGGAGTCGTCGCCCCCCTCACCGTCGACCACGTCGTAGAGGTACGCGCCCTCCGCATACCAGAACCGCCGGTTGAACGACTCGCGCGCGTGATCGGCGTGCGCGTCGATCGCGCGCGCGGCGACCTCGCCCCGCTCCTCGCGCAGCCAGCCGGCGAGGAGCCGCAGGGCGTTGTACCAGAGCGCGTTGATCTCGACGGCCTTGCCGCGCCGGGGCGTGACGACCCAGTCGTCGACCTTCGCGTCCATCCACGTCAGTTGATAGCCGGGCGCGCCCTGCCGGAGCAGGCCGTCGGCGGGATCGACGCCGATCCCGAACCGCGTGCCCTCCACGTGCCGGGCCACGATCTCGGTCAGGCGCGGCAGCAGCAGCCGCAGCGTGGTCCGATCGCCGGTGGCCCGGAAGTAACAATCGAAGGCGTGGAAGAACCACAGGGTCGCGTCGGCGGTGTGGTAGAGCCCCTCCACGTCGCCTTCGGGAAAGAGGTTCGGGATCAGCCCGTCGCGGACGTAGTGGGCGAACGTTCGCAAGATGTACCCGGCCTCGACCTCGCGGCCGGTGACCAGCGTGAGGCCGGGCAAGCTGATCATCGAGTCGCGGCCCCAGTCGGTGAACCAGTGATAGCCGGCGATCACGCTGCGCATCTCGTCGCCGGCGGCTCGCGCCCGCGCCGCGTCCTCGGTCCGTCCCACGGGCTGGATGATGAACTGGTCGGCGGCCAGCACCAGCTGGGCGCCGACTCCCTCGCGCAGGGGCGCCGGCGCCGCGTCGAGCAGCCGCCGGCGCCGCTCGCGCTCGGCGGCGCGCGCGTCGTCCGGGGCCAGGGCCAGGATCGTCTCCCAGGGCTCCGTCGAGGCGATCAGCGTCGCCTCGGCACCGGGCGTGAGGTCGAGGCGGAAGTAGCCGGGACTCCACAGGTCGCCCCGCGCCGCCTCACCGCGCGCCTCTTCGTCGCG
The DNA here is from genome assembly GCA_035317605.1 of Candidatus Acidiferrum sp. GTDB lineage: Bacteria > Methylomirabilota > Methylomirabilia > Rokubacteriales > CSP1-6 > DATHGT01. The sequence continues at coordinate 6,975 of DATHGT010000100.1, read as the reverse complement.
GTACAGAAGGTGGGGGACGATCCGGCCGTCGATGGTGAACGCGGCGCCTTTCCCGTGGAGGAGCCACCGGAGCTTCGGCAGTTCCGGGGTCGCGGACAGCTCGTAGCGCCCGGCCACCGCGGTGAGCGCGTAGGGAGCCACCAGCGGCGTGCTCACCGGGGCGTGGTGCGGGCGGAAGTTCAGCGACGGCCTGAGCGTGAGGCGCACGCGGCCGGATCCCCCGACAGCACGATAGGTGATGTTCACGGTGTTCTGCCCGTGCGGCATCAGGATCTCGCGCTCGATCACCGCACCCTCGACGTCGTAGCGCCAGACGGGCAGCCCGGCCTCCAGCCGGAACTCGACGAGGTGGTCGCGGGTCAGCTCTTCCCCGCTCAGCACGGCCGGGGTGCGGTCGGGCAAGCGCACCCGGTCGCGGAGATGGCTCAGCATCACCACCCGGCCGTGGGGCGCGGGCAGCGCCGCGATCAGCAATCCGTGGTAGCGCCGGGTGACCACGCCCGAGATCGTCCCCGCGGCGTAGCCGCCCAGCGCGTTGGTGACGAGCCACTCGCGCGTGGCCGTGCCCGCGGGGCGCGCGGCCGCGCCCGCGGGGTCAGCCATCGTGTGTGGTCTCGTCGACGGGACGGGCCACGCAGGCGGCGTGCGCGGCGAGCCGCCATTGTTCCTGGTCGTCGAGCGGCGCCCACCCCGACCCTCCGTACCGCGGGTGCTCGCTCGTCCACGCGATCTCCCAGCGCCGTCCCTCCGGCGGGGCCAGCAGCGGTTCCGGGGCCGGCGACAGCGTGAGCTCGTCGCCGAGGTTGACGACCAGCAGGCGGTCGTCGCCGTCGGCTCCGAACAGGCGCAGCACGAACGCGTCGGCCCCCAGGACGCCGCCGTCGATGCCGTGCGCGCCCTGACGGCTGAACACCGGGTCGTCCCGCCGCATGCGCAGGAGGTCGGTGTGGAGCGCGTAGATCTCGGCGTGCGCCTCGCGCTCGGAGACATCGAGCCGGGACGCCTCGAACGTCTCCGGCGACGAGGGATCGGCCAGCCGCCCGTGGATTTCCGGAGTCGCGATGCTGGGAAACTGGTGGAGGAATTCGGCCCGCCCGCGCCGCACGCTCCGGGCCAGCTCGGGCGTGTGGTCGGCGAAGAACAGGAACGGCGTCGAGGCGCCGAACTCCTGGCCCTGGAACAGCATCGGGGTCAGTGGAGCGAGCAGCAGCAGCGCGGTGCTCGCGCGAAATCGGCCGGGGCTGGTGAGCGCGTGCAGGCGCTCGCCGCGCGCCGAGTTCGCGACCTGGTCGTGGTTCTGCAGATAGGCCACGAAGCGGGCGGGCTCGATCCCGACCGTGGGAGAGCCGCGTCGTTTGCCCTGCCAGGCCGAGCGCTGGCCCTGGTAGAGATACCCGCGCTTGACGACCGACACCAGCTCCTGCGCGGTGCCGCGATAGTCCGAGTAGTAGGCCTCGCGCCGGCCGGTGACGGCGACGCGCGCCGCGTGGTGGAAGTCGTCGGTCCACATCGCGTCGAGCCCGTGACCGCCCTGGGCCGGCGGGCGGAGCAAGCGCGTCTGCTGGGGCTCGTTCTCGGCGATCACCAGCGTCGACCGCCGGCCCCCGGCCTCGCGCACTCGCCGGGCGATCGCGGTGATCACGTGCTCGGGCGAGGTGTCGAACATCTGCTGGGTGGCGTCGAGACGGAGGCCGTCGAGGTGGAACTCGTCGATCCAGTAGCCGGCGTTGGCGGTCACGAACTCGCGCACGGGTCCCGAGTCGGGGCCGTCGAAGTTGATCGCGTCGCCCCACTCGTTGTCATAGCGATCGGTGAAGTAAGCAGGCGTGAACGTCCTGAGGTGGTTGCCGTCGGGGCCGAGGTGGTTGTAGACGACGTCGAGGACCACGCCGATCCCGAGCGCGTGGGCGCGGTCGACGAAGCGCCGGAAATCGTCGGGGCGTCCGTAGAGACGGGTCGGCGCGAAGAGATCGACGCCGTCGTAGCCCCAGCCGAAGCGTCCCGCGAACTCGGCCACCGGCATCAGCTCGATCGCGGTGACGCCGAGCCGCGCCAGCTCCGCCAGCTCGCCGGCCGCGCCCGCCCACGTGCCTTCCCTGCTGAACGTTCCCACGTGCATCTCGTAGAGCACCTGCCCCGCGAGCGCGACCCCGCCCCAGCTCTCGTCGCTCCACTCGAAGGCGGCCGCGTCGACGACTTCGGACGGACCATGCGGACCTTCCGGCTGGAAGCGCGAGGCGGGATCGGGGAGCCCGCGCTCGGCCCCGCCGAGGCGAAAGCGGTAGCGTGTCCCCGCGCCCGCCCCGGCCACCACCGCGGAAAAATATCCATCGCCCTCGGGATCGAGGGCGAGCGCGGCCGGACTGCCGGGACCGGACTCAAGGATGACGTCGACGCTCGGCGCGGCCGGAGCCCACACCCGAAAGCTCACGCCCTGCGCTTTCAGCTCCGCGCCGACCGGTAGTTTCCGGTCCGCCATGACGTGAGTACGGTGCACATCGCATACCGGCGGGTTCGACACGGAGACCGACCGTGTACACTAGGCGGCGCATGGGGAACGTCGAGCGCTGCGACAAGACTCTCGCCCTCAACGAGATGATCTTCTACGTCCGGCGCGACGCGCGTCTGCGCGAGCGGTGGACGACCGATCTCGAGGGGCTCGCCCGCGAGTTCGGACTCTCCGCCACCGAATACGAAGCCCTTCGCGATCAGGATCTGCGGAAGCTCAACGACATGGGCGTGCACCAGTACTACCTGCCCCAGATCCTCCGGCTCTTCCACGGCGCGTCGGCCAACAGCAACAGCCACCCCGCGCTCGAGGCCTACAAGCGTGCGTTCCCCGAAGAGACCGCCCGCGCCCAAACCGCGGAAGCGAAGCGCGACGCACGGTGGGGGGAAAGCGCAACGCCCGAAGGTGGGGACCGCGACGGGCGCCGGGTAGGACGCGCGACGCGCGACGGGGGGGTATGGGGGGAGCCGTAGGGGCCCCCCATCCAATAAATCAAAATGGCCGAGATCGTGTGCGCGATGGCCATGACGCACTCGCCGGGGCTCACCGGCTGGTTCTCCAGCGCGTCGGCGGAATACCAGGCGCTCGCCCTGGGCGCGTTCGGCGAGATGCGCCAGCGGCTCCAGACCGCGCGGCCCGACGTGATCATCGCGTTCAGCAACGATCACCTGCTCAACTGGCCCATCAACAACACGCCCGAATTCACGGTCGGTATCGACGAGGAGCACGTCGGTCCCGCCGACTGGTACGACGAGTGGCTCGCCCTCGGCAAATACCGAATCCCCGGCCACCCGGGCATCGCGCGGCACATCGTCAACGAGGGCGCGCGGCGGCGGATCGCGTTCGCGTACCTGCGGCGCATGCAGTTCGACGACGGGATCTCGGTCCCCATGCACTACCTCAATCCCGAGGGCGCGATCCCGCTGGTGCCGGTGACCATGAACTGCACGGTGCCGCCGATTCCCACCTCCGAGCGTGCGTACCAGGTCGGCGGCGCGCTGCGCGACCTGCTGCGCGCCTACCCGGGACGCGAGCGCGTCGCGGTCGTGGCCACCGGCGGCCTCTCGCACGAGCCCGGCGGCCCGCGCTACTTCTGGGTGGACGAGGAGTTCGACCGCTGGTTCCTCGAGCTGCTCAAGCGCGGCGATCATCAGGCGCTGCTGCGCGAGTGCACGCTCGAGCGGATGGAGGCCGCGGGCTCCGGCGGCACCGCCGAGCTGCTGGCCTGGATCCTCGTGCTCGCGTTCACCGCGGGGCCGGCCGACGTGCTCGCCTACATGCCCGCCGTCGCCTGGCGCACCGGCACCGGCATGGTGGCCTGGAACGAATTCGCCGCCTGAACGCAGGTCAACGGCCTGAACACGAGCCAACGGCCTGAACGCGGGCCAACGGCCCGAGCGCGGGCCAATGAAAGTGAGCGAATGACGATGGCGCAGACCCACACGCTCGACGCGAGCCAGGTCCATCACGAGTGGAACAACGCGATTCCGCCGCGCCTCACCATCGATCCCGGCGACACCGTGGTGTTCGACACCCGCGACGCCTCCGACAGCTTCTACACCGAGAAGTCGACGGCGGCGGACGTGATGCGCCGGGTGTTCAAGGGCCATCCGCTGACCGGCCCCGTGCACGTGCGCGGCGCCTTGCCCGGCGACGTGCTGGTCGTCGAGATCCTCGACATGCGCGCGGCGCCGTGGGGATGGACGCAGATCCGTCCCGGCCGCGGCCTGCTCCCGGAGAGCGACTTCGGCAAGCCCTTCATCCATATCTGGAACATCGAGGACGGGACCCACGCCCGCATGGACCATCGCGTCGCCGTGCCGATCGCGCCCTTCCCCGGCGTGATGGGCGTGGCCCTCGACGAGCCGGGCGGCCACAGCACGATGCCGCCCCGCAAGAACGGCGGCAACATGGACATCAAGCAGCTCACGCGCGGCACCACGCTCTACCTGCCCATCTGGGTCGAGGGCGCGCTGTTCAGCATCGGCGACGGTCACGCCGCCCAGGGCGACGGCGAGGTCTGCATCACCGCGGTGGAGATGAACGCGCGGGTGACGCTGCGCTTCGGGCTTCAGAGCGCGCGCCGATTGCCCGAGCCGCGCTTCCGCACCGCGGGCCCGGTCGGCGTCGCCACCAATCACGGCTCACACTTCGTGACCACGGCCCACGGGCCCGACCTGTTCGCGTCGTCCCAGCAGGCCATCCGCTACATGATCGACCACCTGGTGGAGGAGCGCGGTCTCTCGCGCGAGGAGGCCTACGTCGTCTCCAGCGTGGCCGTCGATCTCAAGATCAGCGAGATCGTCGACGCCCCCAACTGGATCGTCTCCGCCTTCCTCCCAGAGTCGATATTCGATCACTGATGGGGGACCCCGAAATGGCCCCCCAAACCCCCCAACGCTCGGAGGCGCCCCGGCAAAGCCGTGGCGCCCCTCGATAACCGTCAGGAGGACTTCATGCAGACCGGCATCGCGATCTTCGACACCGAGTATTCGATCGACATTCAGGAGCTGGCCCGCGCGACCGAGGAGCGCGGGTTCGAGTCGCTGTGGGTGCCCGAGCACACCCACATCCCGACCAGCCGCAAGAGCCCGTTCGCGGGCGGCGAGCTGCCCGAGCAGTACAAGCACACGCTCGATCCCTTCGTCTCGCTCACCGCGGCCGCGGTCGTGACCACGCGCCTGAAGGTCGGCACCGGCATCTGTCTGGTGATCGAGCGCGACACCATCACCACGGCCAAGAGCGTGGCCAGCGTCGATCACGTGTCCAACGGCCGCTTCCTGTTCGGCGTCGGCGGCGGCTGGAATCGCGAGGAGATGGAGCACCACGGCACGGACTTCCCCACCCGCTTCAAGCGCCTGGAAGAACAGGTCAAGGCCATGAAGGCGCTGTGGACGAAGGACGTGGCGGAGTACCACGGAAAGTTCGTGGACTTCGAGCCGGTGTGGGCATGGCCCAAGCCCATCCAGAAGCCGCACCCGCCGGTCTACTTCGGCGGCGAGAGCGGCTACACGCTCCAGCGCATCGTGGAGATCGGCGACGGCTGGTTCCCGCGCGGGCGCGCGGGAGCGGAGAGCGTGCTCAAGGGCATGGCGGACCTGAAGGCGCGCGCGGCCAAGGCCGGGCGTGACTTCAAGACGCTCGCGGTCTCGGTGTTCGCGGCCAAGCCCGACGCCGCCGACCTCGCCAAGCTCGCCGAGGGCGGAGTGACCCGCGCGATCTTCCTGCTGCCCTCGGAAGGCCGCGACAAGACCCTGCCGTTGCTCGATCAATACGCCAAGCTCGGCAAGTGATTCCGGACGCGCCGGCGTGGGCCATCGAGTTCCTCGAGATGGCCCGCGTCGGCCGTCTGGCCACCGTCGACAGTAGCGGTCGCCCGCTCGTCGTTCCCGTGTGCTACGCGCTCGACGGGGAGCGGATCTACTCCGCGGTCGACGCCAAGCCCAAGCGCACGCGCGAGCTGCGCCGGCTCCGCAACATCGCCGAGAACCCTCTGATATCGCTGGTCGTCGACGAGTACGACGAGGACTGGACGCGGCTGCGCTACGTCATCGTCGAGGGCCACGCCGACGTCTTGACCGAAGGCGACGAGTTCTCCCGCGCCGTCGACCGTCTGGTCGCGAAGTATCCGCAGTACCGCCAGCTCGCGCTTCCGCGCGACTCCGGCGCCGTCGTCCGCATCACGGTGGATCGGGTTCTCGCCTGGCGATATCGATAGCGCCGATGAAGCCCGACGGCACCGAGGGAAGACTCTTGCCTACTCTGACGACCGTCACGGCGCTGGCCCGCGCCTTTCCCTGGCCGCTTGATTCGACGCCACGCAATCGGTAAGGTGCGCCCAGCGGATCTCCGCGAGCGGCGCGATCGGCGCCGGAGCGGCGCTGGATCGGCGCCGGAGGAGGGCCAGATGGGCGAGCACAGCGAGTTCAGGAAAGAGCTGGAAGCGGCGGTCAACGCGCGCCACAGCCGTCTCAACCCGTTCACGGAGCAGTGGGTGAAGGGTGAGCTGACCCGCGCTCAGCTCGGGGCGTGGGCGGCCCAGCATCACCAGTACGTCTCGCAATTCCCCAGATGGTGCGCGGCCGTCTACGCCGAGTGCCCGTACGGCGACGCGCGGGACTTCCTGCTCGAGAACATCATCGAGGAGGAGTCCGGCACCAAGCACGTCGACCTGCTCATCCGCTTCGCCGAGGCCTGCGGGGTCAGCCGGGCCGGGGTCGAGAGCACGGTCCAGCTGCCGACCACGCGCGCGCTCACGGCCTGGTGCTACGAGATGGCGCACAAACCCTTCACCGAGGCCGCGGCCGGGCTGCTCGTCGGGCTGGAGTCGCAGGTGCCGGGGATCTACCGGCGCAATCTCCCGCCGCTCAAGCCGCTCTATGGCTTCACCGACCGCGAGATCGAGTTCTTCGCCGTGCACATCGAGGCCGACGAAATCCACGGCGAGCGCGGCTACGAGATCGTCG
>DATHGT010000099.1:0-19080 GCA_035317605.1 Candidatus Acidiferrum sp. | reverse complement strand
CATCGAGGTCGAGGACTGCCTCTTCCAGCATGAGGCGGTGGCGGAGGTCGCGGTGATCGGCGTGCCCGACGAGAAGTGGGGCGAGACCATCAAGGCGCTGGTCGTGCTCCGCGCGGGCGCGTCGGCCACCGAGAAGGATCTGATGGAGCACTGCCGGAGCCGGATGGCCCACTACAAGTGCCCGACCTCGATCGAGCTGCGCGATCAGCTCACCCGCACCGCCACCGGCAAGCTCCAGAAGTTCAAGCTCCGCGACCCCTACTGGGCCGGCCGCACGCGAAAAGTGAACTGAGATGAACAAGGGCAGCGTGAGCTGGAGCAAAACCAAGCGACGTCAGAGCGCATGTGATCTCGCAGGGCGCAGCGTGGGACGGTTCAAGAAAGGACCGAAGGACTTGTCCAGAAACAGCTCGCACATGAAGGACTTCGGCAAGTGACCGGGCCGTTCGGGATCTGCCTGATCATCATGGGGCTCTTCGGCATGACGCCGGTCGCCAGAGCCGCCGAGCTGCCGATCGTCGACGCGCACGTGCACTACAGCCACGACGCGTGGAACCTGACACCGCCGAAGGAGGCGGTGGCGATCCTGCGCAAGGCCGGGCTCAGGCGCGTGCTGATGTCGAGCTCGCCGAACGAGGGGACGGTCAAGCTGCTGGCGGAGGCCCCCGATCTCATCGTGCCGGGGCTGCGGCCGTACCGGAAGCGCGGCGAGCTGTCGACGTGGATGAAGGATCCAGAGGCGCTGCGCTACGTGGAAGAGCAGCTGCCCAAGCAGCGCTGGGTGTCGATCGGGGAATTTCACCTGCACGGTGACGACGCCGATCTCCCGATTCCCCGGCGGATCGTGGAGCTGGCCAAGCAGCATGGGTTGTTCCTCCAGGCCCACTCGGACGCCGACGCGGTGGAGCGCTTCTTCAGGCAGGACCCGGGAGCTCGCGTGCTCTGGGCGCACGCCGGGTTCGCGTCGGCCGCGACCGTGCGGGACATGATGCGCAAGCACAAGGGCCTCTGGGCCGACCTGGCGCTTCGCAGCGAGGTCGGGCCCGGCGGACGCGTGAGTCCAGAATGGCGCGCGGTGTTCGTGGAGTTCCCCGACCGCTTCATGGTGGGCACCGACACGTGGACGCCCGGCCGATGGAACGACATCGTGGGCCACGCCGCGTTCTCCCGCGCGTGGCTGGCCGATCTTCCCGCCGATCTCGCCGAGCGCATCGCCTGGAAGAACGCCGAGGCCCTGTTCGTCACCGCCCCGCGACGCTGACGGGGTGTCGTGCGAAGATCGTCGAGTGAGAGCCGCGTGACCCCGGAGGATTTCCGATGAAGATCAGCGCGTTCCATCTGATGCCGCACCGCGAGCTGCCCGCCGACTTCGAGCGGCGCTACCCGAGCGTGTGGGTGACGCCGCCGTGGTGGGAGCTGGCCGACGCGCGGCGCGTGGGCCAGTACTACAACTGGACCCTCGACGAGCTGCTCCACGCCGCGCGCGCCGGGTTCGACGGCGTGTGCACCAACGAGCACCACCAGAACGCCTACGGGTTCATGCCGAGCCCGAACCTCATGGGCAGCGTGCTGGCGAAGCTGACCAACGATCTCGACGTGGCGATCGTGCAGATGGGCATGACGCTGCCCACGACGTCGCCGCCCGTTCGCGTGGCCGAGGAGTACGGGATGATCGACTGCATCAGCGACGGGCGTCTCGTGGCCGGCCTGCCGCTCGGCAGTCCCATGGACGTCAACCTCGCCTACGGCATCACGCCCATGGAGCACCGCGAGCGCTATCGCGAGGCGTTCGACCTCGTGCTGAAGGCCTGGCAGGCCAAGGAAATCTTCGCGTGGAACGGGAAGTACTTTCAGCTGCCCACCGTGAATCTCTGGCCCCGCCCCGTCCAGACGCCGCATCCGCCGGTGTGGGTGCCGGGCTCGGGCAGCATCAGCACGTTCGACTTCGCCACCGAGAAGAACGTCTGCTATTGCTTCCTGAGTTATTCAGGCGCGCTCGCCGCGCGGTCGATGATGGACGGCTACTGGAACGTGGTCGACAAGAAGGGGTTGCCGCGCAATCCGTACCGCGCCGGGTTCCTGCAGCTCGTGGCGGTGTCGGAGACCGACGCGCAAGCCGAGACCGACTACGCGCGGCACGTCGAGTACTTCTATCACAAGTGCCTGCACGTGCCGCCGCACTGGTTCGCCCCGCCCGGCAACCAGGACTACAAGAGCCTGCTCGCGTTCAACCGCAACCCCGTGCGGCGCGCCGAGAATCCCAAGACGCTCCGCTATCGTGACTTCGTCGACAAGGGCTACGTGATCGCCGGCAGTCCGGCCACCGTGCGCGAGCGCCTGGCCGAAGAAGTCGTCAAGGGCCTGCACGTGGGCAACTTGATGCTGCTGGTGCAGATCGGCTCGATGCCTCACGAGCTGACGCTCAAGAACATCGACCTGCTCGGCAGCGAGGTGCTGCCGCACCTGCGCGAGATCTGGGACGACGAGGGCTGGGAGAACCATTGGTGGCCCGAGCGGCTGAAGAAAGTCCGCCAGCCCGTCGGGGCCACCGCGTGACCTCGAGCCCACGCACGGTCAAGGTCTGGCAGGATCGCGTCCCCTTCCGGGTTCACGTCAAGGGGAGCGGTCCCGCGCTGGTCTACTTTCACGGACCGTGGGGTCTCACGTGGGGCGCGTTCCTCGACGCCCTGGCCGAGCGCTTCACCGTGTACGCGCCCGAGCATCCGGGAACGACGCCTGACTTGCCCGACGTGATCTACGAGATCGACACGCTGTGGGATCTCGTCCTCTGCTACGACGAGCTGCTCGAGCAGCTCGGACTGTCGGAGATCGTGGTCGCCGGGCATTCGTTCGGGGCCATGGTGGCGTGTGAGGTCGCGGCCCAGCGTCCCGCGCGGGTGCGGCGGATGGCGCTGCTCGATCCGATCGGACTCTGGCGTGACGACGCGCCGGTGATCAACTGGATGCTGGTCGGCCCGGCGGAGCTGCCCGACTATGTCTTTCGCGACGCCAACGGCCTCGCGGCGAAAGCGCTGTTCGCGATTCCCGACGAGCCCGAAGCCTCCGCGCTGGCGCGCACGCGGCTGACGTGGGCCATGGGATCGACGGGCAAGTTCATCTGGCCGATCCCCGACAAGGGCCTGAAGAAGCGCATCCACCGGATCGCGGCCACGCCCACGCTCCTGGTCTGGGGCGAGGACGACCGCCTGGTGCCGCGCGTGTACGCCGACGAATTCGCGCGACGGCTCGCCAAAACGCACACGGAGGTCATCAAGGGCGCGGGGCACGCGCCTCATCTCGAGCAGCCGGAAGCGACCGCGCGCGCGGTCACCACGTTCCTTCGCGAAGCGTAGGCCGCAGGCTCGCCCTCAGCCGCCTCGCGGGCGGGTCCACGACGGCGGGGAACACGCGCGGCCCATATCGGAAACGACCCGTAGGCTGATCGCGGGAGGTGCATCGTGCTCGACGTTCCGTTCCGCTCCGCCCGGCAGCTCGCCGCGGACATCACGAAGAAGAAGATCGGCTGCTTGGAGCTGCTCGATCTCTACCTCGCGCGCGTCGAGAAGCACGATCCAAAGCTGAACGCGATCGTGGTCCGCGACTTCGACAACGCGCGCAAGCGGGCGCGGGCCGCCGATCGCGCGCTCGCCAAGGGCCAGAGGTGGGGGCCGCTGCACGGCGTGCCGATGACGATCAAGGAATCGTACGACGTCGCCGGCCTGCCGACCACGTGGGGCGTGCCCGGGTACCGCGACAACGTCGCCAAGCGCAACGCCGTCGTCGTCGATCGCCTGCTGGGCGCCGGCGCCGTGCTCTTCGGCAAGACCAACGTGCCCCTCTATCTCGCCGACTGGCAGAGCTTCAACGCGATTTACGGCACCACCAATAATCCCTGGGACCTCACCCGCGCGCCGGGCGGATCGTCGGGCGGCTCGGCGGCGGCGCTGGCCGCCGGGCTCACCGCGCTCGAGGCCGGCAGCGACATCGGCTCGTCGATCCGCAACCCGGCCCACTTCTGCGGCGTCTACGGCCACAAGCCGACCTGGGGCATCGTGCCGCGCCGCGGACAGGCGCTGCCGTGGCAGGACGCGCCGGTCGACATCGACGTCGTCGGTCCGCTCGCGCGCAGCGCCGACGATCTCGCGCTGGCGCTGTCGGTCATGGCCGGACCCGAGCCGATCGACGCGGCGGGATGGCAGCTGCGTCTGCGTCAACCTCGGCAGAAGCGCCTGCGCGATTTCAAGGTCGCGCTGATGCTGGATGCGCCGGAGGCCGACGTCGACCGCGAGGTCCAGGATCGCCTCCAGGCGCTCGGTGATTTCCTGCGCCTGCAGAAGGTGAAGGTCGACGACCGCGCGCGGCCGGCCATCGACACCCGCGAGGCCTTCGCGGTGTACACCCGGCTCCTGCGCGCGGCGACGTCGGACCGCCAGAGCGACGCGGAGTTCGAGACGAACCTCGGCCTCGTGCGCGAGCTCGCCGACGGCGACGAGAGCTACCGTGCGCGCGCGCTCCGGGCCGCCGTGCTGCCTCACCGTGACTGGCTCGCCGCCAACGAGGCGCGCCATCGCATGCGCGCGGCGTGGGCGGAGTTCTTCACCCGCTACGATCTCTTGCTCTGCCCGGTCGCCGGGACCGCCGCGTTCCCCCACGATCAGGGGGGCGAGCGCTACGAGCGCACGCTGGTCATCAACGGCCGGCACAGTCTCGTGACCGACCAGTTGTTCTGGGCCGGCTACACCGGCGCGTTCAATCTCCCCTCCACCGCCGCGCCCTGCGGTTTCACATCAGGCGGCCTGCCCGTCGGCGTCCAAATCGTCGGTCCCCAGTTCGGCGACCTCACGTGCCTGGCCTTCGCGAAGATGCTCGAGCGCGAGTTCCAGTCCTTCGTCCCACCCCCCGGCTACGACTGAGCCGCGCTCACTTCTCCAGCGGAACGAACACGGACACGCGCGGCTCGGGGCCGACCTCGCGAGTGGCATGACCCTGCCCGGTGACGTCCTCGGCGATCAGGATGTCGCCGACGCCGAGCCGCCTCACCGTGCCGTCGCCGATCTCGATGTCGACCGCGCCCGACAGCGTGAACACCGCGTAACGCCCGGGCGCGTGGTGCCACGGATTCGACCGCGTCGGCTCGAAGCGCCGGATGAGAATCCCGCTGCCAGGAATCAGCTCCCCGCTCTCCGACTGATCGCCCCGCGACGCAAGCCGCGGCTCGATCTCCTCGAAGTGCGACTTCCCGTCGTCCCCCGCATAGACCCGAATGATCGCCATGTGCCCTCCCAGCTCGAAACGATTTGGCGCGCTCTCACGCGCCCGCGCCAAGGGTATCCGACAGCGCCACGTCTCGTGCGTGGTAGATTCCCGGGGCACGAGCTGAGGGAGGGATCATGAGCGACGCGTTGACGGCGGTTCTCGAGACGAGTCAGGCGGAGCGGTTGGCCACGGGGTTCGTGTTCACCGAAGGGCCGTTGTGGCATCCGGACGGGTTTTATTACTTCGTCGACATCCGGCGGGCTGAGCTGCACCGGTACGTCGTGGGCAAAGGGGCGGAGCTGGTGCGGGCGAACACGGGCGAGGCCAACGGGAACACGTTCGATCTGCAGGGGCGCGTCGTCACGTGCGAGGGCGGGAATCGAAGAGTCACACGGTGGGCGGCCGACGCGAAGAGCGGAAGCGAGGTCCTCATGGACCGCTTCGAGGGCAAGCGGTTGAATCGGCCCAACGACGTCGTCTGCAAGTCCGACGGAAGCATTTACTTCACCGATCCCGGGTTGCGCATTCCGCTGGCCGAGCGCGAGGTGCCGCACGCGGGCGTCTATCGCGTGATGCCGGACGGCACGCAGAGTCTCGTCGCGGACTTCGAGTATCCGAACGGGCTCGCGTTCTCGCCGGACGAGCGGTTCCTCTACGTGGCCAACACGCGCTGGGCGCAGTACATTCACGTGCTGGAGCTGGACGCGGGCGGCAAGATGATCCGCCGCCGCATCTTCGCCGACATGTCCTCCGACGAGACCGACGGTGTGCCCGACGGGATGAAGGTCGACACCGCGGGCCGCGTCTTTTGCACCGGGCCGGGCGGAACCTGGGTGTTCGCGCCGGACGGCACGCGGCTCGGCATCATCCGCACGCCGGAAGTCCCCGCGAACCTGGCCTTCGGCGGGCCCGATCTGCGCACGATCTTCTTCACCGCGCGCACCTCGATCTATTCGATGCGGGTGAAGACGCCCGGACAGCCGCATCCCTGGTATCGGCTGCGCGCGACATGAAGCGCAGCAGCGAGCGCGTCCTCACCACGCACGCGGGCAGCTTGCCGCGTCCCCCTGACCTGCTCGAGCTCGCGCAGACCGGCGGCAGCCCGGCCCGGTTCGCCGCGCGCGTTCGCTCCGCGGTGTCCAGCGTCGTGCGCAAGCAGGCGGACGTCGGACTCGACGTGATCACCGACGGCGAGATGTCCAAGCCGAGCTTCATCACCTATGTCACCGAGCGTCTGAGCGGCTTCACGCGCAGCGCGGACCCGGGCACGCTGCCGTGGGGGGGATCGAAAGAGGTCACGGCGTTTCCCGAGTTCTACGAGCCGAGCCTGCGCCAGAGCCCGAACGCCGCGGCGCCGCGTTACGAGTGCACGGGCCCCGTCACCTACGTGGGACACGCCCACGTGCAGGTGGACGTCGCGAATCTGAAATCGGCGCTCGCCGGGCTCGACGTCACCGAGGCGTTCCTGCCCGCGATCGCGCCCTCCAACGTGGAGGGCCGGCAGCGCAACGCCCACTACACGACCGACGAGGAGTACCTGTTCGCGATCGCCGAGGCCATGCACGAGGAGTACAAGGCCATCGTCGACGCGGGCCTGCTGTTGCAGATCGACGATCCCCGGCTGGTGACGTACTACATCATGAGCCCGACCTCCACGGTGGCGGAGTGCCGGCGCTGGGCCGAGGTGCGGGTGGAGGCGCTCAACCACGCGCTGCGCGGGCTGCCGCGCGACCGCGTGCGCTTCCACACCTGCTACAGCATCAACATGGGCCCGCGCGTCCACGACATGCAGCTGAAGGACATCGTCGACGTGATCCTGAAGGTCAACGCCGGCGCCTACTCGTTCGAGGCCGCCAACCCGCGCCACGAGCACGAGTGGCGCGTCTGGGAAGGCGTGACGCTGCCGGACGACGCGGTGTTGATCCCCGGCGTGATCACCCAATCGACGGTGCTGGTCGAGCATCCCGAGCTGGTGGCCGAGCGAATCCAGAAGTTCGCCAGCGTGGTCGGACGCGAGCACGTCATCGCGGGCGCCGACTGCGGATTCGCGTCGTTCGCCGGGTCGACGGAGATTCACTCCAGCGTGGTGTGGGCCAAGCTCCAATCGCTCGTCGATGGCGCGCGGATCGCTTCGCAGCGCCTCTGGCGCTAGGTCGGCGTGGTAGATTTTTCCGCATAGACACACACATCTCGCTTTCGCTCCGTCGGAGGACTCCCGAATGCTCGCTCGGTCTCTGCTGTCCATCTCCCTGTTCGTCGGCCTCGTCTTCACACCGCTCTCCGCCGCGTTCGCGGCCCAGCCCGGAACCTTGACCATCGGCGTCCACGTGACGCTGGTCTCACGCTGGCTCGATCCCGGCGACACCGAAGCCCTGATCACGCCGTTCATGGTGCTCTACCCGCTGCACGACGCGCTGGTCAAGCCCATGCCGGGCAACATCAACGCGCCCGGCCTGGCCGAGTCGTGGACGGTCTCGAAGGACGGGATCACGTACGAGTTCGTGATCCGCAAGAACGCCAAGTTCCACAACGGCGACCCGGTCACCGCCGACGACGTGAAGTTCACGTTCGAGCGCTACAAGGGCGCCTCGGCCACTCTGCTCAAGGGCAAGGTCAAGGACGTGCAGGTGGTCGCGCCCAACCGCGTGCGCTTCGTGCTGAAGGAAGCGTGGCCGGACTTCATGGCGTTCTACGGCACCTCGGCGACGGGCGCCGGCTGGATCGTGCCCAAGAAGTACATCGAGAAGGTCGGCGAGGACGGATTCAAGAAGCACCCGATCGGCGCGGGGCCCTTCAAGTTCGTCTCCTTCAACCCCGGCGTCGAGCTGGTGCTGGACGCGTTTCCCGACTACTGGCGCAAGCCGCCCCAGGTCAAGCGCATGATCATGAGGAGCATCCCCGACGAGTCGACCCGCGCCGCCGCGGTGAAGACCGGCGAGGTCGACCTGGCCTATCTCTTCGGCGGCGCCATCGCCGAAGATCTGAAGAAGACGCCCAACGTCAAGGTGGTGGCGCCGATCGTCTACGGCGTGTACTGGCTCGACTTCCTCGACCAGTGGGACCCCAAGTCGCCGTGGCACGATCGCCGCGTGCGCCAGGCCGCGAGCCTGGCCCTGGACCGCAACGCGATCAACCAGGCCGAGATGATCGGCCTCGGGCGCATCACCGGCGCGTTCGTCCCGCCCGAGTTCGAGTTCGCGCTGAAGATGGAGCCGCCCGCGTTCGATCCCAAGCGGGCCAAGCAGCTCTTGGTCGAGGCCGGCTATCCCAACGGCTTCGACGCCGGCGATCTCACGCCGCTGCCGCCCTACACCGCGCTCGGCGAGGCCGTCGGCGCATTCCTCCAGGGGATCGGCATCCGCAGCAAGGTGCGCGCGATGGAGCGCGCCGCGTACCTCGGGGCGTGGCGTGACAAGAAGATCCACGGGCTCCTCATCGGCGCCACCGGCGCCGCCGGCAACGCGGCGACCCGGCTCGAATCGTTCTTCACCAAGGGCGGGATCTACGCATACGGCTCGCTGCCCGAGATCGACGACCTCTTCCAGCGCCAGGCCAAGGAGCTGGACCGCAAGAAGCGCGAGGAGCTGCTCCACCAGATCCAGAAGCTCGTCGCCGACCGCACGCTGGCCGCGCCCATCTTCCAGCAGGCCTTCATCTGGGGCGTGGGCCCGCGCGTGGAAGAATCCGGCGCGACGCTGATCCAGGGGTACCCCTACGCGGCGCCCGGAGAAGACCTAAAAGTGAAGTAGGGCTAGAGCCGGGCGAGGTCGATGGGGAGACCCATCACGTAGCGGCCGACCAGCTCGTAGTGGGTCAGGCGGCCCTGCAGGTGCTGGCTGATCACGTGGACGTCCTGGAAGTGGCGCTGCAACAGGTTGTCCTCGTAGACCGCGGTGGCGCCGGCGTAGTTGTAGGCGGTGTCGACGATGCCGACGGCCACGCGGATCGCGTGGGTCGCGGCCAGGCGCAGGGCCACGCGGTGGTCCAGGGCGAGCGCGCCGACTTCCACCGCGGCCCAGAGCTCGCGGATGGCCTGCGTGAGAAAGGCGTGGCTGGATCGCAGGTCCGCCTCGGCGCGGCCGACCGACGCCTGAACCATCGACTGGTCGCGCAACAGCCCCTGCATACTGCGCGGCGTCTTGGCGCCGGCCAGCTCGTAGAACGTCTCCAGGCACGTGCGGGCCAGGCCGAGCGCCACCGAGCCGTCTCCGGCGGCGAAGCAGAGCGTGCGCGGAATCTGGTAGAGCGGCCCGGTCTCGATCGCCGGCGCGGTCGCCGACAGCACCGTACGCTCCGCGGGCACGAACACGTCGTTCACCGCGAAGTGATGGGTGCCGGTGCCGCGCATCCCGCGGACGTGCCAGGTATCCAGCAGCTCCGCCTCGGCCACGGGCACGAGCATGTAGCGCATCTCGGGTTGACCGGTCGCCGGGTCGATCACGGGTTGACCGTTGTCGACGACCTGGGCGTGGGCGGCCACCCAGCTCGCGTGACGACAGCCGGTGCTGAAGCCCTGGTTGCCGGTGACGCGATAGCCGCCGGGCACCACGATGGCCCGCGCGGACGGCGCCGGCGTGTTGGACACGACCGCGCGCGGCGTCTCGGTCCAGATCTCGCGGGCGACGGCGTGGGGCATGCGGGCGGCGTACGTGCCGAAGATCGCACCCTGATTGACGACCCAGCCCGTGCTGGCGTCGGCCTTGCCGATCTCCTCGATGACCTGCGCGTACGTCGGCAGGTCGACCTCGCCGCCGCCCAGCGAGCGCGGCACCGCCATGTGGAACACCCCGGCGTCGGCGAGCGCTTCGAACAAGGGACGCGGCAGCTCGCGGTCCCGCTCGATCTCGTCCGCGCACGAACGGATCATCGGCACGAGCTTGCGAACGGCTTCCAGCAGCGACGAGGAGTCGGCGTTGTGGGCCGTCATCGAGGGGAGAGGATAACACCGCCGACGGGTCGCGCGCGCTGGCCGTGCGATATGCTCAGAGAACGATGACCACGCGATCCGTCATGCCGATTCTCGTGCTCGTCATCGCGAGCGGCGTTCTCGTCCCCGCCGCCACGCGCGCCGAGCCCAGCTCCCCCGCCGTCGAAGAACGCAGGCAATCCCCGGCCGAGGCCGACGCCGACAGCGAGTACAACCGCGGGGTGCGCGCCCGCGTGGTCAGGGACTGGCCCGGGGCGGTCAGCGCGTTCCGCCAGGCGCTCGCGCTCCGCACCGACTTCGCCGACGCCTGGAACGAGCTGGGCTACGCCCTGCGCAATCAGGGGCGCTACCCCGAATCGCTCGACGCCTATCACGAGGCCCTGCGCCTGCGTCCCGACTTCCCGGAAGCGCTCGAATACCTGGGCGAGGCGTACGTGAAGATGGGCCGTCTCGACGACGCGCGGCGCGTCCTCAATCGCCTCCGCCCCCTGGATTCGCACCGGGCCGACGAGCTCGCCGAAGAAATCGCCAAGGCGAAATAGCGCGCCGAGGTCAGAAGCGTGAAGCGGTCAGCTTCACGTCGGCCTTCGCCCAGGCCTTCTGGAAGCTCGCGTCGGCCCGCGCCGCTTCGGCGGTCTTGCCCTGGGCGCGCAGGCTCTGGGCGAGGCCGAACAGCGACCAGCCGTTGTTCGGGTTGCGGGTGAGGTCGTCGCGGTAGACCTGCTCGGCCTCGCGCGCGCGGCCGGCCTGGAGCAGCACGGCGCCGAGCGCCTGGCGCACGGGGAAATACCACGGCGGCGGCTCCGTGAACCAGTGGGTGTCCTGCTCGGCCACGGCCGCGCGCAGCAAGCGCGCCGCGGTGGCCGTGTCCGCGGCCTTGGCCGCGATCTCGCCGGCCAGCACGTTGGCCGCGAGCTGGAGCATGTTCTTGGTGCGGAAGAAGAAGGCGAGCGTGCGCTCGGGCGACACCGAGGCGAGGACCGCTTCCAGCTCGGCCAGCTCGCGGCGAGCGTCGGCGGCCTGAGCTCGCGCGTTGAACGCGAGCCCACGCGCGTAGTGCCAGACACCACGCGCGTACGGCCACTCGCGCGGCGGCTTCCCCTCGCGCAGGACCTCGTCCCATCGCCCGAAGCGCGCGAGGGCCGCGATCGGCGCCGCCGGCGCCGTCTCCATGTCGGGCATCTGCTTGATCATCTCGGGCGGCGCGGTCTCGGCGAGCT
Organism: Candidatus Acidiferrum sp.; assembly: GCA_035317605.1. Taxonomy (GTDB): domain Bacteria; phylum Methylomirabilota; class Methylomirabilia; order Rokubacteriales; family CSP1-6; genus DATHGT01. The sequence continues at coordinate 7,677 of DATHGT010000099.1, read as the reverse complement.
CGCGGGCGGCGCGCAGGGTCTCAGCGCCGCGCCCCTCCATGCTGGCCGAGTGCCAGATGAAGTCGATGTTGTGCGGATAGTAGAGCCCTCGATAGATCTCGCTCGGCCGCCCGGTCTTGAAGTACGCGCGGTCGGCGGCCACCGCCGCCGTGTTGACGGCCACCGCGTCGGCGTACCGGCCCACCCGCCAGTAGATGTGCGAGGGCATGTGCACCATGTGCCCCGCGCCCGGCATCAGCTTCACCAGGCGATCGGCCGCCGCTTCCGCGCGCTGGGGCTGGCGGCTCGCCTCCAGGGCGTGGATGTAGAGATGGATCGCCCCTGGATGATTGGGCTCGCGGGCGAGCACGCGCTCGAGCGTCTGCACCAGCTCGTCGGTCCCCGGATACGCGGAACCGTCGGACGCCCACAGATTCCACGGCCGCAGGTTCATCATCGCGTCGGCGAAGAACGTGGCGGCCTCGAGGTCGTCGGGGAACCGCCGGGCGACCACCCGCATGGCGTCGGCGTAGGCGCGGTCGAGCGCGTCGCGCTTGGCGCCGGAGTCGCCGGAGTGGCGCTTGGCCAGCGCGTCGATCATCGCGCGCTCCGGCGGGCGCGCCCGGTCCGCGAGCTGCCGGGCCTGGCGTACCGCGGCCAGCGCACGCTTCTCGCGATCGGCGTCGGTCGGGCTGTTGTAGTTCGCGCCCTCGGCAATGGCCAGGCCCCAGAAGCACATCGCGCAGGACGGATCGAGACGCGCGGCCTCGCCGAACGCGCGCTGAGCTTCCGCGTGATTGAAGGCGTACACCAGGCGGAGCCCCTGATCGAACCAGCGCTGGGCGTCGGCGGAGTCGGTGGTGATCCGGTACGAGTAGCGCCCCAGCGTATCGTAGAGCACCGGCCGTGCGTCGCTCGCCGCCTGGCTCCCGTGCGCCATCTGGTCGTGCGGCGTGCGCGCCGAGCAGCCGGCCGTCGCGATCACGATCGCCAGACCGACGATCCACCGTGTCATGCGTGACGGCCTCCGGGAGCTTACTGGATCACGGAGCGGGGCGTCGCCACCAGGCGGGTGACCTTGATCAGCTCGCGATCGATCAGGGTCGGGACCTTGGGCGCGATCTCGTTCTTCCAGTAGTCGCTCTGGTAGACCAGCTCGTAGAGCCGCTTGCGCTCCCCCTCGTTCTCGAAGCGGCGGATCCACACGTAGACGCTCGGGTCTTCCTCGCCCACGAAGCTGCCGAGGATGACCATGCCCATCTTCACCTGGAAGGGGATGATCTCTTCTTCCATGCACTTGACCCACGCGGCCTGCTGTCCGGGACGCACGTGATACTGCCGCAGCTCGAAGAACATGACGGCCTCCTTGATCCCCGGGTGAACTCCGTTCACCCCTGCAGGAATTGATTCATGTCGGGCGTGGCGAGCGAGCGATCGATGTAGCCGAACGTGCCCCGCTCCTTCACCTCGCGCGCCGCTTCCTGGGCACCGGTGATGGCCATGCGATACAGCGAGGTGGCCAGGCTGATCCGCTTGACCCCGGCCGCGATCAGCTCCGGCACCGTGAACGACTTGCCCTTGATGCCGGCCATGAAGTTGACGGGCTTGGACACCGCCGCGCACACCGCCCGCACCGCGGCCAGGTCGGGCAGTCCCGGCGCCATCAACACGTCGGCGCCGGCCTCCTCGAACGCGCGCAGCCGCGCGATCGTGTCGTCCAGGCTCGGGTTGGGACGCAGGAAGTTCTCCGTGCGCCCGGTCAGCGTGAACGGAAACGGCAGGGCCCGCGCGGCCCGCACCGCCGCCGCCACCCGCTCCTTCGCGTGGGCGAGGTCGTAGAGCGGCTTCTCTCGGTCGCCGGTCGCGTCCTCGATCGAGCAGCCGACCAGCCCCACGCCGGCGGCGAGCCGGACCGTTTCCGCCACGACGTCGGGCGAGTCACCGAAGCCCTTCTCGAGATCGGCGGAGACCGGCAGGTCGACGGCGTCGACGATCGCGCGAGCGTGGGCGAGCGCCTCGTCGCGCGTCACCTTGCCGTCGCGCCGGCCGAGCACGCCCGCCTGAGCGCCGCTGGAGGTCGCGAGGGCCGCAAACCCGAGGGCAGCCAGCATGCGCGCCGACCCCGCATCCCACGGGTTCGGGATCACGAACGCCTCGCCCTGGTGGAGCGCTCGGAACCGCGCGGCCTTATCGCCCTGACTCGTCATCACACACTCTCCCTTTCGACGCCCGGCTAGTGTATCCCGTGTCCCGATCGAGCGAACTGATCGACCCGTTGACCGCTCAGTTGACCACCCTTCATCACCCTTCGGGCGCGCCCGAGATGACCCCCATGAGCGACATCACGGCTCAATCGTTGAGGATTCCGGCCGACGCCCAGCGTGGCGCGGCCCTTGCCCCAACCGGAGGCCGCCATGACTCGATCGGCCGAAACTCGGAGCGGCTCGACGCCGCCGACGCTACCAGGCCAGCGCGTAGGTCGGGCGGCGCGGGTCGGCGCCGGCGGAGAGCACGCCGGTGGACGGGTCGCGCCGCGTGACCACCGCGCCGATGCCGCAGGCGCCGATCTCGCTGACCTTGTGACCGAGCGCGGTCAGCTCCGCGCGGGTGGCCGCGGGGACCCCCGACTCGACGTTGAGCTGGCCCGGAAGATAGGCGCGCGGGTAGAACGAGTTCACGAGCGTCTGGGTCGAGAAGCGCGGGGCCTCGACGGCCTGCTGCGGGTTCATCCCCCAGACCAGCACGTTCAGGATGAGCTGGAGGTCGGCCTGGCTCTGATCGTCGCCGCCCGGGCAGCCGATCGTCATCGTCGGCACGCCGTCCTCGCAGATCATGTAGCTCACGAGCGTGGTGCGCGGCCGCTTGCCCGGGGCCAGCGCGTTGGGATGGCCCTCTTCCAGCACGAACATCTCGCTGCGCGTGCTGAGCGTGCAGCCCAGCTCCGGGGCGAACGCGGACTTCCTGAACACGCCCCCGCTCGGGGTGAGGCAGATCATGTTGCCCTCGCGGTCGATGGCCGCGATGTGGGTGGTGCCGTCGATGGCCGACGCGGTCTCGGCGGCTCGCGGGGCCGGGCTGGTCGCCACCGCGCCGTGCCCGAGCGGATCGCCGGGGGGCGGCAGCGCGGGCGCCGCGCGGTCCAGGCGAATCAGCGCGGCCCGCTCGCGCAGGTACGCGGGCGAGAGCAGCTCGGCGATCGGCACCGACGGAGAATCGCCGTAGTGGCGCTCGCGGTCGGCGAACGCGAGCTTGAGGGCTTCGGCCACCACGTGGATGTAGCGCGTGGAGTTGTGGCCCATCGCGCGCAGGTCGAAGTTCGAGAGCATGCCGAGGGCCTGCATCAGGACCGGCCCCTGAGTCCACGCGCCCTGGCCGATGATCTCGCGTCCGGCGAAGGTCGTTCCCAGCGGCGCTTCCAGCCGCGTGCGGTAGGGGGCCAGATCGGACGCGCGCAGGAGTCCGCCCGTTCGCTCGGAGAACCCACCGATCATGGCCGCGACGTCTCCTCGGTAGAAGCGAGCGCGCGCGGCGGCGATGCCGGCCGCCCGATGACCACGAGTCGTCGCGTCGGCTTCGACCAGCCGTCGAAGCGTGCCGGCCAGCGCCGGCTGCACGAGCAGCTCACCCACGCGCGGGGCGCGGCCGCCGGGATAGAACACGTCGGTGCCGCCGGGCGGAAACAGATCGAACTGGCTCCGCGATTCGGGGATCGAGAGCATCCGGTGCATGTACTCGTACATCGGAAATCCGCGCTCGGCGTAGTGCACGGCCGGCGCCAGCGCCTCGGCCACGCTCTTGGTCCCCCACGTTTCGAGCAGCGTGAGGTAGGCGTCGACGGCCCCCGGAACCGTGAACGACAGCGGCGCGTCCTTGCCCGGTCCGGTCGGGATGCGATCGAGACCGCGACCGCGGAAGAACGCGATCGTCGAGAGCGCCGCCGCCACGCCCTGGCCGCTCAGCGCGTGGGTCTCGCCCCGGCGCGCGTCGTGGATCATCGCCACGCATTCGCCCATGAGCGTGTAGGAGGCGGTTGGTTCCAGGACTGCGGCCGCGAAGCCCGCGGCGGCCACCGCGTCGAACGCGTTGCCGCCCGAGAGCAGCATGCGCATGCCGGCCATCGACACCAGCGGATGGCCCGATGAGATCACCCCCTGGCTGCCCGAGACCACCGGCCGCGTGGTGGCGCGATCGGCGTCGTGATGCTCCATTTCGTGAGCGCGCGGAAGCTGGTTCGTCATGGGGACTCTCCTCAGGTTCGACGGGCTTGACGGAACCGCTCTCCCAGCGTGAGTCCGAAGCCGCCGCTCTTCGCTCCGCTGTCGTGCAGATACTCCTGCGCCTCGGCCCGCTCCTCGCGAGCGAGGGCCTGCGTGTACGAAAGCCGGATGCGCCGGCCGCCCTCTTCGACCGCGAGCACCAGGACCTTCAGCTCGGTGCCCGCGGGAAACGCCGTGCGGTAATCGGTCCCGCGCTGGGTGCCCAGCTCCGCGTTGGGCACGAGCCCGGTCTGTCCCGGACCGAGCCGGACGAACACGCCGTAGTTCTCCAGGCGCTCGACGGTCCCCGTGAGCACGGCGCCCACCGTGACCGCGGACTCCACGCGATCACCGGCCGAGGCGTGCTCGGGGGCGAGACCGAGCCCGACGCGGCGCTTGGCGGTGTCGATGGTCAGGAGGATCACGTCCACCTCGGCGTTGGCGGCGACGGCCTCGCGCATGGCGCCCTGACGGCTGCGCGGAATCTCGCTGACGTGCAGCAGGCCGTCGATGCCGGGCAGCAGCTCGACGAAGATCCCGAACTCGGCCGCGCGGAGCAGCCGCCCGCGAACGACCTGCCGCTCGCGCAATCGGCCGGACACGCCCTCCCACGGATCGCCCTCGAGGGCCTTGAGACTCAGCGAGATCCGGCCCCTCTCCTCTTCGACCCTCATGACCTTCACGGTCACGGCCTCACCCACGCTGAGCCGGTCGCCGGCCCGGGCCACCCGCGCGTGAGCGATCTCGGACATCGGGATCAACCCCTGGATGCCTCCGAGATCGACGAAGGCGCCGAAGTCGGCGAGCGAGACGACCGTGCCCGGCAGCACCGCGCCGGGGATCACCTTCTGGCGCGTCACCTCCGCCGCCTCGGCCGCGCGCTCTTCGAGGATCTGGCGCCGAGAAAGCACGATGTTCCGGCCATTTTCGCCGTACTTGATGACCCGGAACTCGAGCACTCTTCCGAGGTAGTCCTCGGGAGTCGCGACGCGCCGGATCTCCATCTGGGAGAACGGGCAGAACGCGCGCAATCCGCCGACCGTCACCTCGTAGCCGCCCTTGATGACGGCCGCGACTTTTCCTTCCACCGGGATGCCGCTCTGCGACGCCGCGGCAAGCGCCTCCCGCGCCTGGGCGCCGCGCTGGAGCTTGTAGGAGAGACGGATCTCGTCACGCGTGGAGACGACCGCGGCCTCGATCTCGTCGCCCACCGCGACCTTCAGCCGACCGTCCTCGTCGGTCAGCTCGGCGCGGTCGATCCATGCCTCCCCCTTGCCTCCGACGTCCACGAACACGCTCTCGGCCGCGATCTGCATCACTCGTCCCCGAACGACCTGGCCGACTTCCAGCGCTCGGGTGGCCTCGTGGTTGGCGAACAACGTGGCGAAATCTTCGCTCGCGGACGTCTCAGGCTCGTCGCTCATGACGCGCCAGTCTACCAGCATCGGCGCGGAGGCACCGCGCGGCCGGTTGACGGGGCTGACCGACCAAGGCTATGTGTGGGGGCCGGAGGACACTCCAATGGACGATAGTTTCCCGTGGGACGACCTCCTCGACTTCATCCAGGACGGGAAGGTCGTCCCGATCCTGGGCCACGAGCTGCTCCAGGCGGACTATCAGGGGCGACGGGTCACCCTCCAGCGCCTGCTGGCCGAACGCCTGGCCGAGCGGGAAAAGCTCGAGGTGCAATGGACCCCTCACTTCGAGCTCAGCGACGCGGTCTCCGCCTATCTTTCCGACCCGCGGGCCAATCTGAACAACCTTTATAGTCGGGTCGCGGGCTTCCTGCGATCCATGGACCCCCCATTCCCGATCCCGGACACCCTCCTGCGGCTCGCCGACATCCGGCCTTTCGATCTGTTCGTGAGCGTGACGTTCGATTCGCTGATGGCGCGGGCCCTCGACCAGGTTCGGTTCGCCGGCAATGCGGTCACCCGGGAGATCGAGTTCTCCCCCAATCAATCCACCGCCGCCCAGAGCGACGCGCTCAAGATGCGGCCCGGCGACGCGCCGATCGTCTTCAACCTCTTCGGGCGGGCCGCGAGCAAGTCGGACTTCGCGCTGCACGACGAGGACGCCCTCGAGTTCATCCATCGGCTGGTGGCCGGCGACGTGCCGCCGCCGGAATGGCTGCTCTCCGAGCTGCGCAATCACAACCTTCTGATCCTCGGCGTGCACTTGCCCGACTGGCTCACTCGCTTCGTCCTGCGCGCGGCCACCCGCGAACGGCTCCGCACCGCCCCGCGGTCGTATTACATCGCCGGTGACAGCGCGCCGTCCGGCGCGACCCTCGCCGCGTTTCTCCAGCGTTTCAAGGGACGGGACATCGACATCCGCGTGTCCGATGGTCCGGTCGAGGAGTTCGTGGCCGAGCTCCACCGTCGCTTCAAATTGCGCGTGCCCGACACGGCGGGGGCGCCCGCGGGGGCTCCGGCGGCCGACGGCGCGCGCGGCAGCATCTTCCTCAGCTACCTTCGCGACGACCTCCCCGCCGTCGAGCGGCTCTACGGAGCCCTCACGTCGATCAGCGACAGCGGCGTCTGGTTCGACAAGGAGGTACTGACCGCGGGCGATCAGTGGGAGAAGAAGATCCTGCCCCAGATTCAGCGCGAGGTCCGCCTCTTCGTGGCCGTCATCTCCGACAAGACGGCCAAGCTCGGGGAGCACTACGTGTTCCGGGAGTGGAAGGAAGCCCTCGAACGGGCCAAGAAGATCGTGGGCCGCAAGTTCGTCATCCCGATCGTGGTTGACGCCGACTATCAGGGCGATCTCGGGCGCTACCAGAGGCTGCTCGACGAGTTTCCGGACTTCCGTGACCTGCACTTCGGTCGCGCCCCGGGCGGCAACCCCGAAGAGGCGCTGCGCAAGACGCTGATCGAGGAGATACGGGCCATGAATCGCGACCAGGTGCGCTGATGGACGCCACCGCGCGACCGCAGACCGGCACCCGCCTCGACCGCGAGAATCCGTGGCCGGGCCTCGAATCCTACGACGAGGCGGCCCGGGAGTTCTTCAGCGGCCGGGCCGCGGAAGCCGAGGAGCTCCAGCGTCGCATCGCCGACGAGCCGATGACGGTCCTGTTCGGCAAGTCCGGCCTGGGCAAGACGTCGTTGCTCAAGGCCGGCGTGTTCCCGCGCCTGAGAGAGAAGGGGATCCTCCCGGTCTTGCTGAGGCTCCAGCTGCGCGCGAACACCGAGCCGCTCATCGAGCAGGTGCGCCTCGCGCTGTTCGAGGCGCTGCGCGCCCAGGAGATCGACCATCCGCCGCTCCGCGACGGCGAAACGCTCTGGGAGTACCTGCACCGGAACGGGCTGGAATTCTGGACCCGACAGAACCGTCTCGTGCGTCCGGTCTTCGTGTTCGACCAGTTCGAGGAGCTGTTCACGCTGGGACGCCTGATTCCCGCCGAGGTCGCGGCCTTTCGCGAGGACCTGGCCGACCT
>DATHGT010000098.1:0-19497 GCA_035317605.1 Candidatus Acidiferrum sp. | reverse complement strand
GTGACCGATCCGAACGGCGTCGTGACGACATTGGGCGCGAAGCCCTCGGGGATGCTGGGCCCGGGCTCGAAGCTGGTCTTCACGCATACCCAGCCAAACTTCGGCCAGACGCCGGGGATCTACGAGTTGCGGCCGCGATACGTCTCGGATCAGGGGTTCCCGATCGTGCTGCCGGAAGTGACGGCCGGCACTTCGAACCTGGAGCGCGTGACCGTGGTGCCGCCCGGGACGTTGTTTCAGGCGGTGGAGCCCGAGAAGAAGACACCGGCGCGCGCGGTCGCGACGAAGAGCAAACGGCCCGCGGTTCGCCGCTCCCGATGAGGCGCTGACCGGTCCGAGCGGCGTTTGGGGGTATCATGCCGCCACTGAACACGCGGCTCTAGAACGCGCGGTCTAGAGGGGCGCCCCGGCTTCGCCGGGGTGCCCCGAATGTTGGGGGTTTGGGGGCCACGTCGGGGCCCCCATGGAGGAACAATCATGACGAGTAACGGTCACGGGGACGCGCGGGCGCTTCACGCTCGGTTCAAGCACCCGGTCATCGACGCCGACGGCCACTGGCTCGAATACGGGCCGGTGATGCGCCAGGAGTTCAAGCGTATCGGCGGTGACGCGGCGGTGGAGGCCCTCGATCTCGCCAGCCAGCGCGTGCCGAACTCGCTCCGCATGAACGTCGACGAGCGCGCGCGGAAGCGGGTAGGGATGGAAGCGTTCCTGTCCACGCCGAGCGAGAACACGCTCGACCGCGCCACCGCCATGCTGCCGCGCCTCATGTACGAGCGCCTGGAAGACCTCGGCATCGATTTCTGCGTGGTCTATCCGACGGCGGGACTCGGCTACCACCGCATGCAGGACACGCGGCTCCGTCGCGCGATCTGCCGCTCGTACAACGTGTTCACGGCCGATCAGTTCCGCGGCCTCGGGGATCGCGTCATTCCCGCCGCGATCATCCCGATGTACACGCCGGACGAGGCGATCGAGGAGATCGAGTTCGCGGTCAAGCAGCTCGGCTACAAGGTCATCATGGTCGGCGGGCTCATGCGCCGGCCCGTGCCGGCGCTCGCCGAGGAGCACCCGGACGCGTCGAAGTTCGTGGAGTGGTACGACGTGATCGGCATCGACAGTCCCCACGACTACGACCCGGTGTGGCAGAAGTGCCGGGAGCTGCGCGTGGCGCCGAGCTTCCACAACGGCGCGCGCTCGATCCTGCTCCGCAACTCACCGTCGAGCTTCTGCTACAACCACATCGGCCACTTCGCCTCCGGCGGCCACTCCGTCGCCAAGGCCCTCTTCTTCGGCGGCGTCACCCGCCGGTTCCCCGACCTGAACTTCGCGTTCCTCGAGGGTGGAGTCGGCTGGGCGTGCATGCTCTACGCGGACCTCATCGGCCACTGGGAGAAGCGCAACGGGAAGGCGATCGAGTCCACGCACCCGAGCAAGCTCGACCGCGCCAAGCTGCTGCAGCTCGCGGAGAAGTACGCAGGCGCGGCCACGATCGAGGCCGTGCGCAAGAACGAAGGCCTCGAGGGCGACACCGGGACGCTCACCGGCGGGGTCGAGGACGTCGACGACTACTTTCGCTGCAAGATCGAGCGCAAGGAAGACATCCGCGACCTGTTCGTGCCGCGCTACTACTTCGGCTGTGAGGCCGACGACCCCGTCAACGCGTGGGCCTTCAATCGTCGCGCGAACCCCATGAACGCGCGGCTGAACGCGATCTTCAGCTCCGACATCGGCCACTTCGACGTCCCCGACATGACCGACGTGGTCCCCGAAGCGTACGAGCTGGTCGAGCACGGCCTGCTCAACGACGACGACTTCAAGGATTTCATGTTCGCCAACGCCGTGCGGTTCTGGGGCGAGGTGGACCCCGACTTCTTCAAGGGCACCGCGGTCGAGAAGGCCGCGGCCGAAGTGCTGGCCCAGCCGGCGGTGCGGGCATGAGCGTTCCGATCGCGACTCCGATCACTGAAGGGCTCGGCTCGGCCGGCGACCCGGCCTCACCTCACACTGCCGCGCTCGATCCGGAAGTACGCGCGGTGCTCGAGTTGGTGATCAAGGCCGGGCGGCCGCCGTATCACCAGCTCTCACCGAAAGAGGCGCGTCAGATGTTTCGCGAGACGCGTCCGGCGACGACGCCGACACCACCCACGATCGGACTCGTCAAAGATCTCGTCGCCGACGGTCCGCACGGCTCGATTCCGCTGCGTCTGTACCGGCCGGCCGACGTCGCCGCGTCGACGCGTCTGCCGGTGCTCGTGTTCTTCCACGGCGGCGGCTGGGTCATCGGCGACCTCGACACCCACGACACGCTGTGCCGCCAGCTCACCGCCGAGGCCGGGGTGTGCGTGATCGCCGTCGACTATCGCCTCGCGCCCGAGCACAAGTTCCCGGCTGCCGTCGACGACTCGTGGGCGGCCACTCGCTGGATCGTCGCTCACGCGGCCGAGCTCGGGGTGGACGGCAGCCGCGTGGCCGTCGCCGGGGACAGCGCCGGCGGCAATCTCGCGGCGGTGGTCGCGCTGCTCGCCCGCGATCAGGGCGGGCCGGCGATCCGGCTGCAAGCGCTGCTGTACCCGGTGACCGACACCAGCGTCGACACCGGGTCGTATCGCGACTTCGCCGGGGGCTTTCTGCTCACGCGTGAGTCGATGCTGTGGTTCTTCAATCACTACGTGAACAGCGAGGCGGACCGCGCCGACTGGCGCCTGTCGCCGCTGCGCGCGTCGTCGCTGGCCGGACTGCCCCCCGCGCTGATCGTCACCGCCGGCTTCGACCCGCTCCGCGACGAGGGCGAGGCCTACGCCAGGCGGCTGCGCGAGTCCGGGGTGTGCGTGGACGCGGTCTGCTACGGCGGGATGATCCACGGCTTCACGCCAATGGGCCGCCTCATCCAGACCGGCAACCGCGCGGTCTCGCTGGTCGGCGGCACGCTCCGTCACGCGCTCCGCTGAGGTCGGCTGACGGGGCGGGTTCGAGAAGCGGGACGACCCGCTCGTGAAACGGAGGCTCGACATGCGTACGCTCACGACGACGATCGCCCTCACCCTGGTGTTCGCGCTCGGGCTCGTGGCTCCCGTCTCCGCCCAGGCGCCGGTGGACGGCCAGCTGACCATCGCGTTCGACGCGTCGATCGCGCCCACGTTTCTCGATCCGGCGGAGACCTCGGGGGTGGCCACCCCGTTCACGTTCCTGTATGCGCTGCACGACGCGCTGATCAAGCCGCTGCCCGGCAACAACATGGCGCCCTGCCTGGCCGAGTCGTGGAAGGAGAGCGCGGACGGGCTCACTTACGAGTTCAAGCTGCGGGATGGACTCAAGTTCCACAACGGCGACCCGCTCACCGCCGAGGACGTGAAGTTCAGCTTCCACCGCTACCGGGGCAACTCCGCCAAGCTGCTGCACGACCGGGTGAAGTCCGTGGAGGTCGTCGATCCCCTGCGCGTCCGATTCGTGCTCAGCGCGCCGTGGCCCGACTTCCTGACGTTCTACGCGACCCCGGCCACCGGCGCCGCGTGGATCGTGCCGAAGAAGTACGTCGAGCGGGTGGGCGAGGAGGGCTTCCGGCGGCAGCCCGTCGGGATGGGCCCCTATCGGTTCGTGCGCATGGTCCCCGGCCAGGAGCTGGTGCTGGAGGCCAACGAGCAGTACTGGCGCAAGAAGCCGACGATCAAGCGCGTGGTTATCAAGGGCGTTCCCGACCGCACCACGCGGCTGACCATGCTCAAGGCCGGCGAGGCCGACATCGGCTACCTGATGATCGGCGTCGAGGCCGCGACCATCAAGATGGATCCGAAGCTGAAGCTGGCCAAGGTCGTCGCGCCGGCGACGTGGTGGGTGGAGTTCCCGGAGCAGTGGAATCCCAAATCGCCCTGGGCCGACCGTCGCGTGCGGCTGGCCGCGGCCCTGGCCATCGACAAGAAGGCGCTGAACGAGGCCGAGCGACTGGGGTATTCGCGCCTGACCGGGTCGATCATCCCGAGCGTGATGGACTTCGCGCTGCCCATCGACCCATATCCCTACGACGTCGCCGGCGCCAAGCGATTGCTCGCCGAAGCCGGCTATCCCAACGGCTTCGACGCGGGGGAGACCACTCCACTACCGCCGTTCACTACGATGGGTGAGGGGGTGGCAAACTACCTGCACGCCGTGGGCATCCGCACGCGTGTGCGCGGCATGGAGCGCGCGACGTTTCTGGAGGCATGGCGGAACAAGAAGCTCGGGGGCGTGATCGTCGGTGTCTCGGCGGCGCCCGGCAACGCCTCCACGCGTCTCGAATCGTTCGTGATCAGCGGTGCGCCCTACGCCTCGGGCGGCTATCCCGACATCGACGACCTGTTCCGCTCGCAGGCGCAGGAGCGCGACCGCAAGAAGCGCGAGGCGATGCTGCATCAGATCCAGCGCCTGATGCACGAGCGCGTGATGTTCGCCCCGATCTTCGAGCCCGCCACCCTGCACGGGGTGGGGCCGCGCGTCGAGGAGCCGGCGATCGGGCTCAGCCCCCAGCTCTACTTCGCCGCGCCCTACGAGGACATGCGGCTCAAGAAGCCGTGAGCGCCTTCCGCTAGAGCGCGGCCACCGCCTGGCGCACGCGCGCCAGGCGCGCGAACGAGCCGAGCACCTTGGCGCGATCGTCGGTGAGGTGCCGGATCAGCACCTCGGTGTAGCCGAGCCTGGCCAGCTCGGCGAAGCGCTCGGTGACCTCGTCGACCGTCCCCGCGACCAGCGCGTCGGGCGGGAAGCCGCGATACCCCTTGGCGACCTCCTCCGCGAGGACCGCCTTGGCCTCGGCCGACGATTCGCCGACGTAGACGTCACGGCGAATGGCGAGCGCGGTCGGGCGACGGCCGTGGGCGGCGCAGCGCTCGCGATAGTAGTTCAGCTGCTCGCGCGCCTTGTCGACGGAGAGACTCGGGGAAGCGAGCCACGCGTCGCCGAGACGGGCCGCGCGGTCGATCGCCACGGGGACGCCGGCGCCGAACCAGACCTCGACCGGCTCCGCCGGTATCGGCGAGATGCGCGCCTTGGCGAGGGAGAAGCGTCCGTAATTGGTGACGGTCTCGCCGGCGAGCAGACGGCGGACGACGTCCAGCGCTTCCTCGAACGCCGGCACCCGCGCCTTCTGGGTCGTCCCCATGGCGGCGAACTGATCCTCGCCGTAGCCGAGCCCGACCTGCATGATGAAGCGTCCCTTCGCGATGGCCGCCAGCGTGCCGACCTGCTCGGCCAGCAGCGTGGGGTGCCACAGCGGGAGCAGGAACAAGCATCCCGCCGGTTTGTCGTCCCACTCGGCGAGGAGCCGGCCGAGCATCGGCGTGTTCTGGTAGTACGGCTCCGGCGTCGCGTGGTGATCGCCGATGAACAGCGAGTCGAGCCCGGCGCGCCGTGCCGCCGCCGCCCGCTCGATCATCCACCGCGCTCCCTCGCGCGGATCGTCCACCACGTGCCGGCTGGTGAGCGAGACCCCGACTTTCATGCGCGTGACACCCCCCTCGTGCTCTGGCGTGACCCCGTCAGCTTAGCCCGAGTCGCGCCCGCGCGGCGTGACCCCAGAAAACCGGCCGTGGTCGCGACCAGCTCCGACGCCAGTCGCGCCACGATGGTTTCGGCCCACGCTTCTGCGCGCGCCGCCGGGGGAGCGCCGCTGCGATCTTCGGCTCCTACTTCTTGTTGTGGTCGTCCTTCTTCGGCGGCGCCTTTTTTGGCGCCGGGGGGCGCACCACCGGCGACCCGAAGTGATTGCGGCTCACGGCGGGCGCGTGATAGCGGGCTGGGTGCAGATTGTGACCATTTCTTCCCACGAACCCGTTGGCGCGCCAGCGTGCCGCCACATGCGGCGGCACGGACCGATACGCCCAAGCGCCCCGATGCCAGGTGGCGCCATAGACGTCGACCCACGCGCCGTGGACGAACCGCACGGGCGTCACGCAGAGGCAGCTTTCGAGATAGAGCGGATAGAACGGTACCCGGGGGAACGCCTCGTAGTACATCGGCGTCCCGTCGATAACGTACTCCATCGGCGGAGCGACTTCCGTTTCCGGCGGTGGCGCTTCCGCCATGGGCGGCGGCGGCGGCGCCGGTACCGTCGCGGCCGGCGGCGGATACGCCCTCGGTTGTCCGGCCGGAGCGACGACGCAACCGGCACCGAAGAAGAGAGCGACCAGAAGCATTACGCTCATGCCGAACGCCCGCTTTCTCACGAGGTCCTCCTTTGGGTCTGTCTGCGTTTCGCGAAGTCGTCATTCCCGCCCCGCCGCAGGAGCATCCGTGGAACGGCGGGATGACGGCGGGACCTTGACCATGTGTCGCCGAGCCAAATCGGTTGGGGCATGTGTGCTCTCCGCACCGAAAGTACGTGTCCGGGCCGGCGACATGGTAATCGATTTCGGGGAAGAACAAAAGAGCCGATCGTCCGGGGACCCGCTCGCCGAATCCGGCTCAAAGCCTTGTTCGTCGCGGGCGGGGACGCTCGAGTGGCGCCGCCGGACGCTGGCGGTCGAGGACGCGCGGCGCATGGTGGCGGACGCCGAGAAGCGGCCGCGAGTACGCGGTGATCTCCCGCGACGTTCGCCGACTCGCCGTCCCTCCAGCTGCTCGGCCTACGACCGCGAGCTCGCGGCGCTCGCCGCGGACCTGCGGGGCCCGCTGGTTACGACAGATCGTGCGTTACTGGGGGCCTTTCCGACGCCGTTTGACTCCGGACACTAGCAGCAGCCGCCGGAGCCGCCGGCGATGCGGCGGGTCTCCACCAGCTCGAGGCGAGTGTCGTCGGGCCCCTGGAGGAACGCGATGCGGCCGCCGTTGGGGAGGTTGATCGGGCCTTCGAGCAGCTTCGCGCCGAGACCGGTGAGACGGTTGATGTCGGCCTCGACGTCGACGGAGTCGAAGCCGAAGTGCTCGAGGCCATGATGGGGCATCGCGTCGCCGTTGCCTAGCCGCTCGTTGGTGCGCGCGCCGGAGATGTTCACGTTCACGCCGCCGTCAGCGCTCTTGCAGCGAAGGAATCGGTCGCCGAACACCCGCGTCTCGTCACTGGTGATCTCGAAGTCGAAAGCCCGCACGTACCACTCCGCCGTCTTCCGCGGATCAGGCGACTTCAGGTGAATGTGATTGATCCGGTAACCCATCGGGTTCCTCCTTGCGGAATTGTTTCAAGGACCGCCCCGGCTTCGCCGGGGCGCGACGTAGGTTGGGGGGTTTGGGGGGCCATTTCGGGGCCCGCCCATGTCAATTAATACCGCGTTCGTGGCCGCGCCAGTAGGGTTCGCGCAGCTCGCGCTTGAGCAATTTTCCGGACGGATTGCGGGGGAGCGACGTCGCGAAGTCCACCGAGGCCGGGCACTTGTAGTGGGCCAGTCGTGCCCGCGCGTAGGTGATGATCTCGTTCGCGTCGGCGGTGGCGCCGGCGCGGAGCACCACGATGGCCTTCACGGTCTCGCCCCAGCGCGGGTCGGGCACGCCGATGACGGCCACATCGCCGACCGCCGAGTGCTCGGCGAGGGCGTTCTCGACCTCGGCCGGATAGACGTTCTCGGCGCCGCTGATGATCATGTCCTTCACGCGGTCGGTGAGGAACAGATACCCGGCGTCGTCGAGGTAGCCGGCGTCGCCGGTCTTGAGCCAGCCGTCCGGCGTGACCGTGCGCGCGGTCTCGTCGGGGCGCGCCCAGTAGCCCTTGAAGTTCTGGATCGACCTCGTCCACACCTCGCCGACCTCGCCGGGCGCGCCGTCGACGCCGGTGGCCGGGTCCACGATCCTCAGCTCGACCCACGGAAACGGCCGCCCGGCCGAGCGCAGCAGGCGCTCGCGCGGCCCTTCGGTGGCGTGGTCGGACGCCGGGAGCTGAGTGATCGCGCCGGTGGTCTCGGTCAACCCGTAGACCTGGGTGAACGGACATCGAAAGGTCTTCAGCGCCCCGCGCAGCACCTCGTTGGTGATCGGCGACGCGCCGTAGACGATCGAGCGCAGGGCCGAGTAATCACGGTCGGCCGCGCCGGGGACGGAGGCCAGGAACTGCAGCATGGCCGGGACGAACAGCGCGTTGGTCACGCGATACCGCTCGAGCGCGCCGAGGATTTCCGCCGGCGCGAACTCGCGGAAGAGGATCGAGTGGCAGCCGACGGCCATGCCGACCAGCGCCCATCCCGAGCCGCCGATGTGGAACAGCGGCATGCACACGAGGTTGACTGTCGTCTCGTCGAAGCTCCACCACGGGCCGACGAACGGGATCAGCGTGCCGAGGTTGGCGTTGGTCAGCATCGCGCCCTTGGGCAGCCCGGTCGTCCCCGACGTGTAGAGCTGCATGGCGACGTCTTCGGCCGCGATCGGCGCCTCGGGATCGTCGGCGGGGTGACGCGTGACCCACGCGTCGTAGCTCTCGAGACGTGCATGCTCGCCGATGACCACGATCTTCTCGACGGTCTTCAGCGAGCCTTCGATCTCGTCGAGGTGCGGGAGAAAGTCGGGACCGACGAAGAGCACGCGCGCCGCCGCGTCGTTGACGATGTAGGCCATCTCGGCCGGCGCCAGCCGCCAGTTCACCGCGACGTTCACCACGTTGGCTTTGCCGCCGCCGAACAGGACCTCGAAGTACTCCGGCCCGTTCTTGTCGATGAACGCGATCCGGTCCTGCGCCGCGAGGCCGGCGGCGCGCAGCCCCTGGGCGACCCGGCTCGCGCGCGCGTCCATCTCGGCCCAGGTAATCGTGCGCGTCCCGCAGGTGAGCATCGGCCGAGCGCCGCGCTCGCGCGCGTGGGTGCGGACGATTTTCGCGAGTGACCAGCTCATGGCCGCGTAGTGTAGCCCAACCCCGGCTTGACACGATGGGCCGCCGCTCCTAGCCTCGGGCCCATCGCCGCTCCGCGGCGCAGGAGGACGGGCCATGGCGTACACGGCGCTCCGTATCGAGAAACTCACCCCCCACGTCGGGGCCGAGGTCCACGACGTCGATCTCTCGCAGGCGCTCGACGAGCGCACATTCAAGGACGTCCACGACGCGCTGATCGACAACGGCGTGATCTTCTTCCGGGATCAGCACCTGACGCCGGACCAGCAGAAGGACTTCGGCCGCCTCTTCGGCGACCTGCACGTGCACCCGGCCGCGCCGGCGCTGCTCGAGGGCCACCCGGAGATCCTGGTGATCCACGCCGACGAGAAGTCCAAGCGCGTGGCCGGCGAGGTCTGGCACTCGGACGTGTCCTGCGATCCCGAGCCGCCCATGGGCAGCATCCTCTACATGCACGAGCTGCCGCCCGTCGGCGGCGACACGCTCTTCGCCAGCATGTACGCGGCGTACGAGGGGCTGTCGGAGCCCATGAAGCGCTTCGTCGAGGGCCTCACCGCGTGGCACGACGGCGAGCACGTCTACCGCGGCCGCTACGGTCTCGGGGACGAGGGCAAGACGTTCCCGCGGGCCGAGCACCCGATCGTCCGCACGCACCCCGTGTCCGGGCGCAAGGGGCTCTACGTCAACCGCGGCTTCACCACGCGCATCGCCCAGCTCTCGCGCTCGGAGAGCGACGCGCTACTGGAGTTTCTCTACCAGCACGTGGAGACGCCGGAGTTCCACTGCCGCTTCCGCTGGCAGGTGAACTCGGTGGCCTTCTGGGACAACCGCTGCGTCCAGCACCACGCGATGTGGGATTACTTCCCGCAGCGCCGCCACGGCCACCGCGTGACGATCAGCGGCGACAAGCCCTTCTACCGGAGCTGAGCATGGACTTCGAGTACGCGCCCGAGCAGCAGGCCTTCCGCGAGGAGTTCCGCGCGTGGCTGGCCAAGAATCTCCCGCCGGATCTCTGTCTCGACGATCCCGCCGACGATCGTGTGGCGTCCGATCGCGAGACGTTCGAGCGCCGCCGCGCCTGGCAGAAGACCATGCACGAGGCGGGGTGGGTGGGCATCTCGTGGCCCAAGGAGTACGGCGGCCGCGGAGCCACCCTGATCGAGCGCGTGATCTGGGACGAGGAGTACGCGGCCGCGCGCGCGCCGGTGCTGCCGGCCGCGATGGGGCTCAACCTGGTGGGCCCCACGATCATCGCCTGGGGCACCGACGAGCAGAAGCGCCGCTATCTGCGGCCGATCCTCAGCGGTGAGGAAGTGTGGGCGCAGGGCTTTTCCGAGCCCGGCGCGGGCTCAGACCTCGCCGGCTTGAGGACGAAAGCGGAAGACCAGGGCGATCACTTCCTGATCAACGGCCAGAAGGTGTGGACGTCCGGCGCGCACTTCGCCCACTGGATCATCGTGCTCGCCCGCACCGACCCCAGCGCGCCCAAGCACAAGGGCATCAGCGCCTTCCTGGTCCCGCTCGATACGAAGGGGATCACCGTGCGCCCGCTGGTGTTGCTCACGGGCCATCGCCACTTCAACGAGGTGTTCTTCGAGGACGTGGTGGTCCCGAAGGAGAACCTGCTCGGTCCGCTCAATCAGGGCTGGACGGTGTCGACGACCACGCTGATGCACGAGCGCCACTCGGCGGGCGCGCGCAACCCGATCGGCCAGGTGAAGAGCCTGATCGCGGTGGCCCGGCGGAAGCACAACAATGGCGGCACCGCATGGGACGATCCGCTCGTACGCCAGCGCCTGGCCCAGCTCGCCATCGACTGCGAGGCCATGAAGTACACGCGCATGCGCAGCCTCACGCGCCAGCTCCGCGGCGAGCCGCCGGGGCCCGAGGGCTCGATCCTGAAGGTCTTCGGCTCCGAGCTGGGCGTGCGCATCGCGGACGCGGCGGGCGAGATCCTCGGAATGCACGCGCTCGTCAACGAGGGCACCGAAGAAGTCCCCGATGCCCCCCGCTGGTACAACCGCGTGCTGGCCTCTCGCCAGTACACGATCTCCGCCGGCACCAGCGAAATCCAGCGCAACATCATCGGCGAGCGCGTGCTGGGGTTGCCGAAGGGCTGAACCCGCGCGCGTCCGCCGTCACCGCGAGCGCGGCGCCGGGTAGCCGGGCGGACGTACCTCGACGACGAAAGGCAGCTCTTCGACCGCTCTGATCGAGAGCGCCGGCACCCAGGCCTGCACGAGCCGGTTCTCCGGAAGCGTCAGCTCGACATCCGCCCCCAGCGCTTCGAGCCGAGCGACGTGTTCGGGGCGAACCTCGGTGAGGACGACATAGACCTGAAGCCGCCCCAGACCGTCGACCCGCACGCGTTGGGTGGAGGCCGCACGTAGCTCATCGGGGGTCGCGCCTCGGCCGAGCAACGCCTGCACGGTCGTGACGACTTCGGCGAGCGTTTCGGCCACGCGTTCCTCCGTCGACGCGGGACTGGCCACGACGGCGCCGATCAGCAGGGCCGCCAGGCGGGTTCCCCACCATCGCATAGATGCCGATATCGTGGCACGCCGCAGAAGATTCGCGCCACGACGATCGCTGAACGAAAAACATTGACAGCTCCGGTGTCGGCCCCTACGATCCACCCAGTTTGATTGGCAGGGAACGGCTCGTGGGGCATCATAAGTACGCAAGCCACCGTCTCGTCGTCTTCGCGCTGCTTCTCGTCGCCGTCGCACTCGTTCCTGCGTCCGCCGTCATCTGGCCCGCCGCCGTCTCCGCCCAGTCGTGCCCGGGCAGCCGTCCCATCGACGTGTGCGAGCAGGGCTTCACCGGGGCGGATGCCTTCCCGGCGAAGCCGTCGCTCACCCCCGCCGGCGAGAAGGTCTCCTCCGCGATCCGCGATGCCGTCGACGCGATCGGCGCTCACGTCGCGGACGCGGGTACCCGGTCGCTGACGGCGCTCTCGACGGGGGCCGTCCGCGTGAACGCCGCCGCCGAGATCCAGGTCTACGTGATCCTGGCCGCTTTCGATCCCGGGCATGTGGCCCAGCTCGCCTCCCTCGGCCTCCGGGTGGAGCTGACCCTGCCGGGCTTCCGTCTCGTCCAGGGTTGGCTGCCCTCGAACTTGGTCGACGCGGTGGCCGCACTGCCCTTCGTCGTCGAGGTGAAGCCGCCGGGCTATCCGGCCCCGAAGGTCGGCTCCCAGCTCACCGCGGGCGACAGCATCCTGAAGGCCGACGCCGCGCGCACCACCTTCGGTGTCTCGGGCCAGGGCGTGACGGTCGGCGTCATGTCGGACGGCGTCGACCACCTCGTGATTCCGGTCCTGACCGGCGATCTTCCGTCGAACGTCAACGTGCTGAAGAATGCCGGCGGCGACGAGGGCACGGCGATGCTCGAGATCGTTCACGATCTCGCGCCGGGGTCCGGTCTTGCCTACTACGGCCCGGACACGAGCGCCGACATGGTGCTCGGCATCAACGCCCTCACCGCGGCCGGCGCCCGAGTGATCGTGGACGACATCCTGTTTCTCGACGAGTCCAAGTTCGAGGACGGAATGATCGCGCAGGCCGCGCGCAACTTCGCCACCGGCGGCAAGCTGTACGTCACCGCGGCCGGCAACGAGGCCCGAAAGCACTATCGCGCGAGCTACAACCGCCTCACCGGGCAGAACTTTCCCAACGCGACCTATCCCGCCGTCCACGATTTCGGTCCGGCGGGGAGTCCCGACATCGGCAATACCTTCGTGCTCCCCAACGACTGCAACGTCCAGGTCGTCCTGCAGTGGAACAACGCCAACGGGACGTCGGCCGACAACTTCGACCTCTTCCTCGCCCAGTCGGCGACCCTGGCCGTGCTGGCCAAGAGCGACACCACGCAGAGCGGCACCCAGAACGCCTACGAGCTGCTGGACTACACGAACACCAGCGGCGCGTCCCAGAACGTCTTCATCGCGGTGGCGGAACGGAGCCTGGTCACGCCGGCCGCCTCGCTGACCCTCGACTACTTCGTGTACGAGCGGTGCGGCATCGGGTCGTCGGGCGGCTTTCAGTACGTGACCTCGGCCGACAGCGTCATCGGCCACGCCGCGGTCAACGAGGTGCTGTCGGTCGCGGCCATCCCGGCGAGTGCCCCGACCACGATCGAGGCGTACAGCTCGCGGGGCCCCGGGTCGATCAGCTTTCCGGCGGCGGAGAGCCGGATGGTCCCCAACATCAGCGGCATCGACTGCGTGGCCACCGAGGTGGGCGCGGCCGGGTTCTTCTCCAATCCGTTCTGCGGCACCTCCGCGGCGGCGCCGCACGTCGCGGCCATCGCCGCGCTGCTGATCGAGCGGAACCCGGGGCTGACGAGCCAGCAACTGCGCGACCTCATCACCGCGAACGCGGTCGATCTGGGACTGGCGGGGTTCGACTTCACGTTCGGCTTCGGACGCGCGGACGCGCTGGCCGCCGTCGGCGCCACGCGCCTGCTCACGGTCAATTCGCTGAATCCGGCGGCCGGCGTGGCCATCACCGTCAGTCCCGCGGACAAGCGAGGGCTGGGCGACGGGACGACCGCCTTCAGTCGCCTGTACGACAAGTCCACGGTGGTGACGCTGACCGCGCCGGCCACGGCCGGTGGCGAGGCGTTCCAGAAATGGCAGCGCGACGGGGTGGACCTGGCTCCGAGCCCTACGGTGCAGGTCACCATGGACACCGCCCATAGCCTGACCGCGCTCTACGGGACGCACACGCTGACGATCACGACCGGTCCCACCGGCACCCCGAACCCGGTGCCCTCGGGGGCCACGGCGAATCTGAGCGTGACCGCGGCGGACTCGCACGGCCACGCGCTGACCTACCAGTGGACGGCGTCGTGTCCCGCCCTGCCCTCCAACGGGACCTTCAGCAACGCGACCGCGCAGACTCCTATGTGGGCGGCGCCCGCCAACGCGACGGGCAACCCGCAGAACTGCACGATGCAGGTCACGGTCTCGGACGGGCAGGGGCTGAGCCAATTGGGCTCCTACATGCAGGGCGTCAGCACGACCGCCGCGGGCGCGCCCGATCTGGTAGTGACCGCGCTCAACGCGCCGACGACCGGGGTCATCGGCGGGACGATCGGCGTCTCCGTCACGATAGCCAATCAGGGCACCGTGAACGCCGGCGGCTTCCGGATCGCGTTCTACTACTCCACCGACGCCACGATCACCACGGCCGACACGTTCTCGGGGTTCATCTGTCCCGTCCTCAGCGGACTGAACGCGGGGGCGACGTTCAACTGCACCGGGCCGATCGGCGTGCCCGCCGCGTTGAGCGCGGGGACCTATTTCTTCGGGGCGATCGTGGACGACCTCGGGGAGGTCGTCGAAGCCAACGAGCTGAACAACACTCGCGCGGCGGACACCGGCGCCATCGCCCTCATCCAGCCCGTGCAGTTCGGCGCTCCCGGCGATATCCCGGTTCCGGCCGATTACGACGGTGACGGCAAGACGGACTTCGCCGTCTACCGGCCGTCGACGGGGCAGTGGTTCGTGTTCGGCACGACCAGCGGCTTTAAAACCCTTGTCTTCGGTGCCCCGGCGGCTTCGGGACTCGGCGACTTCCCCGTGCCCGGCGACTACGACGGCGACGGGAAGGCTGATCTCGCCATCTACCGATTCGCCACCGGGGAGTGGCTCATCTTCGGGAGCACCAGCGGATTCCGCACGCTCCTCTTCGGCGCTCCGGCAGCGTCCGGCCTGGGCGACACACCGGTGGCTGCTGACTATGACGGCGACCACGCGACGGATGTGGCCGTCTACCGAAAGGCCACCGGAGAGTGGTTCGTCTTCGGTAGCACCACGGGGTTCAGCACCCTCCTCTTCGGGGCGCCGGCCGTGCTCGGGCTCGGCGATACGCCCGTGCCCGCCGACTACGACGGTGACGGCAAGGCCGACCTCGCCGTCTTCCGCAAGGCCAGCGGTGAGTGGTTGATCTTCGGCACGGCCACGGGGTTCCGCATCGTGCCCTTCGGCGCTCCCGCCGCCCTCGGCACCAACGACGTCCCCGTGCCCGCCGACTACGACGGCGACGGCAAGGCCGACCTCGCGGTCCGCCGGACCACCACCGGCACCTGGTTCCTCCTGCGGTCGACGCTCGGCTTCCTGGAGCAGCCCTGGGGATCGCCGCTGGATCTGGCGACGCCCGGCGACTTCGACGGTGACCACGCGGCCAACATCGCCGTCTGGCGCCCGTTCGACGGCGCCTGGCTCGTCCGCCCCTGAGGCATCAGGTCACTCCGGCTCGTAGGTCGTGTCGGGGTCGACTTCGATGATTTCCTTGGCGATGGGCTCGAAGGCGGCGCGGTAGCGCCGCCGCCGGTGTTATCGGCCATGTCGGCCAGCACGGTGGGCCGCCCCTCGGCGGCGCGCGCACGCGCAACCGCTTCCGCAACGGGCAGCGCGGTGTGGACGAACTCGTGGCGGTGTTCCCACGCGACCTGCGCGAGCTGACGCGCGAGGCGATCGACGAGGGCCTGATCGTCGTCCCGAAGGAGAACCTACCTGGCCCGCTCAATCAGGGCCGGAGCTCCTCGGGCCGAAAGGGTAAGTAACCGGATTGCCTCTAACGCAGGGAAAGAAGAGGCTTCACCCTCGAAGCTTTTTCTGAGCCTGTTCCAATAGCTCGGCTTGCATGTCCCGAAGCACACGCTCCGCGAACATCCCCATCCGTATCTGAAGGACTCCAGCAAGCGTCGGTACGAGCTCATCCATTCTGGCCGTGAACGGGTCGTGTCTTGCGTCGGTTAGAACAAGGTCATCGCTGCCCGCCGCATCCTTGGGCACTTCAAGCCAGTACTGTCTTTGAATGCCAGCATTCGCCGGAGGCGGGGTAGTCATATTGATAGTTACGGCGGCAGTTCCTTGAAGTGGCATGCGGTAGTTGTGGAGCGAGGGCTCTTGCGAAGGGAGTCCCAGGACCTGTACAGATCCGGCGATCGGCGCCACCAGAAAACGTGGGGAGATCCGCTTCACCTCCTCCGAGAACAAATTGACGAGACTTCGTCCCGCTGTATCGACTTGCTCATGAGTGTATCCGCCACGAGTAACGTAGAGCCGCTGTATGGCAGCGAGCGTGTCCTCCGCGGATGGCGACGAGGCAGACCGCAAACTTTCTTCGACCAATTTCATCGTCTCAAGTGAACGATCCTGCATGAAACCCGCGAAAGCCTGGTAGTTACCCTGATCGGCCGCCTCCAGCGAATCAAGATATGGGTTCTTGTGCTCGCTCAAGACAACGATCGGCATCGACATGGCACGGTAAGTAAAGGCCGACGCCAGTGCCCTCGCGACACGACCGTTCCCGTCGGCGAACGGATGGATAACCACAATGGCGTAATGGGCATATGCGGCCTGGAGGATGGGATGGGCCGCGAGAAATGGTTCGCTTCGAAGCTCTCGTACGAGACGCGCCATTTCTGCGGGCGTGACGTCTACCGGAGCGTAGGCATGATCAGTGTCGTGTCGCGTCCGCACATGATTCGGCAATGACTTGTATGAGCCTTTGGGGAGTGGATGCTCTTGGGGGCCGATCGCCGTGATCACCCGATACGTGGCCTGTGCGCGACACACCTCCTCGTGCAACGCGCGGATCGCCGCCTCTGACAGAGGTTCGGCTCGCGTCGCGAGATCCAAGATGTAGTCGTAAGCATGGAGCTGTGCTTCGAACAGGGGCCGAACATGTTCACCCTTCTCTGCCAGCTTCGACTCCCACAGGGCGGCTTCCATGGCCACCGTGAAGGTGAACCCGCGATCAACCTCATACAAACCTTCGATTGCGCCGGTATCGATGGCCGCCGCCCGCTTCACAATCTCATATGCGCGGCGGCTGACGCCCGCGTCAAGGCGTCGCGTAAGGTCGTTGAGGGCGTTGAGATAGCGGTTCCATCGGGTTTCGTCAACCGTTGTACGCGCCAGCCATTCCTTTAAGGGCGGAAACGGTTGATAGGCTGCGTCAAGTGCGTGGAGGTTAGGCAGCCCGTGAGTCATAGGGGACCTCCTGGAGTCCGTTGCCGATCGTCGCCTGTGTCGATGAACTCGTATTGTTCGCAGCGCGGCTGTGTGCTGGTTCGAGACTACGCCAGTTCAGGGTGGGGTGCCGCCTCTTCCGGATCGTAGCCCGTGTCGGGGTCGAGGGGGAAGATCGGGCGGCGGATGCGCTTGAAGGTGAAGCGCGCCAAGTTGGAGGACGAGAGGCCGGGGGCGTCGACTTCGATGATCTCCTTGGCGATGGGTTCGAAGGCGGCGCGGTAGTGGATCGTCGACTTCACGACCAGGATCTTCTCGGCTGACGGATCGAGGCCGACGAAGCGGATCATTTCCGGGTCGAGGGTCTGCCAGCGGTTGGAGATCAGGATCACCTTCACGTCGTCGACGTCCAGCACGGCGGTGGTGCCGAGGCGGCCGGGGAGGCCGCGCATCATGGGGCCGCGGTGCATGAAGCGGCCGTCGGAGAGGGTGCGGACGGTGCCGGTCACGCGAAGCGGCGCGCCGTGGCGGTCGTCGACCTTGCCACCGACGTTCAGCGTGACGCGGTTGCCGACTCCGGCGCGAACGCATTCCTGGACTGCCGCTGGATCCCAGAGGCAGGCGACCACGCAGGAGCGGGCGCCGACGCGGAGGATCTCGCGCAGGATCTCGGTGCCGTCGCCGGCGGCGCCGCCGCCGGTGTTGTCGGCCATGTCGGCCAGCACGATGGGTCTCCCCTCGGCGGCACGCGCGCGCGCGACGGCTTCGGCAACGGGCAGCGCGGTGTGGACGAACTCGTGGCGATGATCCCACGCGACCTGCGCGAGCTGGCGCGCGAGGCGATCGGCCAGGGCCTGATCATCGTCGGTGACGACGTAGATGCCGAGTCCCGCGTCGGGGATGTCGGCGTGCGGGAAGCCGGCGAAGACCGAGACGGAGATGACCTTGGGATCCTTCTCCATCTCGTCGGCGAGGTCGTAGAGACGGCGCATGGGGCCGCGCGTGGTCCACTGGCTGCCGAGGGGCGGAAGAAGCGGCGGCTTGCGCCAGGCGGCGGTGGGCTTGATGCGCCGTCGGATGACCTGCGCGAGGCGCTCGGTCGCTTCGACGCCGCGCTCGGCCATGTCGATGTGCGGGTAGGTCTTGTAGCCGTGGAGCAGGTCGGCGTCGCGCACCATGGCGACGCCGAGGTTGCCGTGAAAGTCGAGCGTCACCGCGATGGGGACGTCGGGGCCGACCACCGCGCGGACGGCGCTGATGATGTCGCCTTCGCCGTCGTCGATGCCCTCGGGCACCATCGCTCCGTGGAGATCGAGCAGCACGCCGTCGAGTTGGCCCGCCGCGCGAAGATCGGCCAGCATGCGCTCCTTCACGTGAGCGTAGATGTCGCTGGTGACCTTGCCGGCCGGCGACGCCGCAGCCGCGACCGACGGCACCAGCGTGGCGCCGAGGCGCTCGGCCGCTTCGATCATGCCGCCCAGACAGGTGCCGGTGCCGCGGAAGGTCTCGACGATCTCGCCGCCGTAGCGGAGATCGCGGGCCTCGAACTGGGCGCGGTCGGTGCGGACGTTGCTGAACGTGTTGGTCTCGTGCGACATCATGGCCAGGAACAGTCTCACGCGGGTTTCTCCAGTCGCACGAGGGTCAGAGCTTCATGTGCGGGTCGAGCCAGTCGCGGAGCGCGTTGCCCATCAGGTTGATCACCAGCGTGGTGACGAAGATGGCCAGCCCGGGAAACGCGGCGATCCACCACGCGTTCAGCATGTAGACGCGGCCCTCGCCGAGCATGTTGCCCCAATCGGGCGTCGGGGGCTGCACGCCGAGCCCGAGGAACGACAGGAACGACTCGAGGATGATCATGCGCGCGACCTGCAGCGTGGCGATCACGATGATGACCGAGACCAGGTTCGGCAGGATCTGGCGGAAGATCATGCGCACGTGGCTCATCCCGAGCGCGCGGCCGGCGGTGATGAAATCGCGCTCGCGAAGGGCCAGCGTCTCGACCCGGATGACGCGCGCGTACAGGGGCCAGTCGGTCACCCCCAGCACGATCACCGCGTTCACCAGGCTCGGGCCGAGGACCGCGATCACCGCCAGGGCCAGCAGCACGAACGGGAACGTCAGCATGACGTTGATCAGCGTCATGATGATCCAGTCGACGCGTCGGTCGAAATAGCCTGCCCCCAGCCCCAGGAGGACGCCGATCGTGGAGGATATCAGCACGGCCGCCACCCCGATCAGCAGAGGCACTTGACCGCCGTAGATCATGCGCGACAACAGGTCGCGGCCGATCTGGTCGGTGCCGAGCAGATGGTCGGCGGAACCGCCGTCCATCCAGGCCGGCGGGGCCAGCCGGTGCCGGACGTCCACCTCCACCGGACTGTGGGGAGCGATGAAAGGAGCGGCCAGCGCGCTCCCGATGATCACGAGCAGGAAGGCGGCAGCCACCACGCCCCACTTGAGCCGCCAGAGCCGTCGCCGCAATCGACCCGCCGCCGGCGCGTCGTCGTCACGCGCCAGCACCAGCTCGTTCGCGCTCACCGTGCTCACGCGCCGACCCGGATGCGCGGATCGATGAGCCCCACGATCATGTCCACCACGAAGTTGACGGCCACGATGATCAGGGCCAAAAGGACCACCGCGCACTGGACGACCGGAAAGTCCTGGTTGCGAATCGAATCCACGGTGAGGGTGGCCACGCCCGGCCAGGCGAAGACGGTCTCGGTGATGA
>DATHGT010000097.1:0-15131 GCA_035317605.1 Candidatus Acidiferrum sp. | reverse complement strand
CGAATCGCACTTCCGCTGGCAGATCCGCACGTTCTGGTTCGGGCTCTTGTGGGTGGCGCTCTGCGGATTCTTCATCGTCGCCACCTTCGGAATCGGCTTCTTGATCGCGTGGCTTCCGCTCGGGATCGTCGGCCTCTGGTTTATCTACCGGATCGCCAAGGGCTGGCTCCGGCTGGTCGACCGACGGCCGATGTACGCGTAGGCGGCGGGGGACGGCCCCCGCCTTACTTTCGCTCCAGCAGCTCGATCCGCACGTTGTCGGGGGCCTGCACGAACGCGATGCGCACGCCGGGGCGGATGGTCCGAGGTTCCAACGTGAACATCGCGCCGCGGCGCTTCAGCTCGGCCACCGCCTCGTCCATGTCCTCCACGCGCAGCCCGAAGTGGTCGAGACCGACGTACGGCTCGCCCGGCGCGGGCGGGGTGGTGGCCTCCGCCGGCACCGCGGCGATGAAGATCGTGAGCCCGTTCAGGTCGAGATCGGTGCGGGGCTTGCCGTCGGACTGGATCGATTCCACGATCTCGGCGTCGAACGTGTCCCGGTACCACTCGGCGGTCTTCCGCACGTCGCGGCTGCGCACGTGCATGTGGTCGTAGCGATAGCTCGGTGCCATGCCGGTCACGCGCGCGAGCCGATGGGCGTCGGCTGCAGGTTCTCCGCGTCGTCCAGGCCCAGCCGCTTGACCGTCATCTCGAAGCGGTCCTGCATGCGGGCGTCGTTGTCGTTGAGGTTGCGGCTGAAATAGCAGAACTCGAGCTGGAGCCCGTTGGGGTCCTTGAAGTAGATCGACCTCGCCCAGTCGTGATCGACCACGTCGGTGACGTCCACGCCCTTGGCGATCAGCTCGTTGCGCTTCTCGAGCAGGCCCGCCTCCGAGCCCGCCTCGAACGCGAAGTGATAGAACGCGCTCGGCACCCCGAGCCCGCGGGTGATCCCGGCGTCGTAGCCCTCGGGCACGCCCGGCACCCCGCGCGCTTCCATGAACGCGATGAGCTGATCCCGCCCGGTGTCGAAGAAGACGTGGCGGATGCGCCCGCCCTCCTTCACCTTGATGACGTCGCAGCGCACCGCCTTGAACCCGAGCACGTTCTCGTAGAACTCGCGGGTGGCGTCGAGGTCGTGCGTGGAGAGTCCGATGTGCGAGAAGCCCTTCTGGGACATGGTGGTCTCCTTTCCGACTGCGAGAGATAGTAAACCACGGACCGCCGGACGGGGTATCCTGCCCGAACCCGAGGCCACCCGGAGGAGACGCTGATGCGAGTCATCGACATGGAGTGCAGCGTTCCGAAGAGCGCGGCGGGCGGCCCGCCGCCGTCAGCCCCCGCGCCGGCGTCCGAGCGTCCGGCCGGTTACGGCATGGCCAACTACGGGCGGATTTTCCGCTCGCGCGAAGGCGGCGGCGACGCGCGTCCGGTCACCGAGCTGGACGCGTACGTCGAGATGCTCGAGCGCGTAGGGATCGTGCGCGCGGTGCCCTTCGGCGCCTCCAACGACGAAATCGCCGAGGTACTGGCCGAGCATCCCGATCGCTTCATCGGGCTGGCGCGGATCAGCGGGCTCGACGTCATGCGCGGGGTCCGTGAGCTCGAGCATCGGGTGCGCGAGCAGAAGTTCCAGGCCCTCGGCGTCTCCGCGCTGGTCGACGGCATCCCGGCCAGCGACCGGCGCTACTATCCGCTCTACGCCAAGGCCGCCGAGCTGCGCATTCCCGTGCGCATCTACTCGTCGATGAACTACGCGACCGATCGGCCGTACGACCTCGGCCATCCGCGCCACCTCGATCAGGTCGCCATCGATTTCCCGGAGCTGACCATCATCGGCGGGCTCGGTGGCTGGCCGTGGGTGAACGAGATGGTCGCGCTGGTGCGCCGCCATCCGCGCCTGCACCTCGACACCTCGGCCCATCGCGCGAAGTATCTCGGTCAGCGCGGCTCGGGCTGGGAGATGCTGATGCAGTTCGGCAACACGCTGATCCAGGACAAGGTGCTGGTCGGGCTGTCCGCCGGTCTCGTCGGGCAGTCGCACGACACGCTGATCCAGGAATACCTGGAGTTGCCGCTCAAGGACACGGTCAAGGAGAAGTGGCTCTACGGCAACGCCGCGCGCGTCTTCGGACTCGCGTGATCCGGGGGAATGTCATGCCGAGCGAGATCCGCTACGAAGCCGCCGATCACGTCGCCACCCTCACGTGGAACCGGCCGGAGCAGCGCAACGCGCTGACCCCAACCATGCTGAGCGAAACGATGGATGCCGTCCGCGAGGCGCAGGACGATGCCGCCGTGCGCGTGCTGGTGATCACCGGCGCCGGGCGCGCCTTCTGCGCGGGCGGCGACACCAAAGCCATGGCGCACGTCGTGTCGACGGGCCGTCCCGATTCGCTGGCGGGCGAGCGCCTCGGCCAGATCCAGGAGCTGCAGCTCCTGCTCCGGCGATTCCCCAAGGTCGTGATTGCCGCGGTCAACGGCGCCGCCTACGGGGCGGGACTCGATCTCGCCTGCTCCGCGGATTTTCGCCTCGCCGCCGACACCGCGCGCTTCTGCGAGGTCTACGTGCGGCTCGGCCTCGCCCCCGGCGGCGGCGGCGCGTGGCTGCTGCCGCGAATCGTCGGCGTCACCCACGCGCTCGATCTCGTACTGAGCGGCGAGCCCATCGACGCTCCCGAGGCCCTGCGCATCGGCCTGGTCTCACGCGTGGTGTCCGCCGCCGAGTTGACGTCGGCCACCCGCGAGTTCGCCCAGCGCTTCGTGCTCTCGGCGCCGCGCAGCGTGCAGATCGCCAAGCGCACACTCTACCGAGGCCTCGAGATGTCCTTCGAGGCCTCGCTCGATTTCATCCGCCCTCACATCGCGGCCCTCCGTCAGACCGAGGACCACAAGGAAGGCCTGCGCGCTCTCCAGGAGCGCCGACTGCCCCGCTTCGAAGGACGCTAGCAGGTCGCCATCGTCGCCCTCGCGTTCAGCGTTTGCCGGCCGGCGTCGACGTGGCCGGCCCCATGCCCCAGACCTGGATGATCGTTTCCTCGTCCTTGGCGCCGTCGTAGTGCACCTTGTTCGCATAGTGGATCACGTAGCTGCCCGCGGGAGCGGGCACCGTGGCGTTCGGATCGAACGTCTCGCCCGTGCCCATCCACCACGTGCCCGAGAGCACCACGAAGAAGCGGTCGTTGGGATGGAAGTGGGGCCGGCTCATGTTGCCGGGCAGCCACTTGATCCGCACCACGTACGGTCCCGGCTTGCTCGGGTCGCCGAAGAGCACGGCCGACTCGTTGGTCCCCGCCGCGTTCCTGACCCACTTGATGTCGGCCGGCGTCTTGAAGTCCACCGCGGCGCGGTCGACGTCCGCCGCGTAGACCAGCGACGCGGCGAGCAGCATCGTGACGAAGAGCGCGAGCGTTCGGATCGTCTTGATCATGCCGGATCTATCCCCACGATGTCGTTGAAGCGTCCAAACCCGATGTAGATCGTCGTGTGGGCGACCAGCTCGACGATCTCGGCCTCCGAGAAGTGGCGGCGCAGCTCGGCCCAGAACGCGTCGTCGATCTTGTGGTGGTCGACGGCGAGCTTCTCCGCGAAGCGGATGGCCGTCCGCTCGCGCGGGCTCAATAGATCAGACGTCTCGTCGTCGATGGCGGCGATCTTGGCTTCCGTCGCTCCCGCATGCCGGGCCCCGGCATATCGGACGGTCAGTCAATAGTGACAGGCGTTGAGCGCCGCGATCTTCAGCCTGACCAGCTCGCGGAGCGCGGGATCGATGGTGCCCTCGCGGGCCAGCGTGGCGCGAAACGTGGAGAGCGCCTTGAGCACGGCGGGGTTCTTCGCGTAGGTACGGATGCTCGCCGACGTCCCGGACTGGCGCTCGGACTCCTCGCAGAAGTGCCGGATCTCGTCGTCGACTTCGTGAATGCCCAGCGGCTCGATTCTCGCCATGTGTCCCCCCCCAAACCCCCCTTGGCGTTCGTCGCGCCCCGGCAAAGCCGTGGCGCTCCTCTATCTCGGTTTACGCGGGCAGCCAGGCGGCGGCGCGGATCTCGCCGAACTCGCGCGCGATCTTGCGCCAGGATTCGCCGGCGTCTTCCGTGACGTACACCTCGCCGAAGAGCGTGAACGCGACCACGCGGTTCGGGTCGGCCTGGTGAGTCGCCAGACCCCAGACGGTGGCGTTGGGACGAACCGGCAGCGACAGCGTCTCCCACGTCCGGCCGCCGTCGCTCGACCGGAGCACCGCGCCGGTCTCGCCGGTCGTGGTCTCGCCGCAGCCCGCGAACAGCACGTTGGGCTCGTCCGGCTTCACGACCACGCCGCGCGCGTACGGCAGCGGCCAGTGCTTCTTGATGCCCACCGCCGTCCACGTTTCGGCACGGTCCGCGCTCCAGAACACCTCGCGGTTCGTGCTCACGAACACCCGGTCCGGCGCCACGGCCAAGTCGTGCACGTCGGGATCATCGGGCCCCACGAGGTGCGCCCACGTGTCGCCACCGTCGCCGCTGCGATACACCCCGTCGATTTCCACCCCGGCCCAGATCGTGCGCGAGTCGCCGGGATCGACGAGCACGCGGGTGACGAACGGCTCGCCGATCGAGCACTCCTTCGCGGTCTCCAGGGCCAGCCGCTTCCACGTGCGTCCGCCGTCGCGCGAGCGATGGACGCCGGCCGGCCGCGTACCCGCGAACAGCGTGGCGGGATCGCGGGGATCGACGGCGATCGACCAGACCGTCGGGAGGTCGCCCTCGGCGCTCACCCGCGCCCACGATCCGCCGCCGTCGTGACTCGCGAACACCCCGGTATCGCCGGCGGCCACCACGCCGCGCGGCTCGCCCGGCAGCACGGCCAGCGACTGGATGCGGCTGTTCAGCGGAAACGGCTTGCGATGACGGGTCCACGACTTGCCGGCATCTCCGCTGTGCCAGACACCCCAGCCCGACGTTCCCAGAACGATGTGGTAGTCCATCGGCATTCCCCCCGGCGCGCTCACCCAGCGCGCCCGCGCTCTCAGGCGCGCGCCGGCGCGCGCTCTCAGGTATGCTGCCCGCGATTACCAGTACATGAAGGAGCCGTCATGAGCAATCCCATCGCGCTCCCCACCCTGCTCGGTGAATATCCCGGCACCCGCGCCCTCCGCCGGGGCGAGGTGAAGTCCGACGCGATCCGGCTGGACTTCGCCGAGGTGAAGTCAGCGGCCAGCGCGTTCAAGCGCGTGGTGCGCGACCTGGAGTTCGAGGTGGCCGAGCTGGCCGTCGTGACGTTCCTGCTGGCCAAGGCCCACGGTAAGCCGCTCGTGCTGCTGCCCGCCGTGGTGCTGGGCCGCTTCCAGCACCCGTTCCTGGTCTACAACCGCGAGCGAGGGCCAATGAAGCCCGGTGATCTGACCGGCCGCCGCGTCGCCATCCGCTCCTACTCGGTGACGACGGCGACATGGGTGCGCGGCATCCTCGCCGACGACTGGGGCGTCGATCTCGACCGGGTCACCTGGGTCACCTTCGAGGAGCCGCACGTGGCCGAGTTCCACGATCCGGCGAACGTGGAGCGCGCCGCGCCGGGCAAAGATCTGATCGGGATGCTGCTCGCCGGCGAGGTCGACGCCGCGGTCTCCGGCGAGCGCGTGCAGTCCGACCCGCGCGTGGTCCCGCTCATCCCCGATCCCGACGGCGCCGCCCGCGCCTGGCGCGAGAAGCACGGCGCGATCCAGATCAACCACATGGTGACGGTCAAGGAATCGCTCTCGAAATCCCAGCCCCACGTGGTCGAGGAGGTCGGTCGCCTGCTCCGGGAGAGCAAACGGGCGCCGGGCCCTTCGCCCGCGGGCGAGCCGGACACCACGCCCATCGGCGTCGAGGCGAACCGCCGCAACCTGGAGGTCGCGATCGATTACGTGTACCGACAGCGCCTGATCCCGCGCCGCTTCACGGTCGACGAGCTGTTCGACGACGTGACGCGCCGCATGTGACGCCGGGAACCTCGACGCCGGCTCGGGAGTTCTGTGCGGGACTCTGGAGCGCGCCGGATCGCCCCCGGCGCGTGACGCGGGCACCGGTGCCCCACTCGCCGACAGGGCGGACCTAACGCACAACCGCACGAAAGGAGCGACTCATGAGAGCAGCGTCGTACGCCATCGCCGCCGTGCTCGGCGCCGCGGCATGCGTGGGCGTGGTCGCCCACGCGCAGCAGCCGGCGCAGCAGTCCGCACCGCCGCCCTTCGCGACCACCAAGGTCGACGGCACCGACAACGTCTACATCTTCAGGAACGGCAACCATCAGTCGATGTTCGTGGTCACCTCCGCGGGCGTGATCGCCACCGATCCCATCGGGTACGGTCGCCCGACCGGCGGCGCGACCTACGTCAGCGAGATCAAGAAGGTCACCAATCAGCCGATCAAGTACCTGGTCTACAGCCACCACCACTTCGACCACATCGCCGGCGGCAAGGCCTTCAAGGACGCCGGCGCCACCGTGGTGGCGCTCAAGCGCACGCAGGAGCGTCTGGCCCAGATCAAGGATCCGAACACGGTCATGCCGGACGAGGTCTTCGACGGCCACCGCACGATCACGCTCGGCGACACCTCGCTCGAGCTGACGTTCGTCGGCCTCAATCATTCGGACAACACGGTGGTCATGCGGCTGCCGAAGCAGAAGGTGCTGTTCGCGGTCGATTTCATCCCGGTGGGCTCGTTCCCCGGCCGGGCCATGATCGATTCCTATCCGCTCGAGTGGGAGGACTCGCTGAAGTCGGTGATGTCGATGGACTGGGAGAAACTGATCCCCGGCCACCCCGGCGCGCCGAACGGCCGGCTCGGCACCAAGCAGGACGTGCAGAGCGTGCTCACGGTCCTTCAGGACGCGTCGGCGGCGGTCAAGCCCGAGGCCCAGGCGGGGAAGTGCTGGGACGCGGTCGAGAAAGACATGAAGCTCCCGAAGTACGAGAGCTGGCCCGGTTACGCCGCGGGCTTGCCGCTGGTCCTGCGCCGCTACTGCGGCCTGTGGGGACGCGGGACGTGACCAACAGGGGGGCCCGCACCGGCCCCCCCCAAACCCCAGACGACGGTCCCGTGGTCTTAGGGGAACACGGGGAGCGCGTCGGCTTTCACGTTGACGGGGCGGTATTCGGCCTGGGAAACCTGGGGGTCCTTGGCGGCAAAGGTCGTACAGCGCTTGCCGAGACGATTGACCAGCGAGGAGTGAAGCATCACCTTCACCGCTACGGTGAGCTCTTCGCCGCCGGGGCCGATCGTTTTCGGCCCGATCGCTCGGACGCCTTCCGGTATGAGATGCAGCTTCGTGCTGAGCGCTCGCCACGCCTCGTCGAAGGACTCGTGCTGGGGGGGCAGCGGATCCAGGACGAGGGACTTCGTGGGAACGGCGGGGTCGATCACCAGTCCCTTGTCGGCGGCTTGACGCATCATGAAATCCCACGTGATGTCGCCGATTCCCTTATCCGGGTAGCCACCGCCGATGTCCGTGTGCACCCCCGGGAACCAGACCTGCAACACGCTCTGCCCGGCCAGAGCCACCGCGTCCTTCGCCTGGGTCCAGAGCGTGGGCTGGTAGGGGCCGCGTCGCTCGTCGACCGCCAGGGCCTGCACGGCGTTCTCGACGGTGTTGCCGAGCCTGGTGTCGTGGAAGCCCACGATGGGCTCGTTGAGCCGCGCGGCAAGGGGAATCGGCACGCCGAGCGCGCCGACCGTGTCGTACACGCCGACGAACTTGATCTTCACGTCACCGTAGGTCGGCAGCGAGTCGACGTTGTTGCCGAGGCGGCCGACGGCGTCACCGGCCTTCTCGACGAGCCAGCCGCGCATCCTGTCCAGGCTCCACCCGGCCGCGTGCCCAGGCTCGGCGTGAGCGGGAGTGGCGTAACGATCCACGTACGCGCGCCAGACGTCCTTGGCACTCGGCTTGTCGAGCAATCCCGCGGCCTTGATGAACCCGCACAGCGACCGGGCGGTGTAGGCGCCGCGGGAGAAGCCGAACACGTAGATCTGGCTGCCAGGCAGAAAGTTGTGTCCGAGGAAGTGGTACGCTTCGCAAATGTTCTCGGACAGGCCGACGCCGGCGCCCGCGCCGAGAAGGCGTGAAAACCAGTCGGTCCCGACGCCCGCGTCGTAAAAGAGCAGGACCTCGGAGCCGTCCTTGGCCCGCCCACCGCAAGTCCTGATCCCCTCCTTGCGCGTGACTTCCACCGGCGAGCCCAGTCGCTCGCGGAGGAAGTCGTACGTCCGATAGATGTTGGTGTTGGTCCGGGGAACGTTCCAGGTTCCGTCACAGCACACCACGAGCGTCCGTGCCATAGTTCCCTCCTTGCGGCCGGAATGGACAAATGCATACTCGGAGCAACCCCGCGCGGGTGTCAAGGTCGACCTTTGGGGAGGAACGCAAGATGAAGCTCGGGCTCAACATCGGGTATTCGGGGGCGGAGCTGAAGCTGCCGGTGGACAAGATCCTGCTGGCGGAGAAGCTCGGGTTCGATTCGGTGTGGACGGCGGAGGCGTACGGGTCGGACGCGATCACGCCGCTCGCCTATCTCGCGGCGCTCACCAAGCGCATTCGCCTGGGCACCGGCATCATGCAGCTCGCCGCGCGGCCGCCGGCCTCGGCGGCGATGGCCGCGGGCACGGTGGACGCGCTCGCCGGCGGCGGGCGCGTGATCGCCGGGCTCGGCGTGTCGGGTCCGCAGATCGTCGAGGGCTGGTACGGCCAGCCCTGGGGCAAGCCGTACTGGCGCATCCGCGATTACGTGGCGATCATGCGCAAGGTCTTCGAGCGCAAGGACCCGGTGGCCCACACCGGGCGTGAGATCTCGCTCCCCTACACCGGTCCCGGCGCGCTCGGCGTGGGCAAGCCGCTGACCTCGATCCTGCACATGAACCCGCGGCTACCGATCTGGCTCGGCACCGGCACCGAGGCCAACGTCAAGCTCACCGCCGAGATCGCCGACGGCTGGCTGCCGCTCGGCTTCGTCCCTCGGCTGATGCCTGAGCTGCGGCCGTGGCTCGAAGAAGGCTTTCGTCGCGCGGGCGGCGGCAAGGGCTTCGCCGACTTCGAGATCCAGGCCCGCGCCGAGGTGCGGATCACCGACGACGTGCGCGGCGCGCTCGCTCGCATGAAGCCGCGGATCGCGCTCTACGCCGGCGGCATGGGACACCGCGACAAGAACTTCCACAAGGACATGATGATCCGCCGCGGCTTCGGTGACGCGGCTCAGCGCATCCAGGAGCTGTATCTGGCCAAGCGCAAGAGCGAAGCGGAGGCCGCCGTGCCCGACGAGTTCTGCGACGAGATGTCGCTGGTCGGCCCCGTCGCCCGCATCCGCGAGCGCTACCAGCCCTGGGCCGACTCCGGCATCACCGGCCTCACGATCGTCACCGACCAGCCCGAAGCCATGGAGCTGATGGCGCAGCTCGCGAGCTAATGAGTCTCGCGGAATTGGTTAGCCCCCCGCGGGTCCGGGGTCGGCTGGCCTAGGTCCTCAAAAAGAGGAGCTGCGCTCCTCTTTTCTGCGAAATCGGCGCTCGACCCCGGACCCGCGGGGGGCTAACCAATTCCGCGAGAGACATTAGACGTCAGCCCGGAAACACCACCAGCGCGCCGGTGTAGTTGTGGAAGAAGTTGCGGCGGCCGACGGGGGCGAACTCGCCGTTGCCGAAGAAGCCGATGAGCGGGAACTCGCCGAGGCGCTCGCGGATCAACGTCACGTCGTGGTCGGGGACGCCGAAGAGACCGCGCCCGCGGCCCGCGCAGTTGAAATAGCAGCCGAAGGCCGGACGGCGACCGCCGAGCCGCGCCGTCACCTCGTCGAGCATCGCGCGCAAGTCCCAGCGCGAGGCCTCGGCGTCGCGGATCTGGAACTGCACGGTCTGTCCCACCCGCACGCGCTCGGCCACGGCCAGGGCGCCGCTCGATCGATCGGCGCCCACCAGGTTGCGCACGAGAAAGTCGCCGCGCTCGAGCGGTGACTTCGCGGGATCCATGGCGAGGCCGGCGAACAGGCCCGCGTGAGGCACGCGCGCCTCCGCGTCCGGCAGGGCGTGGATGGCCTCCTCGAGGATCTCGAGCGCCGGACGGTTGCCGATCCGCTCGATCACGTTGGCCTCGGCGCGCGTGATCACGTAGGGCGCGCCGATCGGGGTGCAGCCCTGGGCCACGCCGATGACCGGCGCGAGGCCGGAGAGCGCAACGCCGACGAGGGCGCCCTGCGCGGCGTCGGTGTTGTACAGCTCGAACATCGGTGCGCCCGCCGCGACGGCGCCCAGCACCGGCACCGCCCCGAGCATCTCGTGGAGCTGAGAGAGGAGCGCGGGCGGATTGCATCCCATCGCGTCCGGCAACACGAGCGCGCAGCCCCCTTCGGCGACGGTGGCGCCGATGCGCTGAGACAGTTCGACTCCCAGCTCTGCGCGCTCGCCCTGCCCCTCGAACAGGAACGGCGTGGCCACGAGCCGCTCGCACCGGATCGCAAGCACGGCGACGGCCGGCTCGCCCTCGACCTCGCGCCGTTCGGTGAGCACGCCGGCGCCGCTGCAGCCCAGGACGGCACGCGCCCCGGTCACGCGGCGGACGGCGTGCAACGCCTGATGCATCCTCGGCAAGGCGTCGTCGCCGGTCACGAAGACGAGCGCGAGATCGGCGTGGTCGGTCCCGCTGCGTTCCATGGCCTGGAGCGACGCGTCGAGCGCCGCGTTGTCGGCGGCACCCACCGCGAGACCGCTGCCTGCCTTGATCACGAAGCGCCCGCGAATCTCTCCAGGTGGTGCTCGGCGTCGCCGAAGGCCTGGGCGAGCATGGTGAGGCGGCGGAAGGTGTGGCTGATCTTCAGCTCCTCGGTCATGCCCATGCCGCCGTGGAGCTGGACCGACTCCTGGCTCACGTGGCGGCAGGCGTCGGCGATCTTGATCTTGGCCGCGGAGATCACGCGCCGGCGCTCGTCGGCGTCCGACGTGTCGATCTTCACGCAGGCCAGGTACGCCATCGAACGGGCCTGCTCGTAGCTGATCATCATGTCGACCATGCGGTGCTGCAGGGCCTGGAAGCTGCCGATGGGCACGCCGAACTGACGCCGGGTCTTCAGATATTCGAGCGTGGCCTCGTTGGCGTAGCGGATGGCGCCCACGGCCTCGGCACAGCACAGCGCGATAGCGTAGTCGACGACTTCTTCGATGACTGGATAGCCGTTACCGACCACGCTGCCGCCCATCGCCGCCTCCGCGCCCACGCTCACGTTGGTGAACGTGATGTCCGCGGCGCGCAGGTTGTCGATGGTGCGGTAGTCCTTCACCGACACGCCGGGCGTGGCGCGCGGAACCAGGAAGAGCGTGATGCCGTCGGCGTCGGTCTCGCCCCCCGACGTGCGCGCGGAGACCACCAGCGTGTCGGCACTGCCACCGTGCAGCACCATGCGCTTTTCGCCGTCGAGCGTGAAGCCCTCGCCCGACTTCCGAGCGCGCAGCCCGACCTGGCGGAGGTCGTAACGCGCACCGGGCTCGGTGTGCGCGAAGGCCAGCGTGTGCTTGCCCTGGATCAGCGCGGGCAGGATGCGCTCCTGCTGGGCCCTCGTCCCCGCGCGGGACACGAAGCGCCCGCCGAGCCCGACCGTCGCGAGGTACGGCTCGACCAGCAGGCCTTCGCCGATGGCCTCCATCACCAGCATGACGTCGACAGTGGTGCCCCCGAACCCGCCGTGGGCCTCGGCGAACGGAATCCCGAGCACGCCCATCTCGGCCAGCGCCGCCCACACGTCCTCGCTGTGACCCGCCGGCGAGGCAATGATCTTGGCCCGCGCGTCGAAGTTGTAGTGCGTGGCCACGAACCGCTTGATGGTCTCGGCCAGCAGCGTCTGCTCGTCGCTCAGCTCAAAGTTCATGAGGATCTCCTACAACCCCAGCGTCAGCTTGCTGATGATGTTGCGCTGGATCTCGTTGGAGCCGGCGTAGATCGTGGCCTTGCGCACGTTGCAATAGCGCGACGCGAGCGTCGCGGTGAAGCGGTCGAAGCCGGGGTCGGCCTCCACGGGGCGGAAGGCCTGGGCGAACGGCCCCGCGGCCTGCATCATCAGCTCGGTCAGCGATTGCTGGATCTCGGTGCCCTTGATCTTGAGCAGCGAGACTTCCGCGCCCGGCGGACGATCGCCCCGGCGCAGCTGGTCGAGGAATCTCAGGTTGGTGATCTCCAGCGCCATCAGCTCGACCTCCACGCGCGAGAGCCGGTCGCGGAAGCGCGGGTCGTCGAGCAGCGGCTTGCCGTCCTTCTTGGCGGCCGCCGCCACTTCCTTCACCCGCAGCAGCTCGCGCTTGGAGACGCCGATGCGCCCGGTCCCCATGCGCTCGTAGCCGAGCAGGTACTTGGCCACCGTCCAGCCCTTGCCCTCTTCGTGAACGAGGTTCTCGACCGGCACCTTCACGTCGTCGAAGAACACCTCGTTGACCTCGTGGCCGCCGTCCATCAGGTAGATGGGACGCACGGTGATCCCCGGCGTCTTCATGTCGATGAGCAGGAACGAGATGCCCTCCTGGCGCTTGGCCTGGCTCGCGTCGGTGCGGACCAGGCAGAAGATCCAGTCGGCGTAGTGGGCGAGCGTGGTCCAGATCTTCTGGCCGCTCACCACGTAATGACCGTTGTCGCGGACGGCGCGCGTCTTCAGCGACGCGAGGTCCGACCCCGACCCCGGCTCGGAGTAGCCCTGGCACCAGAACTCCTCGCCGCTGTAGATCTTTGGTAGATAGCGCTGCTTCTGGGCGTCGGTGCCGAAGCGGAAGAGCACGGGCGCCACCATGCGCAGGCCGAAGGGGATCAGCGGGGGCGTGCCCGCGTAGCCGCATTCTTCTTCGAAGATGTAGCGCTCGACCATGTTCCATGCGGTGCCGCCCCACTCGGCCGGCCAGTCCGGGGCGACCCAGCCCTTCTTCGCCAGGAGCTTGTGCCAGCGCTCGAGGTCGTCCTTCGACAGCTCCTTGTAGTCGAGCACCTTGTCGCGCAGGTCGCCGGGCAGGTTCTGGTCCAGCCACCCGCGCACCTCGTCGCGGAAGGCGGTTTCTTCGGGCGAGTAGTTCAGGTCCATGGGTCGCTCTCCTCCCTGGTGGCGGGCCGCGAGTTCGGGGACGATGGTACCATCGGCCAACATGCTTGCGAGGAGCGGCGACCGATGACGATCTCGATCCGCCAGATCCATCCCGTGTTCGTCGGTGAAGTCTCCGGAATCGACATCCGCAAGCCGCTGTCGCGCGAGGAGGTGGCGGCCATCGAGGCGGGGATGGATCGTTACGCGGTGCTGGTCTACCGCGACCAGGAAATCACCGACGAGCAGCAGATGGCCTTCAGCCGGAACTTCGGTGAGCTGGAGAACGCGCGGGGCGGCAACGTGACCAAGCCCGAGGACAAGCGCCTGGTCGATGGCATGAACGACGTCTCCAATCTCGGTAAGGACGGCCGGCCCCTCGATCGGGAGTCGCGGGTGCACCTGTTCAACCTCGGCAATCTGCTGTGGCACTCCGACAGCTCGTTCCGCGCGATCCCCGCCAAGTACTCGCTGCTGTCGGCGCGCGTGGTCAATCCCGTGGGCGGCAACACCGAGTTCGCGGACATGCGGGCGGCCTACGACGCGCTCGACGCGGCGGCGAAGGCGGAGGTCGAGGACCTGATCTGCGAGCACTCGCTGATGTTCTCGCGCGGCTCGCTCGGCATGGTCGACTTCACCGACGAGGAGCGGAAGAACTTCCGGCCGGTACGCCAGCGGCTCGTGCGCACGCATCCGGTGTCCGGCCGCAAGTCGCTCTACCTCGCGTCCCACGCCGGCGCCATCGTGGGCATGACCACGCCGGAGGCGCGCATCCTGCTTCGCGAGCTCACCGAGCACGCCACTCAACCGAAGTTCGTCTACTCCCACCAGTGGCGCCGGTGGGACCTCGTCATGTGGGACAACCGCCAGGTGATGCACCGCGGGCGCCGCTACGACCAGCGCCACGCCCGCGACATGCGCCGCACCACCGTGGCCGGCGACGCCCCCACCACCGCCCAGGTCGAGGCGGCGTAGCGCGTTCGATCGTCAGCCCTACAGGGCGACGATGTGTTTCTTCTCGGCGCCCGCGATCGCGCTCAGGGGGACCGACGCGTCGAACGTGACGAACCGTCCGCTTCGATGGACGGCCAGGGCGAGCAGGTACACGTCGGTCAGTTGCCGGGGCCCATGGATGCGACTGGGGTCGGCGATCCGCGGATCGAGCAGGCTCACGTCGTCGGTCCAGAACTCATGGTGGGGACTCCGTGTCGCCTCGCGCAATCGGTCCATGACGGAGCGAACGGATAACGCGTTCGGATAGCCCGGATGCGACATGATCCGTACGCACCCGTTCTGGGTCAACGGGCACGAGGCCCAACCTGCTTCGGCGTTTCGGCCGAACCATTCGCGCGCCTGTTGATGAAGCGAGTGGTCGGCGTCGAGGAGCGCGATCAGAACGTTGACGTCCAGCAACCCCCGCGTCAATACGCGTCGTCCTCACGGAGTCGATCGATCACGTCGTTGGTCACGATCCCGCCGCGCTTCGGGAACGGGCGGAACCCATACGACGATTTGGGTTCTCTGACCCTGACCGCCTCGGCGCCGGTCAGGGCTTTACGGGCGAGCTCGGAGATGACCCGGCCCGCCGTCTTCCGCTCGCGCCGGGCGAGGTCCTTGGCCGCTCGCAGCACATCATCGTCGATATCGAGCGTCGTCCTCATGCATCTGATGCTATGACATCAGATGCAGCCGGTCAACTCGACGGGCGGACGACCGAGTAGACCTCTACGGCCTGGCTCTTGGTCTTGAGCTGGGCGGGGCCGTGAGACTCCACGCGGACCTCGTCGCCGAGTCCGTTCCGCGTGGTTTCGTCGATCAGGATGGGGCGGCCGAGGACCTTGGTGTGGGTCTCCAGGTGAGCGGCCACGTTCACGGTTGTCGCTCGGTCCGGAAGACCTCACGAAGCTGAAGGCCGACGGGGTGATCTGACGCACGAAGGCCCGGCCTCGCCACAGCGTGCAACGAGCGCCGGGCCTACGAGTCGCGCGGGCAGCCGGCGATCAGGGCCGCCGGGCGACGCGGATTACCGGCAGTGGCAACGCGAGCAGGTGCAGGGGCGGCTGGTGCTGCAGATGGGCCCCCGACTGTC
>DATHGT010000096.1:0-14697 GCA_035317605.1 Candidatus Acidiferrum sp. | reverse complement strand
GCCGTCGGACAACGCGGGCGACGTCATCGGCGACATGAACTCGCGCCGCGGGCGGATCGTGGGCATGGAACCGGCGGGAGATACGGCGTCGGTTCGGGCCCAGGTGCCGATGGCCGAGATGCTGACCTACGAGACCACGCTCCGCTCGATGACCGGCGGTCGCGGCGGCTACTCGATGGAGTTCTCCCACTACGAGGAAGTCCCCGCGTTCATCGCCGAGAAGGTCATCAAGGAAGCGAAGGCCGAGAAGGAAAAGGCGGAGAAGCACTAGCGCATCGCATCGCGCGAGGTGCTGGCGGGCGGGCGGGGGATGGGAGCGGTTTCCTTCGAGTCTTCCGTTGGCGGGGAATGGGTCAACCGACCCCGATTCGCGGCCCCACCGCCGGCGTCAGTCTCGATCGATGACGCGGGCTTGGAGGTGGAGAAAGCGGCGGTCGACTTTCTGGAACTCCGAGCGCATCTCGCCCGCGAGGCGGTCGACCTTTTGATCGACCCCGATGACGCCTTCAGCGACGAGTTGGATCTTGGTCATTGAGCCCTCGGTCACCACGTCGAAGTGGCGGCGGGTCTCGGCGGCGGTCGCCGCCATCTCTTCCCTGATCTCGGCGGCACTCGCGGCGATCTCCTGCCGGAGCGTGTCCCGTGTTTCGGCGGCACTCGCGGCGATCTCCCGCCGGAGCGTGTCCCGCGTTTCGGCGGCACTCGCGGCGATCTCCTGCTGGAGCGTGCCGCGGGTCTCCGCGGCGCTGGCCGCGATCGCTCCCCGGATCTCGTCGCCGAGATCGACGAGAAGCTCCTCGCGAAACTGGTTGAACCGGCGATCGAGGTACTCGATCAGCTCCTGATCCACGGGGCGACTATCGCTGTGCGGTTGTTTGTCGTCAAGTGTGCAAAGGTGGATACACGTCGCGCGCTGCGGAGGCCGCCGCCATTTCCCTCGCGGCTACCGTGGGCCGCCGCGTCGTACCGAATCCCCCCCGGAAGCCACGCGGGCTTCGAGGTAGCGCAGGAACTTGCCGGGTTTCAAGCGCTCGGCGAATTCGTCGATGTGTCGGCAGGTCTTCGCGGTGTCCGCTCTGATCTCGGAGAGAATCATCTCGCGGAACTCTTCAAACGACCGAAGCAGGTGATCGCGCAATTCCTGATCCATGTGACGACTCTTCTTCAGCTGCCGCGGAGGCGGGGGTCCAGCACGTCGCGCAACGCGTCGCCGAGCATGTTGAAGCCGAAGACGGCGAGGGAGATGGCGACGCCGGGCCAGAGGGCCATCCACGGCGCGCGGAACATGTAGGTGCGGCCGGAGCCGGAGAGCATGGCGCCCCACGACGGATAGGGCGGGGGGACGCCGAAGCCCAGGAACGAGAGCGCGGACTCGGCGAGGATGGCGGCGCCGAGGCCGATGGTGGCCAGCACCACGATGGTGGCCGCCACGTTGGGCAGGAGGTGGCGCAGGATCACGCGGCTGTGGCCGCAGCCGATGGCCCGCGCCGCCTCCACGTAGGCGTGCTGGGCCACGGCCAGGGTCGAGCCGCGGATCACGCGCGAGTTGATGGCGGCGATGATGACCGAGAGGGACAGGATCACGTTCAGGAGGCCGGGGCCGAGCACCGCCATCACCGACAGGATGATGACGAGGGCGGGAAACGACATCCACGCGTCGACGATCCGCTGGATCACGAGGTCGTAGAAGCCGCCGAAGTACGCGCTGGTGACGCCGATCGCGGTGGCCAGGACGGTGGCCAGCAGGATCGTGGAGAAGCCGACCGTGACCGACACCCGCGCCCCGTACACGATCCGGCTCCACAGATCGCGCCCGAGGTTGTCGGTACCGAGCCAGTAGGTGAAGCTCGGCGCTTTCATGCGGGCGCCGCGGATGGTCTCGTCGTACCCGTAGGGCGCGATGCGCTCGGCGAAGACCGCCATCAGCAGCATGGCCACCACGATCGTCGCGCCGATCGCCCCGAGGGGTTTGCGTCGGGCGAACCGGCCGAGCATACCCAGGAACGCGATGCCGCGTCCGCGCGCGGGCTGCCGGGCGATCGGCCGGCCACCCTCCACCGCCATTACTGAGATGGGGGGCCTAGCCACGGGCCCCCCAAGCCCAATTTCGGTCATTGAAGGGCTCGGCTCGCCGCTCGCCGCGGCTCACCTCACACTGCCACTCTCGTCGCGCCCCGGCACAGCCGTGGCGCTCCTCGAAACACGCGGGCATGCCTAGTACCGGATCCGTGGATCGAGCACGGCGTAGAGCGTGTCCACGGTGAGGTTGACGAACACCACGAACGTGACCACGACCAGGTTGACGCCCTGGATCACCGGGTAGTCGCGCTGGTTGATGGCGTCGAAGAGAAAGCGGCTCATGCCCGGCAGTCCGAAGATCGTCTCGATGATCACGGTGCCGCCGATGATCTGCGGGATCTGCGT
This sequence comes from Candidatus Acidiferrum sp., assembly GCA_035317605.1. GTDB lineage: Bacteria > Methylomirabilota > Methylomirabilia > Rokubacteriales > CSP1-6 > DATHGT01. The sequence goes on along the minus strand of DATHGT010000096.1, from coordinate 12,273 downwards.
GCCGAGCAGCGAGACCACGGGGATGATCCCGTTGCGCAGCGTGTGCTTGAGCACGACGCGCCGCTCGCTGAGCCCCTTGGCCCACGCGGTGCGCACGTAGTCCTGCCGCAGAACCTCGAGCAGGGTGCCGCGGGTCAGTCGCATGAGGGCGGCCCCGGCCGCGATCCCGAGGATGAACGCGGGCAGGATGAACTGGCCGACGTGGGCCAGGGGGTCCTTCGAGAACTCGGTGAAGCCCGTGACCGGTCGCCAGCCCCACCAGATCGCCGGCAGCACGATGACGAGGGTCGCCAGCCAGAACCCCGGGATCGAGAGGCCCAGGATGGACCCGCTGCGGAAGACGTAGTCCCACACGGTGTCCTGCCGAGTGGCCGAGATGATGCCGATGGGCAGCGAGATGGCGAGCGCGAAGAACACCGCGAAGGCCGCGATCTCGAAGGTCACCGGCAGCCGCCGCCCGATTTCTTCCAGCACCGGCCGCCGCGTCCACAGCGACTCTCCCAGGTCGCCCCGCGCCACCCGGGAGAGCCACTCGAAGTACTGCACGTAGATCGGCCGGTTCAGGCCGAGCTTGGCCCGCATCTCCTCCAGGTCCTTGGCGTACGCTTTTTCCTCCAGCATCAACGCCACCACGTCGCCGGGAATCAACCGCGGCAGCGTGAACACGATCAGCGAAGCGATGAGCAGCGAGGGCGCCGCCACCAGTAACCGCTTCGCGAGGTACCTCCTGAGCATTCCTCCGAATTCCTCTCGGGGGCCGCTCTACCGGTCCAGCCAGGCGGCGGTGAGACGGCCGCCGATGTCGTAGCCCACGTTGGGGTTGTAGTTCTTCAGCGCGCCTTCCCACACCCCCACCATCACCGCCGACGGCATCTGCACGTAGTACTGCTGCTTGGCCAGGTAACGCTGGATATCCCAGATGACCTCACGGCGCTTGGCGGGATCGACGGTGCGCCGCTGGCGGATGAGCATGTCGGCCACGACGGGATCGTTGATGTGGCTCTGGTTCTTCGGCTCGCCCGGGTAGTACTGGGCGAACAGGAAGTTGTCGGGCTCGAGGAACGGCGTCTGCGGACCGAACGTCGTCGAGGGGAAGTTGCCGTTGAAGCAGGTCGCGATGTAGGCGCCGTATTCCTTGGTGTCGAGCTTGGCGTCGATGCCCACGTCCTTGAGCTGCTTGAGCACGAGCTGCACCATGTCGGTGAGCAGCGATGACCCGTAGGTGGTGAAGCACATCTGGGCCGGGAAGCCCTGGCCGTAGCCGGCCGCAGCCAGCAACCGCTTGGCCTCCGCGGGATCGTGCTTGTAGTACTTGGCGCCCTCGCCGATCTGGTTCATGGGGATCGACCACTCGCGCAGCGCCGCCGGCACCGGCGGGTTGATCAGGCCCACGCCGTCGTAGCTGGCGTCGATGACGGCCTGGCGGTCGACGGCCATCGACATGGCCTGGCGCACCCGCGCGTCGCCGAAGGGCTTCTGATCCGTGCGCATCGAGAGGTGGATCATCACGTTGGTGGGAAACTCGAGCGTCCGGAGATTCGGGCGCTTCTGCTTGAGGGTGTCCTTGATCTGCACCCAGTCGATGCGGTCGATGTTGCCGGACGAGGTCGCGAAGCCGACGTCGTACTTGCCGGCCAGGAACGCGGCGATGCGGGAGGCATTGTCCTCGTCGACCGTGGCTTCGATGCGGTCGATCAGGGGCAGCCCGGGCACGAAGTACTGGGGGTGGCGCACGAACGTGAAGCCGGTGTTCGGCCGGAAGTTCTCGAGCATCCACGGTCCGGTGCCGATCGTGGCCTCCGGCTTCTTGAGGTCGCCGAACTTCTCGACCACCTCGCGGGCGACGATGGGAATGGCCACCGGCGAGGCGAGCATGTCGAGGAACCACGCGAACGGCTCCTTGAGCGTGACCTTGACCGTGGACTTGTCGGGCGTCTCCACCCGGTCCACCGACTTCAGCATGTAGGCGTTCGAGTTGCCCTTCACGCTCATGAAGCGCTCGAGGCTGTAGCGCACGTCCTCCGCGGTCAGCTCGCGGCCGTTCACGGGAGGCTTGGGATGCCAGCGGACGCCGCGGCGCAGCTTGAAGACGTAGGTCGTCTCGTTGGGCTGGCTCCACGACTCCGCGAGATCGCCCTCGAGCGGGAACGTCCCCGGAGTGACCGCGGGCCCGGCCTTGTGACGGAGCAGGCGGCTGTGCGTGAAGGAATAGATCGTGTTGATCTTGTACGAGATCGTCAGGTGGGGATCGAAGTGCGGCGGATCCCACATCCGCACGGTGAGGACGCCGCCGCGCTTGGGAGTCTGGGCGCGGGCCACCGTCGGGGTCAGCGCGGTTCCCGCCAGGGTGAGGCCACCGAGGGCGAGCAGGTCACGTCGGGTGATGTCGGTCATGATCTCTCCGTCAGCGGGCCTGGGCCCGCAGCTCTTTCCTGAGGATTTTGCCGATGGGACTCTTGGGCAGCGTGTCGACGAAGCGCACCTGCTTGGGACACTTGTACTTGGCCAGGCGGTCCTGGCAGAAGGCGATCAGCGCCTCCGCGGTCGCGGTGGCGCCGACCTTGGTCACCACGAAGGCGAGCACGTCCTCACCCATGAGGGGGTCGGGGACCCCGACGACCGCGGTCTCGGCGACGGCGGCGTGGGCGTACAGCACCTCCTCGACCTCACGGGGGTAGACATTGAAGCCGCCGCGGATGATCAGGTCCTTCTTGCGCTCCACGATGTAAAGGAACCCGTCGCCGTCGAGGCGGCCCATGTCGCCGGTGTGGAGCCACCCGTCGTGGACGGTCCGGGCCGTTTCCTCGGGCATCCGATAGTAGCCGAGCATGACGGTGGGGCCGCGCACGCACACTTCGCCGACCTCTCCCGGCGGCAGCGGACGATCGTCGTCGTCGCGGATGGCGACCTCCACGCCGGGGATGGGCTGGCCGACCGAGCCGAGCCGCCGCTCGCCGGAGTATCGATGCGCGGACACCACCGGCGCCGCCTCGGTGAGGCCGTATCCCTCGAGCAGCCGGCCCCCGAACTTGGCCTCGAACGGCGCCACGATCTCCACCGGCAGCGGGGCCGCGCCCGAGCCCCAGAGCTTCATCGAACTGGTGTCGAAGCCATCGGCCTCGGGGTAGTTGAGAAGATACACGAACATGGTCGGCACCCCGGCCATCTGCTGCACGCGATAACGCTGGATGGTCTCGAGCACCAGCTCGGGATTGAACCAGCGGAGCAGCACGGCGCGGGTGCCGAGGATGTGGCCGGCGTTCATCAGCGTGAGCCCGTAGGAGTGCGAGAGCGGAAGCACGGCGAGCCCCCACTCGGTGCGGTCCAGCTCGTAGAGGCTCGCGGCCGACCGCGCGTTGGAGACGAGGTTGGCGTGCGAGAGCGCGACGCCCTTGGGCTGGCCCGTCGTCCCCGCCGTGTACAGGATCACCGCGAGGTCGTCGGGGCGGCGCTCGACGATCGCGAACGCGTCGGGCTCGGCCGGCACGATCGCGTCCCAGGCCAGCGCGCCCGGCGCCTCGCCGCCGACCAGGATGATGGTCCCCCCCCAGCCCTCGGCCTTCCACGCGAGGTCGGGCGAGGTGATCAGCACCTTCGCGCCGGAGTGGTCGAGGATGTGACGGACCTCCGCCGGGCCGAGCAGGAACACGACGGGGACGACGACCGCGCCGAGCCGGGCGATCGCGGCGTACGCCTGGAGGACCTCGGGGCAGTTGGGCAGCATCACCACGACCCGGTCGCCCGGGGTCACCCCGCGGCGGGCGAGCGCGTTGGCCGCCCGGCAGGCGCTCCGCCGCTGATCGACGTTGGTCAGCTCGCGCCCGTCGAACACCAGGGACACGTATTCGCCGTATTGCCGAACGTTCTCGTCGCCGAGCCCAGCGAGGTTCACAGGCGGCCGGACTATCGCACGGCGGAAACGGCTCGACAAGTGGAGGGGAAATCGAACACAATCCCCCTCACAACGACGCGGAGGAACCACATGTCGACCGTGACGCGCAGGGATTTCCTTCGAACCTCAGGGACGGGCCTCGGCTTCCTCGCCGCCGGCTGCGCCGCGCCCTCGAAGATGGCCGGCGACGTCGCCCCCAAGAGCGGGCGCCGGGTCGTCGTCATCGGCGGCGGCTGGGGCGGGGCCTCGGCGGCGAAGTACGTGCGGCTCAGCGATCCGTCGATCGAAGTGGTGTTGCTCGAGCCGAACGACCGATTCGTTTCCTGTCCCTTCAGCAACCTGGTCCTGAGCGGCGTGCGGACGATCCAGAGCATCACGTTCGGCTATCGCGGGCTGCGGGGCCACGGGGTCAAGGTCATGCACCACGAAGCGACCGCGATCGAGCCCGACACCAAGCGGGTGCGCATCGGCGAGGGCTATCTCTCGTACGACCGGCTCGTGGTCTCGCCCGGCGTCGAGTTCCAGTGGGAGCAGGTCGAGGGACTCGCCCAGGCCAAGGACACCGTCCTGCACGCGTGGAAGGCCGGCCCGCAGACGGTGGAGCTGGCCCGTCAGCTCCAGGGCATGCGCGACGGCGGCGTCTTCGTCCTGACCATTCCGCCGGTGGCGTATCGCTGCCCGCCCGGACCCTACGAGCGGGCCTGCCAGGTCGCGTGGTATCTCAAGACCAACAAGCCGGCCTCGAAGCTGATCGTGCTCGACGCCAACCAGAACGTGGTCTCGAAGACCGCGCTCTTCCGCGGCGTCTGGGCCAAGGACTATCCGAACCTCGACTACCGGCCGTCGAGCAAGGTCGTGAAGGTCGATCCCGGCGCTCGCGAGGTGCAGATCGAGATCGGCGACAAGGTGAAGTACGACGTGCTCAACCTGATCCCGCCGCAGCGGGCCGGAACCATCGCGGTGCAGGCCGACCTCGTGGGCGCCGACAAGCGCTGGTGCGAGGTCAACCACGTGACCTACGAGTCGGCGAAGGCCAAGGAGATCCACGTGATCGGCGACGCGACGACCGGGCTGCCGGTGCCGAAGTCCGGCAACGTCGCCAACAACATGGGCAAGATCAGCGGGGTGGCCATCGCCGCGCTGCTCAACGGCAAGGAGCCACCGCAGCTGCCGCCCGGCAACACCTGCTACAGCTGGATCAACGACCGCGAGGCGATCGCGGTGGTCAACAGCTACAAGATCGAGGGCGGCAAGGTCGTCCAGATCGAGCAGAAGCTCACGCCGGGACCGAGCGAGCAGTTCGGCCAGAATGCCGATGGATGGGCCCGCAGTATCTGGGGCGACATGCTTGCGTAGGACGAGGAGAACGATCATGAGCCTGATGCTTGCGCTGCTCGTCGTGCTGATCGCGGCCGGCTCCTCGTTCGCGGGGCCACTGGATACACCGGGGGCGACGAAGGCGTTGACGTGCGCGGCCTGTCATGGGCCGGCCGGGCAGAGCCCGTCCAACACGATGCCGATCCTGGCCGGCATCTCGACGGAGTACTTCAAGAAGGCCATCGAGGATTACGCGACCGGCAAGCGCGTGTCGCCGGAGATGGAACCATACGCCAAGGCCGTGAAGGTGCTCGGGGTCGACGAGGTGGCCGGCTACTTCGCGGCGCAGAAGAAGGAGCCCACGTCCATCAAGGCCGACGCCGCCGCCGCCGAGCGCGGCAAGGCCGCGGCCGCGCAGTGCGCCGTCTGCCACGGTCCCGACGGCCGCGGCGATCCCGCGAAGACGATCCCCGACCTCCGCGGCCAGCCGCCCGGCTTTCTCAAGAGCCAGATGCTGCTCTTCAAAGCGGACAAGCGGAGCCCCGGCGATCCGAACCTCAAAGCGCTCAAGGCCCTGATGGCGACGATCCCGGACCAGACCTTCGACGATCTCGCCGCGTACTTCAGCAGCGTGAGGTAGTCGCTCCTCGGGTGACGCTCCCACTCGCGCTCACCCTGTTCACGCTCGGGACCGCGGGCGCGTTCGTGGCGGGACTGCTCGGTGTCGGCGGCGCGATCGTGATGATCCCGCTGCTCCTCTACGTGCCGCCGCTGCTCGGCGTGGGCGCCCTCGACATGAAGTCCGTCGCCGGCATCACCATGGTCCAGGTCTTCGTGGCCGCGGTCTCGGGGATGATCGCGCACCGGCGGGGGCGCGCGGTGCACGGGCCGCTCGTGTGGATCGGCGGGGTCTCGATGGCGGTCGGCTCGCTGGCCGGTGCGCTGGCGTCCAAGTACACCTCGCAGCACTTCCTGCTCGTGGTCTTCGCGCTGATGGCCACGGCGGCCACCGGGCTCGTCGCCGTGCGGATGGAATCGCTCGAGCTGCCGATCTTCGCCGAGCACGTCCGCTTCTCGCGCCTGCGCGCGGGGCTGGTGTCCCTCGGGGTCGGACTCGGGGCGGGGCTCGTGGGCGCGGGCGGCGCGTTTCTGCTCGTGCCGCTGCTGGTCGTGGTGGTGGGCATCCCGCTGCGCGTCGCCATCGGCAGCTCGCTCGGGATCACCGCGCTCGCCGCGGCGGCCGGCCTCGCGGGCAAGGTGGTCACGTGGCAGGTCTCATGGCCGCTGGCCCTGGCCGTGGCCGCCGGCGCGGTGCCGGGGGCGCAGATTGGCGCGCGCTTCAGTCGACGGTTGCCGACCCGCCTGCTCAAGGCGACGCTGTTCGTCATCGTCGCCGCGACCGCCGTCGGGACTTGGTGGGATCTGCTCACACGGTGACGTATGTCCTGATCGCGCTTCTGGCGCTGTCACGCAAACCACTGACTCGCCGGCTGGGGTTGATGTACACACGGCCGTGAGAAGTTCACATCGTGTCGATATTCTGCACAAATATATGCAACGTCTCCTCCGTAGAGGCGCCAGAAGGCCAGAGTATTTGTACTGAGAACCCGCCGTAAAGATTCTGTTTTATCGTCTGCTTGATCATCATGGCTCGGCCATTGCTACTCACCGGAGGCTCCTAGACTCGTAGCGCGCTGATTCAGATTTGGAGGACCTTGGGGATGAGGCACATATACACGCTCCTTTCGGCTGCGCTTGCCGTGTTCACGGCGGTCGCTCCAGCTGAAGCCCCTCGGCAGGTATCGGTCGACACGGTCCCAGGCCCAGGTGCGTCCCCCTTGCCCCCAGCTTCTTCGGCGGACAGCATCTCGATCGGAGGCAGTTCGACGCCCGGCGCGGTTTTCTACGATTATCCCCTTGCAATCGCCATCCCCGCGGGAGTTTGGACTCCCTCCGTGGAGCGCTGGTGTTGCTTGTCCGATTTTGGCTCGCCGAGCGCGATCTCCTCCTGGTCCCCTCCGTCCATCTTCTCGCTGGCGAACGATGGTGACGCGGGGATCTATACACTCGTGAGGGGCGCAGGCGGTACGACCCCTTGGGAGACCCTGAACTCGCACGCTTGGAGCAATGCCGGGACTTCCGTACAGCTTCCCGGGGCCAACGGTGGACTGAGCGGGGCGTCGGTCCCAGCTGCATTGACGCTTGCCGGGAGCGGGCCCGGTACCCTGAACTCGGGCCCGGCGCTAACCCCGGCACCATCGGAATCGGTGCCCGAGCCGACTGCGTTCCTCCTTCTGCTCTCAGGCGTCGTGGGGTTGGGTCTGTGGAGGCGACAGTGGTCACGCTGTTAAAATCTCCGACGACTTAGCTTCCGGCGATCGTCACGCGGGGACGCGACCGCACATTTCATCAGTCGACGTGCCCGTTCTAGGTTGCACGCAGCTCGGGGTGACCGGATCGTGGCAGGGAGGCGTTCGCTGACTCACCGTCGGGTTTCTTTGCACTTCGAAGGACTCTGCAGGGGAATTCTCGTCGCTCAGCGCAACTTGCAGGCATTTCTCCCTGTGGCCCCGCGTATGCTGAGGTGCCTCACGGGGGAATGGGAATGTCACGGAGTCGGTCCCGTTAACGCTCGCGCCGAGGTCGTCCCGTTGACGCGTCCGCGGTACTTGTTCGTCGTTTCTCGACAGCATCGGTATCTGTACGAGTTGCTCGTCGAGCGCTTTCAAGATGACAAGAACGTGGAGGTTATCCTGGATCGGCGGGTTGCGGCGCAAGAGACGGCCGAAGCTCACGGAGCTGACAATCGGCGCCATAGGCCGCTAAACGAATTGGGCCTGCGCTCCCACCTGATCATTACCCGGGCTGGCTGATCGCTTCCGCAAGCAACAAGGGGATATGTGAAATTTTCTGACATATGACACTCCCTCCGGCCTTGGTCTGATCCGTTGCCGAGTTCCCGCGCGCACTACGGAAAGATGCTAGTTCCCCCCGGGGCCTTGGCGTAGGCCGACCACCTTCTGGATGGCTGTCAAAATCAGAGGCGTCGTGCGGATTCGTCGAGCCGGATTCGAGATCATCTGGCTCTGCTTCTTTCTCTCCGGCGCGACCGGCCTCGTCTATCAGGTGGTTTGGCTTCGGATGCTGGGGCTTGTCTTTGGGCATACCGTCCACGCCATCACAACGGTCCTGGCTGCCTTCATGGCGGGCCTCGCGCTCGGGAGTTTCGTCTTCGGGCGCGTGGCGCCACGGCTCAAGAACCTCGTGGCGACCTACGGATGGCTCGAGATCGGTATCGGCCTCTACTGTCCGGCGATCCCGTTCTTGCTCAGTGCGGCGGCGTGGGCATATCTGGGGCTGCACGCGAAGCTCGGGTTCTCATACGGAACCTTCAGCCTGATCCAGTTCGCGCTCGTCTTCTTCCTGCTCCTGGCACCGACGACGCTGATGGGCGGAACGCTGCCCGTTCTGAGTCAAGCGCTGGCACGGCGCGAGTTTGCAGTGGGTCGCACCGTCGGGGTTTTGTACAGCCTCAACACGGCCGGAGCGGTCTTCGGTGTGGTGTTGGCCGGCTACTTTCTGCTGCCCGCCGTCGGCAACCGGATCACCCTTTTCTCTGCTGCGGTCGCCAACCTCGCAGTGGGGGGCATCGCATTGCTCCTGGCGCGGCGGAGGCGGCCAGCGTTGGCTGCAGAGCAAGAGCCAGCGACGACGGTCGATACCGCCGTGACCGACCGGATGAGTCTCGGTGCACGCCTTACTGTCCTCGCGTTGGCCGTGTCTGGAGGAGTGTCCATGATCTACGAGGTCGCGTGGACGCGCGCGCTCGCCCTCGTGATCGGCAGCAGCACTTACGCGTTCACGGCCATGCTGGTTGCCGTGCTCGCCGGCATCGCCGGCGGCAGTGCCCTTTACTCGGGGCTGTGGGGGACGCGGCGGGCATCGCCACGAACGTTCGCCGCGATCCAGGCCGGCATCGGAGTGACGACGTTGGCTGTTATCGCCGTGTTTCCCCGGATGCCTCAGCTCTTACTGGCGAGCCTTTTAGCCGATCCGATGCGGCAGGTGTTGTGCAGCTCGTTCAGCTCTTCGTGAGCGCGTGTGCGCTGCTGCCCTCGACCCTGCTGATCGGTGCCACCTTCCCGTGCGCGGTCGCCGTCGTAGCGCGGGGCATCGGCCGCATCGGTGAGGACGTGGGCTACGTCTACGGGGCGAACACCCTGGGGGCTATCGCGGGGGCCGCAGCCGGGGGATTTGTGATCATGCCGGCACTCGGTGTCCACGGCGCGCTGGTGGTGGCGGCCGCCGCGAACCTCGCTCTGGCCACACTGCTGCTCGCCGCCCGCGCAGGATGGAGACGACCCCAATGGATTGCGGCGGTGGCCACGGGGCTGATAGCCTTCGGGGCGCTCCGCCTGCCGCAGTGGGATCAGGGCGTCATGTCGAGCGGTCCCGCCATTTATGCCCGAACGTACCGGGCCGTCGGCGATGAACTGGGTCGTCAGCTGCGGCTGCAGACCGTCCTGTTCTACCGCGATGGTCTGAGCAGCACCGTCTCGGTCCACCGGTCCGCCGACAATGTCTTCCTTCGGGTCAACGGTAAGACGGATGCGTCGACTGGGACCGACATGCCGACCCAGCTGCTGTTGGGCCACCTCCCGCTGCTCGCTCATCCCGAGCCGCAAAGCGTCCTGATCATCGGGATGGGAAGCGGCGTCACCGCGGGCGCGGTTGCCCGCCACCCTGTCCGACGCATCGATGTGGTCGAGATCGAGCCAGCCGTCGTCGAGGCCTCACGGTTCTTCACCCACGTGAACAACGACGTCTTGACAGACCCCAGGGTCAACGTCGTCATTGCCGATGGGCGGAACTTCCTCTTGACCACGTCCGAGCGGTACGACGTCATCATCTCGGAGCCCTCCAACCCGTGGATCGCGGGGCTCGCGTCCCTCTTTTCGCGGGAATTCTTCGAGCTGGCCCGGAACCGCCTGAAGCCAGGGGGCCTGATGCTCCAGTGGGTCCAGGCCTATAGTCTTCCGACCGACGATCTGCGCATGGTCATTAGGACCCTCCGATCCGTGCTTCCGGCCGTCTCGGTCTGGAGATCGACCAAGGTTGATTTGCTCCTTCTGGGCGGCGCTGAGCCCACATCGATCGAGCCGGCAAGATTGGCGCAGCGGTACGCGGAGCATCCCGGATTGCGCTCCGATCTCCAGCTCATCGGTGTTCGACACGGTGCGGCAGTCGCTGGCTACCTCGCGTTGAGCGAGCGGGATACGGTCGGATTCGCGGAAGGCGCCGGACGCAATACGGACGATCGGCTCCCCCTCGAGTTCTCCGCCCCCCGTGCGCTGTATCTCGACACCCTAGGCCCCAACCTCGCTGCCCTTGCCGCCGCGCGTCAGGCGACGCCTCCCCCCGCGCTCGAGGAAGCGCTGGATCGCGCGGGCGGTGCTGACGTGCGGTACGCGCTGGGTTCGTTGGCGCTGGCCCGAAAGGACGCCGATGAGGCGCGGCGGCACTTTGAGCGCGCCCTCACCCTCGACCCTGGTCACGTGCCGTCGGCCCTCGAACTGGCCGATCTCGCCTACCAGGGTGGACAGTGGAGCCCGGCGCTCCGTCTTGCGCGGCAGGCGCTCGCGCGTGAGGCAAGCAATGCGCGCGGTCACTTCCTCGCCGGCGTAGCCTCCGCCGCCCTCTTTGAGACCTCTGAGGCCCTGCGCTTTCTGCGGCGCGCAGTGGACCTCGAGCCGGGGAACGTCGAATACAGGCGGGCGCTGGGACGGATTCCCGGAGGTGACCGTTAGCCCGTGAGGCGTTGGAATCGGTAAAGTTTCTGGACGTTCTTCTGGGATTTCCGCTTCAAGGGTGCTCTGTAAATGCTTGAAAATAAAACACAGACTCGGAGTCTGTCGGCATTGCTTACGATATTTGATGCCTTCCGACACGACGGCCCGAGACCCATGCAGGTTTAGCCATATATGTCAGTTAGTTACGACCACCACTGACGGCGCTGATTCTTTGGCAGGTCAATTGCGGTGCGACAGGTGCGACGCGCGGTGACCTACACCGATGCGGCAAGGACGAGGGGGATCTTGAGATGAGTAGGCAAGTTGGTTCTGGTTCGTGGCTGGCATCGGGTGTTGCCCGAGCACTGTTGGTTCTCGCGCTCGTCGCGGTGGGTCTTGCATTCGCGGCGCCTCCTGCCCAGGCAGTGGTCTACAACCTCACCAGCGACCACTGCACCGGTAGTTGCGGCACCCCGCCGTTCGGTACCGTGACAGTCACCGACGACGGCGCTGGCGGGGTGAATATCAGCGTGCACCTGCTCAATGGGAACCAATACGTGGAGACGGGCGCTGGAGATGACTTGGCGTTCAAATTCAACGCCACTGGCGTCGTCCTAGGGGATATCACCGTCAGTCAGACCGCTGGCGTCGGTAATACGTTAACGGCGGTCACGGGATCCTTCTCCGGGGATGGCACGGGCGACTTCTCTTTCGGCATCAAGTGTACGGGAGTCTGCGGCCCCGGTGGGAGCGATCCGTGGGGACCTGACATCAGCTTCCACATCAACAGTGCGACGGTGGCCGAGGTCACCGGCACGAATAACAATGGTAACGTCTTTGTCGCCGACATCCTCTCGGCCCAAACGGGAAATACTGGGCCGGTGGACGCCACGACGGCAACCACGAGCGTGCCAGAGCCGGGGACGTTGGTCCTGCTGGGTACCGGGCTCGTCGGTCTTGCCTTCGCGGCTCGCCCGCGGTGGTTCAGGGGAAGAAAGCGCTGAAGCGAGCTGGGTTAACACCGCCAAGAAGTGAGCCGAAGGGCCGCGCGGTTTTCCGCGCGGCCCTTCGGGTTTTGAGAGCTTACTTCTTCAGCTCGGCGAGCAGGGCTCGGATCTCCGGAGCTTGAGGGATTGTCTCCTGGAGTTGAAGCGATCGCCGGAGCGAGGAGGCAGCCTCGTCGCGCCGCCCTAGCCGGTAGTACGTCATACCGAGGTGGTAGGCGATCGTGGCGTTGCCGGAAGCGAGCTCGGTCGCTCGTTTCAAGAGCGGCTC
>DATHGT010000095.1:0-18221 GCA_035317605.1 Candidatus Acidiferrum sp. | reverse complement strand
GCCCTTGAGGTCGGCGATGGTCTTGATCTTGTCGTTCTTGGCCTGGGTGATCACGATGAGGTGATAGCCGGATGGCCCCTGGGCATCGCGCATGATCGCGAACGGCACCCCGCCGGCCAGGTTCACCGCGTACACCACGCTGCCCGTCGAGAACGCTGAGATATGCAGGCGGCCCGAGCGCATGGCCTCGATCTGCGCGGCGTAGTTCTGCAACCCGAAGTACTTGGTCTTCTTGCCGGTGACCTTCTCGAGGTGCTTGAGGAAATCGCCCCACGCGCCCTCGTACACCGCGGGGTCTTCGACGGGGGCGTAGGTGAAGATCAGCGGATCGGGGCTGACGAGCTTGCTCGGATCCTTGGGCGGATCCGCGACGAGATCGCGGTTCTCGTCGCAGTAGAGCGCGTCGAGCTTGCCCCGGTACGCGCACGGATCGGCGGCCATCGCGGCCGCGGCCGCCACGACGAGCACCAGAAGCGCGCCGAGCCCGACAAGACGCGTGCGCATGGCCGCTACTCTAGCAGCCCATGGTAAAGGAGCGCTCCGGCTTCGCCGGGGCGCTCCGAACGTTGGGGGGCTTGGGGGGCCATTTCGTGGCCCTCCCATGTGGTCAATTCGGTCACAATTCGGAGAGGGCGCGCTCGGAGCGCTCGCGCCAGCGCGTCATCTCCATGCGCTCGAACTCGTCGGCGGCGGTGGTGAGCGCTTCGCGGGCCTGGTCGCGCCGCCCGGTCTTGGCGTAGACGCCGGCCACGCCCACGCGTGCGCGGGAGATCAGCGGTTTCAGGCCCAGCGCCTGGGCGAGCGCCATGGCCTCGCGGTACCGCACTTCCGACGCGGCCACGTCGGCGGCGTCGCCGAACGCGAGCACCTCGCCGAGCAGCCGGAGCGCGCGCGCTTCGAGCCCGCGGGCGCGATGGGCGCGGGCCAGGACCAGGCTCTGCTCCCCGTGACGTCGCGCCTCCGCGTAGCGGCCGGCGAGGATCAGCGCCTGGCTGTACCAGATCGTGGCCAGCCCGTGGCAATACGCGAAGCGGATCGCCTCGCACGTGGTCCGCGAGTGATGGAGGGCGGCGATCGCGTCCGTCACCCGGCCCGTGAGGGAGTAGACACGCCCGAGAAACAGCTCGGTCATCGCGCGGGTGAGGCGCAGGTTGCCGGCCTCGCAATGACGCCGGGCGGACTCGAGCACCGCGGCCGATTCGTCCAGGTCGCCCGTGAAGTAGCAGAGAATGCCCTGGCTGAACTGGGCCTGGGCCAGGCTGTAGAGCTGCTCGGACGCCTCCGCGATCTCGAGCAGCTCCTGGGCCCGCTGGCGCGCCTCGGCGAACTCGCCCCGCTCGCCCACGCACCACACGAGCCACGAGCGCGAGAACACCGCGGGCGGGCTCGGCATACCCACGCGGCGCCGGGCGAGATCGTCGCCGGTGAGCGATTCCACCGCGCTTCGCAGATGCGCGACCGCGCGGTCGTAGTCGCCGAGCGCGTGATAGGCCTGGCCGAGGTACTGGTTGGCCACCGCGCGCAGCGCGGGGTCGTCGAGCTTGTCGGCGATCGCCGCCGTGCGCAGTCCCGCCTCGACCGCGCCGCCGAACTCACCGACGGCCCACCGCGAGTTGGTGAGCACGGCGCCGACCTGGCCGCGGCGCACGTCGTCGCCGAGCTGCTCGGCGGTTTCTTCCGCGATCCGCAGCGGCTCGAACATCTGGGGCAACTCCCCCGAGATGAAGAGCGCGTTGCGCAGCTCGAGGGCGAGGTCGACGGTCTGCTGGCGGGTCTCGCGCGTCACCGGAAGGTGCGTCATGGCGGCCTGGGCCTGCACGAAATGCGCGACCGCCTCGTGGTACGCCGAGCGCGCGGCCGCCCTCGCCCCGGCCTGACGCAGGTAGCGGAGCGCCCGCTCCCACTGCTCGCCGTGGAAGGCGTGCAGGGCCAGTCGTTCGACGGGCAGGCCCGCCCCATCGGCGTAGCGCGCCTCGATCGCGTCGGTGACCGCGGTGTGGAGCGCCCGCCGCCGATCGTGCAGGAGTCCCTGGTAGGCCACCTCGCAGGTCAGCCCGTGGCGGAACGTCCACTCGGGCTCGGGAAATGGACTCATCTCGTGGAGGAAGCCCGCGTGTTCGAGGCGCCACAGGCGCTCGCGCAGCTCGGTCTCGGGCAGCTGGACGATGGCCTCGAGAATCGCCTGGCTGACCGTGGTGCCCACCACCGCCGCGCACTGGAGGATCCACTTGTCCTCGGGGTCGAGCCGGTCGATGCGCGCGGCGAGGACGGCGTGAATGCTGGGCGGGATCGGCGCCTCCGGCAGCGCCCGCGCGAGCCGATACGCCCCCGGCTGGCCCGCGAGCACGCCGACCTCCGCGAGACTGCGCACGCTCTCCTCGAGGAAGAACGGATTGCCGCCGGTACGCTCGACGAGCAGCCGGTTGACGGCCGCGAGGTCGGATCCGGTGCCGAGCAGCGAGTGCAGGAGCGCCTGCGCGTTCGTGCTCTCGAGCGGTCCCAGGGTGATCTCGAGGCAGTTGGGATGACCGGTCCAGCGGTCGAGGAACTCCGGCCGATACGTGAGCAGCATGGCGGCGCGCACGCTGGGGACGCCGTCGAGGAGATGGCTCAGGAGCGCGTGCGTCTCCGAATCGACCCAGTGCAGGTCTTCGAACACGACGAGCAGCGGCTGCACGCGGCTCTCGCGCACGCAGATCCGGCGCAGGGCGTCCAGCGTGCGCTGCCGCCGCTCGGGCGGATCGAGGGCCTCCCAGCCCGCGTCGGCGCTGGACACGTCGAGCAGGGCCAGCAGCGCCGGCATCGAGGTGGCCAGCGTCGGATCGAGGCCCAGCACCTTGGCCGACACCTTCTCGCGGACGCGCGCCTCGTCGTCGCTCCCCTCGATGGCGAAATAGGAGCGGAGGACTTCGATCACCGGGAAGAACGGGGTGCCCCGGCCGTACGAGACCGCCGCCCCTTCGAGCACGAGCCAGCCGGCGCCGCGCAGCGCCTGCACGCACTCGCGAGTCAGCCGCGATTTCCCCACGCCCGCTTCGCCCACGAGGGCCACCGCGGCGCCACGTCCCTGGCCGGCCTCCTCGAGGATCGCTTCCATGCGGCCGCGTTCGGCGTCGCGTCCGACCAGCGGGGCCAGACCGCGAGTGGCCGCCACGTGCAGGCGGCTGCGCGTCGGACCCACGCCGGTCAGCTCGAAGACTTCCACCGGCTCGACGAGGCCCTTGACCGGCACCGGCCCCAGCGGGGTGACCTCGACCAGCCCCTCGACCAGGCGCAGCGTCGCCACGGTGATCAGCGTGGTGCCCGGCTGGGCGATCTGCTCCATGCGCGCGGCGAGGTGCGTGTTGTGGCCGACCGCGGTGTACTCCACGCTGAAGTCGCTGCCCACGGTTCCGACCACCACTTCGCCCGAATTGAGACCGACCCGGATCTGGACGGGGACGCCCTGGCGGCGCCGCAGCTCGTCGGCGTAGGCGTGGACGGCCTTCTGCATGCGCAGGGCCGCGTAGCACGCGCGGAGCGCGTGATCCTCGTGGGCCAGCGGCGCGCCGAAGATCGCCATCACGCCGTCGCCGAGGATCTTGTTGACGGTGCCCTCGTAGCGGTGGACGGCCTCGATCATCCGCTGCAGCACGGGATCGAGCAGGGCGCGGGCTTCCTCCGGATCGTGGTCGGCCAGCAGCTCGAGCGAGCCGCGCAAGTCGGCAAAGAGCACGGTGACGACCTTGCGCTCGCCCTCCACGGTGCCGCGGACCGACCGGATCTTCTCGGCCAGATGGACGGGCGTGTGGGCGAGCGCGGCCGAGCGCACGGCCAGCGGCTGACCACACTCCGGGCAGAACTTCGCGGATGGAGGCGGCGAATGACCGCAACGAGCGCAGGTCAAGGATTTGCGCCGAAGGCGTCGAGGCCGGTGATGTCGCGGCCGACGATCAGCGTGTGGATGTCGTGGGTGCCTTCGTACGTGTTCACGGTCTCGAGGTTCATCATGTGGCGCATGATCGGGTGCTCGTCCACGATGCCGGCCGCGCCGAGCACGTCGCGGGCGAGGCGCGCGGTGTCGAGGGCGATCTGCACGTTGTTCATCTTGGCCATCGAGATCTGCTGCGGCCGCGCCTTGCCCTCGTCCTTGAGCCGCCCGAGCTGGAGCGCGAGGAGCTGGGCCTTGGTAATCTCGGTGATCATCCACACGAGCTTCTGTTGCACGAGCTGGAAGGAGCCGATGGGCTTGCCGAACTGCACGCGCTGCTGCGCGTACTGGAGCGCCCAGTCGTAGCAGCCCATGGCCGCGCCCACGGCGCCCCACGCGATCCCGTAGCGCGCTTGCGAGAGACAGCCGAGCGGACCGCGCAGCCCCTTGACGCTCGGGAACTTGTTCTCGAGCGGGATGCGGCAGTCCTGGAACGCCAGCTCCGAGGTGATCGACGCGCGCATCGAGAACTTGCCGTGGATGTCGAGGGTCGAGAAGCCCGGCGTCCCGCGCTCGACCAGGTAGCCGCCGATCTCCCCGTCGTCGCCCTTGGCCCACACGACCGCGACGTCCGCGATCGAGCCGTTGGTGATCCAGAGCTTGGTCCCGTTCAGCACGTACCCGTCCCCCTTGCGGAGCGCGCGCGTCTTCATCCCGCCGGGGTCGGAGCCGTAGTCGGGCTCGGTGAGGCCGAAGCAGCCGATGGCCTCGCCGGTGGCCAGGCGCGGCAGCCAGCGGTCCTTCTGCGCGTCCGAGCCGTAGGTGTAGATCGGATACATCACGAGCCCGCTCTGCACGGAGGCGGCCGAGCGCAGCCCGGAATCGCCGCGCTCCAGCTCCTGCATGATGAGCCCGTAGGCCACGTTGTTGAGCCCGGCGCACCCGTAGCCCTTGAGCGTGGCCCCGAATACGCCCAGCTCGCCGAGCTTGGGAAACAGCTCGACGGGAAACGTCCCCGCCCGGTGATGCTCGGCCACGATCGGCAGGAACTCCGCCTCCACCCAGTCGCGCACGGCGTCGCGGATCATCCGCTCTTCTTCCGAGAGCAGGTCCTCGATGCCGTAGTAATCGACGCCCCTGAACTTCTCCATGGTGAGCTCCCCCGGATGCGAATCGTCTCGCGGACGCCCTGGATCCAGGCATTATAACCAGGCGCGACGCGTCCCCCCGACCGCTTCAGGGCCTCGCCGGTGGAAGCGGCGGAAGCCTGTCCTTCGTGCGGGTCACGATCTTGCCGAGGCGCCGGTAATGCGCCACGTAGTAGCCAAAACGCGAGGCCGAGCCGAGATCGGCGTAGCGGGCTCTCAGCCACTCGGGGGCTGGGAACAGCGCGCGTCGCAGCGTTCCGGGAAGATCATGCCATCGGTCCACGAGGAGGAGCGTGACCAGATGTTCCATGTCCCGGAGTTGCCGCGGCGTTCGATGGCCCAGGAGCCATCTCATCGCGGCGGCTCTCGGACCGCGCGGCTGGATCCTCGCCATGACCCCGGCGGGGACGCGCGAGCCGAACAGCGTCTCCAGGCGGAGCAGGGCGAAGTAGAGTGCGGTGCGCGTCCGCCAGCGAGACGCCCGCTCGACCAGCGCCTCCCAGTCCAGCACGCCCGCCCGGCGCTCGAGCATCAGAAACAGATCGTAGTACCAGAGTAGGCCGGTGAGTGCGTGGTGAACGGCGAGGTGAAGGGCAAGGTAAAGGAAGAGGTCTTCGGGGTCCAGTCCGAGCGCGTTCCGGTCGGCCGCCCGAAGGGGAACCGCCCGATCCCAGACCGTCAGGCTCTCACGTTCATCCCACGCATACCTCGGGTCGCTGACGAGCCCCCAGTGGAGATCGACGCGAATGCCCGACGGCGCCTCGTACAGCGTGGCGCGATCGAAACCGAGATCGAACTGAAAGCTGTGAGCATCGGGCCGGCGGCGATACCCGAGGCCGAGCAGGAGACCGTCGACGCGCTCCAGCGTCTCACGCCGGATGAACAGATCGAGATCGGAGCAGGGCCGCAGCGCCGGATGGGGGTAGAGCGCTTCGGCGAGCGCCGGCCCTTTGAGCGGGATCACCGCGAGGCGTTCGCCCTCGAAGCGCTCGAGCAGTCGCGCCAGCTCGCGGCTCAGCAACAGATGCCGCGCGGTGCCGTCGACGAGCCACTGATGCAACCGGGCTCGCACCATGGGCGGCACCTGCCCGACCCGATCCGCCTTGCAGGCGAACCCGAGAGCTGGGCCCACGCCTTCGGCGCCAGCCAGCGCAAGCAGCCGGCTCCAGTCGAAAGACTCGCCTGGGGGGGCCGGCGCGCTGCCTCCAGTGAGGGTGCGGAGGCCGTCGACGATCCAGCGCGTCTCGGAGTTCAGCGTGTCGATGTGGACGAGGGCAGCATCGAGGCGGGAACTGCGGAGGAGCCCGCGAGCTGCGCCTTCACGAGCGCGTGTTCACAGTGGGCCGGCGAGGGGCCGTGAAGGTCGCCGGTTTCCACCAGGGCCTGCCCCGGACAGCGCGTACAGAATTCCGAGGCCGCGCAGGTCGAGCACGTGTGCAGATCCCTGATCCGGATGGATCGCACCCGCATCATCTCCGGCGACCGATGCCAGATCTCGGCAAAGGGCTCTTCGCGGACGTTCCCGCACGAGATGGGCATCGCCACGCACGGCATGACGTCGCCGTACGCGCTGACGTAACAGGCGTTGTGAGAAGCACCGCACGGAATGTCGCCGAGGTCGGCCCGCTCCGAGGACGGCGCGCACGCCTCCCGCTTCGTGAGGTCAGGATTCAGGGCGGGGTCCTGCAAGACCTGCGTGAGGTCTTTCCTCGTGATCCGGAGCGTGACCGGCGAGGCATCTCCGTCGTTCTTTGCCGTGATCATGGGGTCGAACCCGCAGAGCACTCCGAGGCGTTCGGCCAGGGCTCGGATCTCCTTGTACTGCCGCACGTTCTGCTTCATGAGCGGGCAGTTCAGCTTGACGGTGACCCCGGCGGCTCGGAGCAAGACCGCGCCCTCGAGCGACTTCTCGAGAGAGCCCGGAACCTTCGTGACCCAGTCGTGGTCGAAGGGATCGGCGCTGTAGATGCTGATATCGACCTGGCGCACACCGAGGGCCCGCAGCCGCGCCGCCTTCTCTCGCGTGATCAACAACGCGTTGGACTTCAGACGGACGTCGAAGTGCAGGCGCCGCGCGTGCTCGATCAGCTCGAAGAGATCCCCTCTCAGGAAGATCTCGCCACCGCTGAACGTGAGGTAGAGGGTCCCGACTCGCGCCAGGTCGTCCAGGAGCGCCTTCAATTCGTCGCTGGTCAGCTCGGGCCGCCGCTCGATGGTCCGATAGCAGTGGATACAGCGCTCGTTGCAGCGCATGGTGAGATCGATGTGGACGGACAGTGGAATGTGCCGTTCCACGCTCTTCCGGAATAGCCAGTCGGTCAGATCGGGCATCGCGGTCGGACTCACGATTTGGGTGAGGCCCCGCAGCCGCCGCCCCCCGTGACCTTCATGCAGGCTAGGGCCGTGGTCTCGAAGACCTCCTGGCTCAGGATGTCCGGTGGTTCGTACTTCCGTTTGGCTCGTCGGTCCGAGCCCGGTTCCACCTTCCGCTCGTCACGTCGTTCCATGTCCCCTCCTACGGCGCTTGCTGAATCGTTTCCGATACAGTCAGCAGCCCACGGGCGCAGAGCTTGTCGATGAACGCCATCGCGTCCTGCTCGGCCCGCTCCGGATCCACGTCGAATTCCTCGCAGATCCTGGCGACGATGGCGCTCATGGGGCGCTGACCGTCGGCCGCCTCCCAGATCAGCGTCCCGACCGGGTTCAAGGTGTTCAGCGTGCTGTCGTCGGGCCAGAGGATGACCGCCTCGCTATCGTAGACGCGCCACGCGGTGCGCGAACTCTGCATCACGTACATCTCAGGCATTCCGGATCACCTCCCAGAATCCATGGTCGGGCCGAAACGAGAGATCGAAGCACGGCACGACTTCGACGAGATCGGCGGCGATCCGAAAGACTTCGGCCGTGACGTCCGCCTCTCGGGCGAAGAACAGGACGTTGGGCAACAACCGTCCGAGCGCTTGCCGGGGCCCGAGCGCCTCCACGGCGTGTCGGGGCCCGTGGTGGAGGAAGTAGATCCCGACCAGCGGGCCGGCCAGATCCGCTCCCGCCAGAGCCAGCTCTCCCCGAAACGGGGTGCCGAAGCATACGCCGTGATCCTCGACCACTCGCACGATCGACAGCTCATCGCTCAGCACGGTGGCATCCGTGGAGAGGCGGGCGACCGTCGTCTTGCCGCTTCCCGACGGCCCGCAGAACAGATACACGCCCTCGTCCCGCATGAGGCTGGCGGCGTGTACGACCAACCCGCGGGTCTCGACCAGGGCCAGCGAGTAGACGATGCGCAAGATGCTCTCGATGGACACGTCGCTCGAGACGTTGTCGGGATCGGTCAGCGCGACGTCGGCCCTTCGTGCGCCGAGGTCGACGATCCCGGAGAAGTCACGGCGCTTCACGCTGAACCTGGCGGGAGTGCCGTCACGCTTCACGTCGACGCCTTCAAAGGACGGAAGATCGCCCCGCGTCGTCGTGATGTCGATGCGCCAGGCCGGAGCCCCTGACGAGAGAAATCCCCCGAATCGCTCGCGGACGACGGTCGCGACCTCCGGGTCGGGCACGACCACCACGGTACGGAGCCCCGCGACTCCGATGCTCAGATCAGCCATGCAACGCCACGCGCCAGACTCGTCTGAGCCGGAGGGCAAGGGACAGAAGTGGAGGGAAGAAAGGAGAGAGGACGGCGATCACGCGGTTTCGCCACCGGGCGACTCGAGTATCGAACCTCGTGATCGTGCCGCGCCGCTCGACGGCGACCACCTTACCCAGCAGTCGCGCCTGATCGACGATCTCGACGACCGTGAGCGCGTCGCCTTTGGCGACGAAGCGATTCACATCGCGGGCGAGCACACGATGGAGAACGAGCTTTCCCGGTGGCGTCTCATAACAGATGACGTCGCCAATGCCGACTCCCCTTCCCGCCGTCGGCGTGACGAGCGCGACATCTCCGTCGCGGACGAAGGGCGTCATGCTCCCGCCTCGGGCCTTGATGCGCAGTGGACTGCCTCGTCTGAGCAGGTCGGCGGCCAATTCGTCGACGGGGCGCACTCTCTGCCGGTCTCCGATCATCGGACTCCCCAGTTCGATCGCTTCCGATCGAGGTCATCGGATGATCGCACAGGCGACCACGGCCGGAAAGGGCAGCCAGGCCCGTCACTGGGGGACGATGCGGACGGAATCGCTGCCCTTGACCGGCTGTCCGCTGAACGTCCGCCCCTTCAAGACGGCGACCGTGTCCGTCGAGGTGATCTCGAGCGCGCTCGTCTCGACGTGAACGACCAGGTCCAGGCGCCCGTCTCCGTTCACATCTTGAAACGTGGCGAGCGGCTTGCCCTTCCCCGTGAGTCTGACCGCCGCGTTCGCCAACGTCACCGTGATCGGATCGACGGTCGTGGCGTCGAAGGTGGGGGTGCTCATGATGGCGACCGGCACGACGCCGTTGCTCCCGAGGTTGATCGTGTTCGGGTAGCTTCCGGGTTTGATGTCGACGGTGACGGCCAGCGAGGTTCGCTCGGCGGCCAGGAAGGGAGACAGGCTGCTCGTCTGCCCGCAGATGATCCCGGCGCCGGTGTCGTTCGAGGTCGTCACGTCCACCCAGGCGCTGCTCTCGAAGTGAAACAGATGGAGGGCGGCCGGATCGCTGAACTGCGCGGGGTCGTACGCGATCATACGTTCACGTGCGAAGTGAACGTTGCCGTCGTCTTGATGTCGTAGTAGGTCGGCGGAGTTCCCAGGCTGAAGCCGGCCGGGGGAGCGGGGCCACCGTTGCGTCTGATCAAGCTGCTGACGCCGGCCGTGGTCACGCTATCGAAGGTCAGCGTGGCACCCAGGTCGACGGGCTGGACGACGACGTTGCTGCCGGTCGGGGTGTTGTCGGCAATATCAGAGATCTTCGCCACGAACACATCGGCGACGCCCCGCATGGCCGGCTGGATGGAATTGACCGAGGGGAACTCGGCGGAGCTGGTATGTCCCGCCAGATAAAGGCTGCCCGCCGCATCCACCGCGAGGCCGGTTACGTTCGTGTTCTGCAAGCTATCGCCGCCACCAAGATACGTCGAGAAAAGGCGCGTCGACCCAGCCACGTTCAACTTCATCACAACGGAGTCGAAGTTTCCGAGCACGGTATCCTGGATCGGACTCACCAGCGGGATGCTGGGTGAGCTCGTTTGCCCCGTCACATATGCGTTACCCGCGCTGTCTACGGCGAGTGCGTTGATCCCAACGCACTCATCCACGACCCCGATACCAACGTAGGTGGCGTAGACGAGCGTCGTGCCCGAGGTCGCGAACTTGACCACAAAGCCATCGCATACACCACCCACGAGTGTAGCCTCGAGGGGATTCTGGACCGGGAAGGCGCTTGAACCGGTTTCCCCGGCCACATATGCGCTACCGGCGTTGTCAACCGCAATTGCGTAGGCCACATCGAAGCCACCGCCGCCAAGGTACGTGGAGTACACCAACGCGGTGCCGGCCGGGTTCAGTTTCGTGACGAACGCGTCACCGAGACCTTGGCCTGGATCGCTACTGGGGACGAGTGCCGCCTGGAATGGGTTCGCCGTTGGGAAATCGGGCGATGAGGTAGTCCCGGTCACGTAGATATTGCCTGACCCGTCCACCGCGATCCCGGTACCCATTTCGAAGTCGCTGCCGCCGAGGTAGGTGGAGTACACGAGAGCCGTGCTCGTCGAATTGAGCTTGGCCACAAAGGCGTCGCTCATACCGCTGGGTGTTGGCTGAAAGGCGTTTGCCGTGGGGAAGTCCAGAGAGTCGGTGAAGCCCGTGATGTAGGCGTTTCCGCCGCTGTCCACAGCAATACCGCTTCCGATGTCCGAGAAACTACCGCCGAGGTACGTAGGTAAACGAGAGCCGAACCCGTTGGGTTCAACTTCACCACAAAGGCGTCGTCGTTTTGGCAGCAGCCTGCAGCCCACGTCGGCTGCAGCGCGCCCGGCGTTGCGGGAAAGTCAGCCGAGTTGGTCGCTCCCGTGACATAGGCGTTGCCGGCGGCGTCCACGGCAACGGCGCGGCCGAATTCATCGGCCCCACCTGGACCACCGTCGTTCTTGCTGCCGCCGAGGTAGGTCGAGTAGACCAGAGAGCCAGTCGAGTTGATCTTCAAGATGAACACGTCTAGGGAGCCGCTGAGACTGGGCTGGAATGGACTTGCCACCGGGAAGTCGGCCGAGCGAGTGGTTCCCGTGACGTAGACGTTGCCGGAGCCATCGACGGCGATCCCACCGGCACTCTCGGCGTCGCTGCCCCCGAGGTAGGTGGAATACATCAATACCGGGTCGATGATGAGTGGGCGGTTCACGTCGTAGGCGGCGATCTGAAAGCCCACGCGCTTCTTTCCTTCGACCACGTAGCGCCCGAAGATTTCGCGCTTCGTGCCATCGATCTCCTGGTAGATCACGGGGGCGCGCTGGAGCACCTGGCCGTGCGCGGTGTGAAGGACGAGATTGCCGTGAGCATCGAGCGCCAGCTTGTCCGCCCCCTCAAAGGCCAAGCGAATGACCCTGGGATCGGCCCCGGGTGCCACCACGAAGTCGTACTCGAGCTGCCGCTGGTTGCCGTAGTAGACGAGGTCGATCCCGCGGTAGACGTTTTCGTATCGCACCTTCGCGTACATCGGGACGTTTGTCCGCCACTTGGTCGGGTTGTTGCCGATGAAGTAGTTGGCCTTGCCCGGTAACTCTTCCAGCCCCGTCACTCGCGGCGCGGGGCTGGCGCCGACGAGGCGCATGCGCACGGCCGTCCGAGTCACCTTTTGCGGTTTCGTGAGGTCCGGCCTCGCGAGAGGGGATCTCCCTCGTTTCGTGTTGGCCACCGGCTCGGTCAGAACCACCACCGCCTCCGTGGAGGTCAAGAACACCGTGGAGCCGCTCCCTCGAGACAGGAACTTCACCCGGCCGTCCGTCTGCCCCCGGTTGGCTTCGAAGCGCAGCGGCGGCCTGACGTACGCCAGCTGCGGGCGGGCGACGGCGCTCCGATTGGGAAGCCCAATGTCGACCTGATCGAAATGACGCACTGGCGGCTGAATTCCAGTGGCGGGTGCCGCGACGCTGAACAACGGCGAGCTGAAAACCAGCGCCGTTCCGATCGCGAGGGCAGGTCCGAGCAATCCGTTCTTCACGGTCGCCTCCTTCTGCAGTTCCTCGGAACATGCAATCCGTGGGCGCCATGAAGCTATTTCGCTCTATCGGTGTTGTCAAGGCTCGCTTGGGCCTCTATTGGCAGGTTCGTCGCGATGTATCATCGGCGCGTGGCCGGTTGGCGCGAGGTTCCGTTCGTGATTCTCTCGGGGGCCGCCCGGGCGTTGGACCTCGCCGGGCGGGCCGTGATGTCCTTCGCCGCGGGATGGCTTCGACTGGACGACTTGCGGGGAGCGATCACCAGGACCTGGGACAACTTCGGTCGGAGTGAAACGCTGGTCCTGTCGGGGCTCATGCCCTGGGAACGCGCGCTGTACGAGCGCTTCCTGAAGCCGGAGGATCGCATTCTCGTGATCGGCTGCGGCAGCGGGCGCGATCTCATCGCATTGCTCCGGCTTGGTTTTCGCGTCGAGGGCCTCGACGTCGCCCCTCGCGCCATTGCGCTCGCCCGTCGGATGCTCGACGGGCAAGGCCTATCGGCGGACCTCTACACCGGCTCCGTCGAGACCGTCGCGTTCGCCGGAGCCTTTGACGTATTCATCTTCTCCTGGTTCTGCTACGGCTACATTCCTCAGACGGCCACCCGCATCGAGGTGCTCCGCAAGGTGAAGGCTCACTTGAAGCCCGGGGGGCGGATCGTCATCTGCTACAACCCGGCCGAACGGCCGGCGCGCGCGCTTCCGATCGGACTCGCGCGGTTTGCGGCCCGGCTCACTCGGTCAGATTGGCGTCCGGAGCCTGGCGACGTCGTCGGCGCGGTTGCCGGCAATCGGCAGGCCGTCCACTACGAGCACCAGTTTTGGGAAGGTGAGCTCGAGAACGAAGCCCGCGCCGCCGGCTTGGCGGTGGTCCATCACGAACGAGGCGAGGTGGGGACGGCCGTCCTGATGATCTAGCCCCGCGGGGATCGCGGGGCGTCGGCGTCAACGCTTCCGCTCGCGCAAAACGAAGTAGTCCTGGTCGACGGGTTGGCCGTCGAGGGAAATCTCGACCTTCCATTCCCCGGTGAGGTTGTGCTGGGTGATGTAGGTCCCGGCCACGGGAAGGGCCGCCACGAGAAGGGTTTCGCCTTTGTTCCCCCACCCGGCGCGCTTGACCGGGTACTGTCGGCCTTCGACCTCCAGCGTCGCCACCGTGGCCGGCGCCGTGGCAGTGACGAAGGCCAGCGTCATCGCCTGATAGAGATTGCCGTCCGGAGACAGGAATCTGAGCTGGGCCGCGTGGGTGCCCGACAGGCCCGCCCACACGATGCACACGTACAGAGTGCGCACCTCCTCCAGCCAGAACTGCGCTCGGCCCGGCTGGCAGACGTCCCCTTCGGTCTCGCCGAAGTACACTTCGCGCACCTGCTCGGTCGCGGGCGTGCCCTCCACGACTGCTGTTTGCCCAACGGATGCCGTCATAGCGCACAGAACGATGAGGATCCAGGCCACGCCTCGGACAGTCTCTCGGCGACTCGCCATTGTCATGCTCTCCCTAGAACGGCGTCGTGAAGGTGTAGATGTGGCCGTTGGTAGCTCCGACGTGGATGCGGCCCTGATCAAAGTTGTAAGTCGGGTCGCCCATCGTCCCCGAGATGGCGGCCGACGGGACCGACTTCTCGTTGTTACCGGTGTCCGCGTCGATCTGGTACACCTTGCCGGTGGAGCCTCCAATGTAGAGGTGGTTGGCACCGTCGTCGATCGGAGCAGACAGGGTGGGCGTTCCCGTCAGCGTCTTCGGTGTCCAGTTCACGGTGAACGTCGATCCGTTGAAGTTCACGGAGTGCACGGTCGTATTGAGGGTAAAAATGATTGTTTCTCCGCCCGACCCGACGGCGTCGTACCAGAGCGGCCACGGCATCCCCTTCACCGACCCGGTCCCGCTTGATGGGGTGTGTGTGAAGACCGTGCCGTCGCTCACACGGATTGCCTTCAACTTTCCCGCGCTGGATCCAACCACACCATTGGTCCCCACGTAGACGAAGCTTCCGGTGGCGTTCTGAATCGGGGACCCATCGATCCCGGCGTTCGCGCTCGTATCGCTCTCGCCGAGAGCAGCATTGTTCCAGCTCGTGAGCAGCGCGCCATTCACCGCGTTGAGTTTCCACACGCTCGCCTGGGCACCTGAATTTGACTGGCTCGTGACCCAGACGGTGTTGTTGCCGTAATCCACGTAAGGCGTGGAAGAGATGATGTCCATGTTGCCAGGAGCAAAAGTCCAAACGGTTGCGCCCGTGTTGCCGTTCAACGCATAAACCTTGTTGTTGGTCGTGCTGCCCACGCCGGTGTTGCTGGTGCCGACGATAACCACATCAGCGGTGACCGAGCCGGTGAATGTCAGGGGCTGGGCGGCCTGAATCCAGACAGCCGGCCCTCCCTGGAGGGTATCCCCGAGTGCCGGACTCGTCTGCCACACCTGCAGGCCGGTGCCCGTGTTGATTGCGTAGACGTTTCCATCCTGTGAAGCGACGTAAGCGATGTTCACCCCGGTGGTCGAGTACAGCGCGGGCAAGACCGCCGGGCGCCCCTGAATCGCCCCGCCCGTCGTGAATGGGGAGATGGCGGCCGCGCCGTCTCCGTCATACATGCCGTGGAGCTTGTTGTCGTTCGAGCCGACGACTACGAAGCTGCTCCACGGGTCGAGAGCGGGGGGGGCCATGCTCGCCGCACCCGTGGCGTAGCTCCACGCGGTAGAGGTGACGTCGGGGCTGACGTTGACAGCAATGCCCGGGGCGTAACACGGCAGAGAGGTTCTCGAGAAGACCTTGTAGTAGTACGTCGTCCCGGCCGTGAGGCCCGTCTGGGTGAAGCTCGTCTCACCGCCAACCCCCTTGAACACCACCGTCGCGGCCCCAATCGCATCGTTGACGTTGTAGGACGCGCCGCCGGCTGGCGCCTCGGTGCCGAACGCCGCCGTCTTTCGCAGGATCAGGACCGGATTGGTGCTCGACCAGAACACGGTGGCCTGGGTGCCCTGCGTGCTGGCCGTCACGTACGTGGCGTCGGATACCGAGGTACACGTCCCGGCGGGTTTGACCGCGACGGCGCCGATCGCCCAGGCCGCGCTACCTGACGTCCAGCTCATGGTGACGCTCGAGGCGCCCGCTTTGGTGCTCCCGGCGCCTCGAAAGCTCGAAGGCTGCATCTGCCAACGCTGAGTTTGCGATGCGCCGACCGTCATGGCGGTCGCGCTACGGACTTCAACGGTGTCGATCACAGTCTCGCCGGTGTTGCTCGTGACGGTGACGGAGGGAGTGCTGCTGGAGCCCGTGGCCGAGGCGAATGACCCCACCGGGGTGGTTTGATTGGCCCCCCGGAAGGTGACGGCTCCCCCGACGATCTCGGTCGCCGCCGCCGACATCGTCACCAGGACGGTGTTGGACGTGCCCGACGCCGGAAGCGCGGACTCGAGAAGATAGAAGAGCTGGGCCCTGGCGTTCGAGCCATTCGACACCGAGCTGATGCTGGTCATGGCCGTCCCCGCGTAGGTCACGCTGTTCACGGTCTGGCCGCTCGCCCACGACACGCCCACCACCAAGACGCGATTCGTGCCGGACGTGGTGTGAGACCAGGAGAGTGTCGCCTGGCCCGCGTTGCCGTTGTTGCTCGCTTCGCCGACGGTGACGCCCACGGAAGGTGTTGCCGAGACCTGGACCCCGGTGGCCGAGTAGTTGCCGTTCGAATCCTTCGCGAAGATCCGATAGAAGTACTGGGTGCCACCGGTGAGGCCGGTATCGATGAACGACGTTCCGTTCGAGATGTAGCGCACGACGCTCGTGCCCACCGACGAATCGACTGCCGGCGCCGAGCCTTCCGAGGGCACGTCGCTGATGCTGGCCGTGTTTCGCAGGACGACCAGATTACCCCCGCTGGTGAAGTCGCTATCCGTCGGGTTGGTCCAGCTCACGGTCACTTGTCCGGCGCCCGGGGTCGCGCTAGCCGAGGTGACATTACCCGGCGACAGGTTGTCGATGGTCACCACGGCGCTAGCCGTGTCGGTTCCCGTGTGGTCGTTGCTGCTGGTGAACGAGGTGATGATGGCGCTAACCGGGTAGGTGCTTCCCGGAGGCGCCGGCATGTTCGCGTGGGTCTTCGGGATGATCCGCACCTTGTATGTCGTCGCGGTGGACGTTGCCGAAATGGTCGTCGTCAACGTGATGTCGATCACGTCAGAGGACGGATTGCTCACCGAGCCCTTGACGTTGTTGCTGTTGTCCGTGATCTGAACCTGCGAGATTCCCGCGTAGCAGCCCGGCGCGCTGCACCCCGACAGCGTCACCCTGGCCGCGGTCACGGTGTCGGTATTGCTCGCGCCGGTGGTCTGGAGCGTGAAGGCATCCACGTCGGTGGCGGTGGCAAGACCGGGGGCGATCGTGACGTTCCCTGGGTTAGTGCCGTTGGCGAGTACGGTCACCGGCGGCCGGAGCGCGATGCTCATGCGGCCTTGGCGCGATGACGTGGCGAGCGTCGCCGTGGTCGCGTTGTACGCGCCCGCGGCGGCCTTCACCCCGGTGGCGACGCCAAAGCCGCCGCCGAAGCCCACATTGGTGTTGATGTCTGCCCGCTCCGTCACGCTCGACAGGCTGGAGTTCGTCCAGCCGGAAGTCTGCGCGGTGGTCGTCAATGTCGCATTGGCCACGATCGCGACCACGAGAGCGTTGGCGATCGTGGTCGTCGCACCCGGAATCGAGACGGCGGTGGCTGCAGTCGCAGCCACGTTTCCGGCGGACAGGTTAAAGGGGTTGCCGGTGTTGGTGACGCCTCTGAACGTGATGATCTGGGCGATCTGATGGTCGCCGGAGTCGTTGATTCCGACGGCGCCCATCGTGCTCGACGTAGCGCGGCTCCAAAAGACGGTCAGCCGGGTCGCACCCGACGAGCCCGCGGTGCCGGTTCCCTGCGGGGAGTTGGTGACTTGGGTCCAGTCCGCGGCGTTTGTCCCGAGAGTGACGGCCTGGTTGTTGGTCTGAATGATGAGAAGGCCGACGTCCTCCGCTTGGTGCGTCGGCCAGGCAACCGCCGTGGCTCCCGTGAGGGCAGCGATGCCGCTTTGTGCGGTTCCAACTGCCTGGAAGGTCGGCGCCGACGCGGCGGAGGCGTGATGAGCGAACACCATCATCAACGCGATGAGGCCGCCAGCGATCCACCCCACACTTCCGGAACGAATCCGTCTCACGGCGCCGAACCCGGACCCGATGCACATAGTCGCTCGCAATTGTTTGATCATGACGCCGCTGCGCAAAGGCAAAGCCGGTGCCAGAGCATAAGACTGCGGAAATCGGTAATCCCGAGTCGGTCAGCCCTCTCGGGCTCCCTCGTTTCGGCCGCAAGCCCGTGCCTAACTGACCGTCCATGACCGCAGATGGTCACCCTCTCTGATCGCTGGATCGGCACGTCACGCCCCTGAGAAACGAAGCGCCGCGCGAGCAGCCCGACGGTCGTCTCGAGCCGGAGCCACGGGCAACGAAGACATGGGGCGACCGCATGTGGGGCACTTCAACGGTGGGCGCCTCGTCTTCGACGTCGAGGGTGGGAGTGCCAGGCCGAACTCGTTGCGGAATGACCCGATCATCTCGTACGCTTCGAACGCTTCCCGGGATGCGGCCACGCGGTCCTGCCCGAATGCCGGGG
The DNA here is from genome assembly GCA_035317605.1 of Candidatus Acidiferrum sp. GTDB lineage: Bacteria > Methylomirabilota > Methylomirabilia > Rokubacteriales > CSP1-6 > DATHGT01. The sequence continues at coordinate 397 of DATHGT010000095.1, read as the reverse complement.
AACGAGCGATGGCGGTCATACGAAACTTCGTCGTGAGAGGAGAGCCACCATGGGTAATTCGCCGATCGCGTGGGCCTGTCGTCACTTCGCTCTAGTCGCGCTGGCCGTTTCGCTGTTGATTGCGCCGGTGGTGGCGGCCGACGAGGCCGGCGACGCGTGGGCCGCGCTGGCTCAGGGCGGTCACGTGGTGCTGATTCGCCATGGCAACGCGCCGCCCGGGTACGGCGGCGACCCGCCGGGGTTCAAGGTCAGCGATTGCAGCACGCAGCGGAACCTCGACGAGCTGGGACGCGACCAGGCCCGCGTGTTGGGCGAGGCGTTCCGCAAGCACGGCGTGCGCGTGGACCGGACCGTGTCGTCGCCCTGGTGCCGGTGCCTGGAAACGGCCCGGCTGATG
>DATHGT010000094.1:0-15038 GCA_035317605.1 Candidatus Acidiferrum sp. | reverse complement strand
CCGCTGGTGTTCTCGGAGTCGCCGACGCGCGATGGCGGCCGGCCGCCGCTCCTCGGCGAGCACACCGCGGCGATCCTGCGCGACCTCGGCTACGACGCGGCGGCCATCGACGATCTGCGGAAGCGCCGGGTGATCGGAGGTCCCCCGGCATGAGCGACGCGCCCGTTCTCTACGAAGTGGCCGATCACGTGGCCACGATCACCCTCAACCGGCCGGCCGTGCGCAACGCGATGAACACGCCGTTGCGCGAGGCCATGTACGAGCGCTTCACCGCGCTGGCCGTCGACGACGACGTCCGCGTGATCGTCGTCACCGGCGCGGGCGACAAGGCGTTCTCGGCCGGGGCCGACATCCGCGAGTTCGTCGAGCCGCTGGTGCCCACGCAGTTCCGCGAGCAGCGCCGCCGGCTCGACTTTCGCCAGGTGATGGACCGGTGCTCGCAGCCGATCATCGCGGCCATCCGCGGCATCGCGCTGGGCGGCGGGCTCGAGCTGGCCCTCGCCTGCGACATCCGCATCGCCGGCGACGACGCGCTGCTCGGTCTCACCGAAGTCAACCTCGCGATCATTCCCGGCGGCGGCGGCACCCAGCGTCTGCCCCGGCTCGTCGGCCGCGGCAAGGCGCTCGAGATGATCCTCACGGGCATGCGCATCGGCGCCGCCGAGGCCCTGCGCATCGGTCTCGTGGAGCGCGTGGTGCCGGCGGCCGAGGTGATGACCGCCGCGCGCGAGCTGGCCCGCGAGCTGGCGGGCCGGGCACCGGTGGCCATGCGCTACGCCAAGGAAGCCGTGGTGAAGGGACTGGCCATGTCACTCGACGACGGCCTGCGTCTCGAGGGCGATCTCTCCACGCTGCTGCGCACGACTGAGGATCGCCTCGAAGGCGCCCGCGCGTTCCTGGAGAAGCGCAAACCGAACTGGCAGGGCCGCTGAAGCGGAGTCCCACGCGTGCCGTTCGCGTACTACGAGCGGCTGTCGCGAGCGCAGCAGAAGATCTATCGGGAGAGCGACGGGGTCACCGAGATCCGGCTGGAGCGTCCCGCCAGTCTCCATCCGCTCGTCGCCTCACTCGAAGCGGCCCTCGCCACCGAGCAGCGCGCGACCACCCAGGCCGCGACCGAACGTTTGGTCCAAGGGCTCACCGACGCCCTCGGTATTCCGCGCGTCACCGTGGAAGTGCTGGCGGCGCGTCCGCACGCGCAGTGGGGTGAACTGCACGGCCTCTACACGGTGACGGCGGGCCGCCGGCCGAAGATCCAGCTGTGGATGCGGACGGCCAAGCAGAAGCGCGTGGTGGCCTTCCGCACGTTCCTGCGCACGATGCTGCACGAAGTCGGGCACCACGTCGACTACGCGCTGCTGCGCCTGGCCGATTCGTTTCACACCGAGGGCTTCTACAAGCGCGAGTCGAGCCTGTTCTACCAGCTGGTCCCGTCGGCCCGAAAGGCGGCGCCCGCGGTCATGTCGGTGGAGGGCTGGGCCGAGGTGCCGGTGGACGAGCGGCTGGCGCGGCTCGAGCGCACGCCCAGCGATCTCGCGCGGCTCGTGCGCGGCCAGACCGACGCCACGCTCTCCCAGCGGCCGGCGCCGGCGGCCTGGTCGGCCAAGGAGGTCGTGTGCCACCTCCGCGACGCCGAGGAGCATCTGCGCGGCTGGATCCGCACGATCCTGACCAGCGACGATCCGGAGCTCGTCGAGACGGCCACGGCGGATCAATGGGCCGAAGAGCGACAGTATGGGCGCGACCACGCGGGCGCCGCGTGGCAAGCGTTCAGCCAGCGGCGTGACGAGACGCTGGAGCTCTTGCGCGGACTCGACGCCGCGGCGTGGCGCCGCGCCGGCCGTCACGCCCGCCGGGGCCGGATGACCGTGGATACGCTCGTCGCGCTGATCGCCTGGCACGACGACAACCACCTCGGCCAGGTCGCGCGCGCCCTGGACGGCAAGGCGTAGGCCTAGACTATTGCGGCCACGATAGAACGAGTCGCGACCAACGCTTATCGATGACGAACTCGCCTAGTGAGCAGTCATAGGGCCTCTCGATCGGATAGGCGAGGACACGTAGACCGTCGGTTCCGGGCCGGCCGGCCTGATCCCAGGCCTGGATCAGACCTGACAGCCGACGGGCCGTCGCCGCATCCGGGCCGACACTGCGAATCGAAATCGAGAACCGTCGCTCATCACCCAGGTCGTCGCAGGCCGATCATCGTCCCCGAGACTGAGCGGCGCCATGGTGTCGCCGTCGAATAGGCCCGCGGTCAATCCGAGCTTGCCAGGCATGCTCAAGAGGCAGCGAATGTCGCCGATCCGCGACTCAGCCACGCCGAGCTGAAAGGACGTTTCCGCGTGAAGCGCCAGCCAAAGATAGATGCCGTCGAAGATTTCCCACACGGTCGCCATGACGCCGGACGACTCGTCGCGCGCCTGGGCCGCGAGAAGCCGGTGGATGACGCCGGCGTCGAAGGGGCGCGCGTAGTCGCACCGGACGTACACGCCGCCTGTAGGCGCTATCTGCTGGCGCACGACGGGGCCCGCGAACTCCCCGCGAAGCGCCGTGCTGAAGTCACACGTCGCGATCGACAGCGCCCCATTCCCAGCTAGGAGCCGCACGCTCCGACCCGCTCCACCACCACCACAACCACCGCGCGAAGCGATCCGTGACTCGGAAGTGCCCGCCAGTGAACGATATGAGTTTGGCAGCGCGGTTGCTGAAGCATGCGGGCCTCGTCGACGGTGCGAGACGACGAAATCGAGGCCGGAGGCGCGAAATGAACAGACGCATCCTCCTTCCGGGCGCGGGAACGGGCGCGGGCAATAACCTGATTCGGAGCTTGCGGGAAGACTATCCCGGGCTGGTCATCATCGGCACCCACGACGACCGGTTCACGCTCCGGAATTCGAAGGCGAACCGCAACTATCTGGTTCCGAGGGCCGAGGATCCGCGGTTCACGGACGCGCTACGAACGATCATCGATCGCGAGCGGATCGACCTGCTGATCCCTCACACGACCGACGATGTCGACGCCGTCTCGGGCTTGCGTGACGTGCTGCCGTGCCGCACATTCCTGCCCTCGAAGGCGACCATCGAGCGCTGCCGGGATTCGAACGATCTCGCCGACTTTCTGCGCGCCCGTAAAGTTCCCGTGAGCATGGCCGCCCACGGCGGGACCGGACGCGACTTCGCCTGTCAGAGCCTCTGGAAGGACGGCCGCCTCGTGCTGATCAAGACCGTGGAACGGCTCGCATATCTCGGCGGCACGGCCGGGTTCGGCACGATCGAATCGCTGGCGAAGACCGTCAACGCGCCCGAGGTGGTCGAGCTCTGCGTGGATACCATTCGTCTGCTCGATCCGGACGCCACGGGCGCGTTCACCATCGACCTCAGGGAGAATCGAGCGGGCATACCGTGCATCACGAGGGTCGACGCCGGCTGCTTCACGAAGATGCTGAACTTCTTCGACCTCACCGGCCGTCACAACATGTCGGCCACCTACGTGCGCCTTGCCCTGGACGAGCCGGTGGGAATCGGTGATCCCTACGACGTCGGCGATGAGTGCTACTTCGTTCGCGGCCTCGACACCGTCCCGGCGATCTTCCGAGCGGACCAACTGGCCGAAGGCATCGAGGCGATTGCGTAGCAAAGGGAGCCGAGCAGCACGCTCACTCCACCACCACCACCACCACCGGGCGGCGCCGTCGGGAACCCGTCACTCGCCTGAAACGCTGTAAAATACGCGCGGAAGCTGTGGCATCCGCGTTGCCCTCATTCGACGCGATGCTGACCTCGGGGGTCTCAATGCCTGTGCGGTTGCTCATCACGAGTGGCGGGACTGGACCGACGGAGAGCCTTCTCCGCAGTCTACGCCGAGCGGACCCCGGGCTGTTCATCGCGACGTGTCATGACGACGTCTTCGTGCTCAAGAAATCGGCGGGCGCCGGCCTGTACCTGACCCCACCACCTCAGCACGCCGGCTTCGTCGACGCGCTTCACCGCATTGTCGAAGCGGACGGATTCGATCTCGTGGTTCCGAACAGCGATCCCGACGTGGCGGCTGTCTCGGAAGCGCGAGAAACGATAGGGACCCGTGTCTTTCTTCCCCGCAAGGACACCATCCGGCTCTGTCAGGACAAGTACGCGCTCAGCGCATATCTTCTGGATCGCCACCTGCCGGCGCCGCGCAGCTGCGCGGTCACCGACGAGGCATCGATCGCGGAAGCCTTTCGGGTCTTGGCGCCCGCGCCGACCCTGTGGTGTCGCACCCGAACGGGCACGGGATCGCGAGGGGCCATCCCCGTGCGAACGCCGCAGCAGGCCCTGAGCTGGATTGAGTATTGGCGGACGATGCGGGGAGTCCCGTTCACCGAGTTCATGCTGTCGGAGTACCTTCCGGGGCGAGACTTCACGTGCGAGAGCCTCTGGAAAGACGGAGTGCTCATCGTCGTCAAGACGGCCGAGCGGCTCTCGTACTTCGGCGGCGCCGAGCGACCCAGCGGCACCTCGTCCAACGCGGCGCTGGCCAAGACCGTGGTCGAGCCCGACGTCGTTCGGGTCTCGACGTCGGTCGTCCGCGCCCTCGACCCGCACGCCACCGGCGTGTTCAGCATCGACCTCAAAGCCGATGATCGTGGCATGCCGTCGGTGACCGAAATCAACATCGGCCGCGTGTTCTCGACGACGAGCTTGTTCGACCTCGTCGGCAAGCACAACATGGCCCATCTGTACGTCCGGCTGGCCCTCGACGAACCGGTCGACGTCGTCGACGACGATGTCGTGCCCGACTATTATTTCGTCCGCCACATCGACACCCTGCCCGACATCGTCCATGCCGATGACGTCTTCGAGGGGATCATCGATGCCCGGAGCTAGGGGGCCGCACGTCGCCGCGCCGACCCTGGCCCTGCTCCTCGTGCTGCTAGGCGGGCTGGCGTGGCCAGCCGTGGCGGACGAATCATCGTTCCGGAATCGCTGCGTCGACGTCAGCTCAGCGCGGCCCCGTCCCGTCGATCCCTTCGCCGCGCTCACCCGGCAATACGTCACCCGGACGTTCGCGGGGGCGGTGGCCGACGATCCGCTCGGCAACGAGGCGAAGGCCGCCGAGATCGGTCGAGGCGCCCTCCTCATCATGCTCACTCACACGGGTCGGGCGGCCAAGCTCCTGGCCAGCCTGGACGGGCAGACGTTGGTGATCCACAAACTCGTGACCTACGACGCGAGCGGTGAGACGGTGTCGCGCAGCGTGCCGCTGCGACTCGCCGACAACTCGACCGTCGACGCCGGCCGGGGCCGGGTCAATCGGCCGGAGGCGGAGAGCGACGCGCGCTGGGTGAGGACCGACGGAGGGCGGACGCTGCGGCCCCTGGGGGGCGCCAGAATTCGTCTGCTCATCGCCGTGCCGGTCGTCGCGCACTACATGAAGAGCCGCGACGAGTTCTTCGAGGACAACAACGTCGAGGAGATCGTCTCCAGAGGAAGTCTGGCGCGGCTGCTGGCGCCGACCGGGACGATGAACACGATCTGGCGCGGGTCGGGCGTGTTCTTCTTCGTGCAGCGCGTCGAGCGCTGCACGTATCTGCTGCAGGACTTCTTGCCCAATGCCCCGGGCGACGCCATGGAGAATGTTCCCGACCCTGCCGATGACTGCCTGGATGCCTTCAGCCGGATCAATCACGGATACAATTTCGACCCGTCACCCGGCCTCGACCTCTACGTGTGGTGGAGCATCGCGGTGAGCGGGCTCATGGGATACGGGGCGCCGCACAAAGTCGTGGGCACGACACGTCAAGCCGGCGCCGTGTGGCTCGATCGGCAATGTGTCGATCCGAACGTCAACCCCCTCGGAAGCTGCGGTCACGCGCTCGCCCACGAGGCGGGCCACTTCCTCGGCCTGTGTCACAAATGTCTGACCCGGCTCACGCCGACTGCGAGCCGGGACCAGTGCGGATTCTGTCTCAGCATCCCGGATTGCGGTGCCAACGACGGTGGATTCCTGATGCGTGACGACGGGCGCGGCCGCCAGATCCCCGCCGACGACATCAGGGTGGCCAGAGCGAAGGCCCTGGAGCGGTTCACGGGGTCCGTGCGACAACGTTCCAACTAACCGAGAGGAGGCAGACGCGATGGGTGGGGGCCTGAAGAGTGGTGGAGGCTTGAAGGGTGACGAACATTTGGTCGTGGTCTTCGAAATCGACGGTCCGATCGACAAGGCGCAGTTCGCGAAGTTCAACGCCGATCTGCGGACCCTGATGCAAAAATACGGCGTGAAAAAGCACGAGGAGATCAAATGGAAAAAGTAGCGGACCGGATCGCGCTCAGCGGCAACCTGGATCGGCAGTCCGCCGAAGCCCTCCGCCTCGAGCTCCAGCGCTTGGCTCGCCGGCACGGCATCACGGTCAAGAGCACGCGCGTCGAACACGTCGACCATGGCCAGGAGGTCCGCACCGGCCGATGACATGCGGGAAGACCGTCGTCGCCGTGGCCGTTGTGGCCGCCACGCTGGTCTGGCTGCCCGCGCCGAGCGCGGCGGCGGTCTTCGTGTATCACCTCAACGCGCCGGCCGATCTGCTCGATCCCGCCAAGTGCAACAACCAGCGGTGCCGGCGGGTCATGTGGCCGATCTATGAGCCGCTCATCGACCTCTCGAAGGATTCCCGGACGTTGGTCCCGGCGCTCGCCGAATCGTGGGAGGTCAGCCGCGACGGTCTCACGTACACCTTTCGGCTTCGCCGAGGCGTTCGCTTTCACGACGGCGCCGAGTTCACGGCGGCCGCCGCCAAGCTGAACCTCGAGCGCAATTTTCTCAAGGGCAAGCCGTTCTACACGGAGACGCCGCGGAACGTCAGGGAAGAGCTGCTGGCGGGGCTGATTCGGGACATCACGGTTCAGAACGACCACACACTGGTGGTCGGCCTCAAGCACCCCCAGGTCCACATCCTCTTCTTGATCCCCATGGTGAGCCCGGAGGCGCTGGCCAAATACGGCAAGGACATCGGGGCCCATCCGGTGGGAACGGGGCCGTTCAAGTTCCTTCGCCGAACCAGCGACGAGGTCCGGCTGGTGGCGAACAAGGACTACTGGAGCGGGCCGCCGAAGCTCGGCGAGATCTCGTTCCGGGTGATCACCGACTCGGAGAAGGCGATGCGTTCGTTCTTGTCGGGAGGCGTCGATTTCCTCCCGGAAGTCGAGCCGCTCTATCTGGAGCGCATCATCGCGAACCAGACGGCCAAGCTGGTCCGGGTGCCGACGCTCAGCACGTATTACCTCGGCTTCCGCGTCGATCGACGGCCGTTCGACGACGCACGCGTCCGCAAGGCGGTGACCAGTGCCCTGGACGTCGACCGGGCGGTCTTGTTCACGTCTCGCGGCATGGCTGTCCCGGCGTACGGACCGATTCCGCCCGGCGTGGGAGGCCATGATCCCGAGCTGAAACGATCGCCCAGCGATCCGGCCGCGAGCCGACGGTTGCTGCAAGAGGCCGGGGCGACCCAGCTGCAGGTCGCCCTGCACTTCAACGCCGGCTGGGGATTCTTCGCCGAGCTCGCGCAGGCCATCAAGGCGGACTTGATGAAGGTCGGGATCAAAGTCGATCTGGTTCCCAGCCCTGGCTATCCGGAGCTCGTCTCCGAGATCCGGCAAGGCAAGGGGGACCTGTTCATCTACAACTGGTTCACGATCCTTCCGGACGCCGACGTCTGGCTCCCCCCGCTCTTCAAGACGAAATCGGTCGACAACTTGACCGGGTACGCGAACCCGGCCGTCGACGAGTTGCTGGACAGAGCGCGGCTGCTGATGGACCCGGCGGCGCGGGTGGCGCTGTACAAGACGGCCCAACGCATGATCGTGAACGATGCGCCGATGGTCTTCCTCTTTCACGAGGTGCGGGTCTCCGCCTTCAACACGCGCGTCTCCGGGATCGACCTCAACGTGCAGTCGTTCCCGGTCGATCGGTTTTCACGGATCGAAATCAGGTCCGACTGACCGGATGCTCAAGCGGCTCCGTGCGCGGTACGACCGGGCGAGCCTCCAGGCGAAGTTCGCGCTGCACGTCGCGCTCTCCACGGCCTTGCTCTTCGCGCTCTTGATGCCGGTGGTGCTCTACATCCAGCGGCGCGTCGTGTTGACGGCGGTGGAGGAGAGCGGCTTCCGCATGACCGATATCTTCGGACGCAGCAGCGTGCAGGCGGTGCTGGCCGACGACTACCTGGTCATGCAGCACGTGGTCAACGGGATCGGCAGCACCCGCAAGATACGCTACGCGATGCTGCTCAAGGCCGACGGGGAAGTGCTCGTGCATACCCGCGCCATCGAGCGCGGCCGTCGGTATGATGACGCCGCGTCGCGCGCCTCGGCGGTCGCCCGCGGCCCCCTCCTCCAAGAGCTCGTCGACGCCGAGGGCGTGCACGTCTACGATTTCACCGTTCCCGTCTACGTGGTCGACGAGAAACGGGCGAGCGCGCGGGTCGGGCTGTCGATCGAGCACGAGCTGCAGGGGATCGCGCGCACCCGCAATTCCCTCCTGGGTTTCGCGCTCGCCGCGCTGGCCCTCGGACTGGCCTGGGCGACGTACCAGGCGAAGCGGATCACCCAGCCTGTGCGCGCGCTCGTCGAGGGCACCGAGGAGGTCGCCCGCGGCAACCTCGACCATCGCATCGCCGTGCCCTCGGGCGACGAGCTGGGCCATCTGGCCCAGGCCTTCAACCGCATGACGGGCTCGGTCCAGGCCATGGTCGAGACCTCGCGCGAGATTTCCGCGGTCCTCGATCTCGAGGTCGTCCTGCGCTCCATCGCCACCCACGCGCGGAGGCTCGTCAGGGGTGACATGGTCTTCATCGCGCCGCTCGAGCGTGACGCCGACGTGTCGCCCGCGCGGGTCCTCCTCGGAGGGCGGGCGAACCCGGACGACATCGTGATCAGGCCGGGTGTGGGCATGGGCGGCTGGGTGCTCGCCAACGGGCAGCCGCTCCTGACCGACGACTACGTCAACGACCCGCGAATCGTCCACGACCCGAAGTACGACGCGATGTCCCGCGACGAGGGCATGACGTCCGGGCTCGCCATGCCCATCACGCTCCAGGGCGAGATCATCGGGATCCTCGGGGTGGCCAGCCGCCGGCCCGCCGCGTTCGGCCGGCAGGACGTCGACACGCTCCAGCGTCTGGCCCAGCAGGCGGCCATCGCCATGGCCAACGCCCGGCTCTACGACGAGGCCAAGCTGAAGACCGCGCGTCTGGAGACGCTGATTCGCGTGAGCCAGGTGATGACGTCCACCCTGGAGCCCCAGCGCATCGCCGAGGTCATCACCCAGGCCATGAACGACCTGGCCCCCGGCATCATCGTGCGGATGTGGGAGACGCCCGACGACGCGAAGATCTGGGTGCCGTTCGGCCCCGCGCCGTCCGCGCGGGACCTCGACGCCGAGGACGACCTGGCGCTGCCCGCCGGGGCTGGCCTGGTGGGCGCGGTGGCCGCTCAGCGCGCCCCACTGGTCGTCGAAGACGTGCGCTACGACGACCGCGTCGTCCGGCGGGCCGCGATCGAGCGCGAAGGCATCGTCTCGTTCCTCGGCCTGCCGCTGCTCCGCGAGGAAAAACTGCTGGGCGTGCTGTGCGCGGCCACGCGGACCCGGCGCCGTTTCCGCGACGACGAGGTGAGCCTGTTCGCCTCGCTCGCCCAGCAGGCGGCCATCGCGCTCGAGAACGCCCGCCTCTACCAGGACCTGCGGCACTCCCACGGAGAGCTGGTGAGCGCCCAGGCCGAGCTGGTGCGAAAGACGCGGATGGCGGCGATGGGCGAGATCGCCGCCGTGGTGGCCCACGAGGCGCGCAACCCCCTGGGCGCGCTCACCAACTGCATCGGCCTCCTGCGCGGCAATCCGCACATCACGGGGGAAGACGCCGAGCTGCTCACGATCATGGAGAGCGAGGCGAAGCGGCTCAACGACATCGTCTCCGACTTCCTGGCCTTCGGCCGCCCGCGGCCGCCGCAGTTCGCCCCCGTCGACCTTCACGAGCTGATCGACGCCACCTGGTCGCTGCTGCAGCGCGACGACCGGTGCCCGCCCAGCATCGACTTCGAGCGTCGGTTCGACCCGACGCTCGTCTCGCTGACGGCGGATCGCGACCAGCTCCGCCAGGTGTTCTGGAACCTGCTGCTCAACGCGGTGCAGGCCATGCGTCAGGGCGGAACGCTGGCCGTCGAGACCCGGCGCGCGCCGGGTTCGGTGGAGGTGGTCGTGCGCGATACCGGGCCCGGCATTCCGGCCAACATCTTGCCGAGGGTCTTCGAGCCGTTCGTGACCAGCAAGGCCGGCGGCACCGGCCTCGGCCTCGCCATCGTCCGTCGAATCATCGAAGACCATGGAGGACGTATCACAGTGAGCGCTCAGGACGGAGAGGGCACGTGCTTCGTGCTATCGTTGGCCGACGCGAGGACGGCATGACTCGCAAGATCCTCGTGGTCGACGACGAACCCGGCATGCGTAAGAGTCTAGCCATGATGTTGCGGCGCGAGCAATACCAGGTGACGGAGACCGGCTCGGTCGCGGAGGCGGTCGGTCGCCTCAAAGGGGAAGGCTATGACCTCGTCATCGCCGATCTGATGATGGAGCCGCTCAACGGCCTCGACCTGCTGGCCCTGATCCAGCGTTATCACACGACGTGCCCGGTCATCATCATGACCGCGTTCGGCACGCCGGAGGCCCGGTCGGAAGCCTCCGCGCTCGGCGCCGCCGATTTTCTCGAGAAGCCGCTCCAGGCCCCCCACCTGCTGGACCGGGTCCGCGCGCTGGTCGCCTAGGGGCATGGCCGAGCCCTCGCCGCCCCGCGTGCTCGTCGTCGACGACGAAGCGGGGATGCGCAAGAGCCTGGCCATCATGCTGCGCCGCGAGGCGTACGCGGTGAGCGAAGCGGCGGGAGGCACCGAGGCCCTCGACCAGCTCGGTCGCGAGGTCTTCGATCTGATCGTGGCCGACCTCAACATGGACGACCTCTCCGGCCTCGAGGTGCTCCGGCACGTGAAGCAGGCCAACCCCGACGTCGAGGTCATCATGATGACCGCGTACGGGACCATCGAGTCGGCGGTCGAGGCGATGAAGCTCGGCGCCTTCGACTTCATCACCAAGCCGTTTCAGCCCGAGGAAATCCTCCTGCGCGTCCGCAACGCCGTCGACAAGCGGCAGCTCCGGCGCGAAGTGCACCGGCTGCGCGCCGAGGCGCAGAACGCCTCGGGGCTGGAGCGCATCGTCGGCGTCAGCGAGCCGATGCGTCGCTTGCTCGCCAGCGTGCCGCGGGTCGGCCAGACAGACAGCACCGTGCTCGTCACGGGGGAGAGCGGGACCGGCAAGGAGCTGATCGCTCACGCCATCCACGCCACGAGCCGCCGCGCCCAGGGGCCGTTCGTGTCGGTGAGCTGCGCCGCGCTGCCCGAGCATCTCCTGGAGAACGAGCTGTTCGGCCACGTCAAAGGCGCCTTCACGGGCGCGCTCGCCGCGCGCAAAGGCTTGCTCGAGGACGCGCACGGCGGCACGTTCTTCCTCGACGAGGTCGGTGAGGCCCCGCTGGCCATCCAGGTCAAGCTCCTGCGGGTGCTCGAGGAGCGCAGCATCCGACGGCTGGGCGACAACCGGTCGTTGCCGGTGGACATCCGCGTGGTGGCGGCGACGAATCGCGACCTCGACGTCGCCGTGGGGGAAAAGACGTTCCGCGAAGACCTGCTCTATCGCCTGAACGTCATCCGTCTTCACCTGCCGCCGCTGCGCGAGCGAAGCGACGACGTTCCGCTGCTGGCTCGGCACTTCCTCGCCATGCACTGTCGTCAGCTCGCTAGCGACCTCGAGGGATTCTCCCCGGACGCGCTCGCCGTGCTCGCCGGCTATCCGTTTCCCGGCAACGTTCGTGAGCTGTCCAACGTGATCGAGCAGGCGGTGGCGCTCGCGGCCGGCCCCCTCATCGAGCTGGACGATCTGCCGGAGCGCGTGCGCCGCGGCCAATCGCCGGCGGCTCGCCTCACGCCGCCCACCGCGACGATGTCCAGCAGCCCGCTCGAGGACGCCCTCGAGGGTGTCGAGCAGGAGCAGATCCGCGAGGCTCTCCGCGTGACCGGCTGGAATATCTCCCAGGCGGCGACTCGACTGGGCGTCTCGCGCAACACCCTGCGCTACCGTATCGAGAAGTACGGCCTGCGTCCCTGAGCTCGGCGGGGGGTTTTGCCCCCTCCGACAGTCGTCCCGCGCCTTTGGCGCGTTCCTCCTTGCCTCCCCCAGATCAGGATTGCGCCGGCGAAGCCGGCGCTCGGCAGGCCCGGAAGATTGGGAAGGTTTGCACTATTTTCTCGTGAGGGTGGTGGAACGGGGGCTGACACCACCACCACCGGCGCGCGGCCCAGTTCGAGGGGGGCGCCAAATCGTTGTTCTTATTGAGGGTCGTGGTCGGCATGCGGTGTGCCTGTGATCGGGGCAGGAGTGAGGGGAAAGGAAGGAACGTCATGCCGATCAAGCGAGAGAAGACACGGATTGCCGTCCTGATTGTGGTCGCCGTGCTCGCCATCGCGTTTGCCATGCTGGAAGCGCTGGCGGACGAGCCGCGGACAGTCGCACCCGCCAGGGTCGGCGAGGTCTCGGAGAGCGATTCTTTCCTGCGGCGCTAGTTTCGCGGACGGCCGAGCCCGGTGCTACCGGGCGGCAGCCGCATTTCGGGGGTGGCCTGCTTCGGCGCCACTCCAGCGGTGACGCTGACCCATCCGCGACCGCGCAGACATTCTTCGAGGTTCGGCGTCTTGTCGCAGGCGGCATAGTCCCGCCGAAACTCGGCGGCCGTGTAGGGCTGCCCGACTTTCATCCACTCGATGTCCGGGCCCGACGAGCATCCGACGAGGACCAGGGAGCCGCACGCAATGAGCAGGACTCGGGGTGACATTCCCGTCGCATTGTACCGGGTGTATGGTCTAGTTGGGAACTCCCCATGATGAACGGCTGGGGACGCAGTGTCTGGTCCACGCTGGTCAACGTCGGCGATCGTCTCGCCGCCGTCCTCCCTGGATTGCTCGCGATGGTCATCCTCCTCGTGCTCGGCCTGGTGCTGGGCTGGTTGAGCCGCGTGGTCGTGACCCGCGTGGCGCGGGCCGTCGGCTTCGATCACCATACCGAGCACTGGGGCCTGGGGGCCTCGATGCGACGGGCCGGAATTCTGCGGAGCCCCTCCGAGACGCTCGGCATTCTCTGCTCGTGGGCGGTCTTCGTGCTCTTCGCCAGTCTCGGGATCGACGCGCTGGCCGCTCCCGATACCCGCACCGGCACCACGTTCCTGATCGCGTTCCTGCCCCCGCTGTTCGCGGCGGTGCTGATCGTGATCGTGGGCTGGCTCATCGCCAACTTCGTGGGGCAGGGAATCCTGATCGCCGCCGTCAACGCGGGATTGCCCGAGGCCCGCTTGCTCGCGCGCGCCGCGCACTGGGGCGTGCTGCTCTTCGCCGTGGCCACCGCGCTGACCCATCTGGGCATCGGCAAGGAAATGGTCCTGGTCGCCTTCGGCATCACGTTCGGTGGTCTGGTGCTGGCGGTCGCTCTGGCCTTCGGCCTGGGCGGACGTGCCATCGCCGCCGAGCTGCTCAACCGACGCCTACGCCGCGATTCGCCCCCCGAGCGCGAACGACTCACCCACCTCTGATTTTCTCGGGTCGAAACAGGACGTAGCCGACGCCGGCGCGGTCGAGCCAGGCGCGCTGGAGTTCGTCGAGGCGGTAGCGGCGAGGAACTTCGGCGGCGGTCGCGGCGACGGGGTCGTTGACGAAGGCGTGGGTGGCGTCGCATCCGGTGAGGACGAGGAGGTGGCCGGAGGTTTCGCGCAGCGGCGCATCGGTCAGCTCGCCGGCGGCGTACTGGACGGACGCGATGATCGGCAGCTTTCGCTCGAGACACCACGCGGCGGCGGTCCAGTCCGGGAATCGCAGCACGTATCCGGCGACGCCGCGGCGGCCGGCCGCTCGAATGGCCGCCGGCCACACGCCGTAGCTGTCACTCGGGGGGTGAAAGACGTCCTCCGCGAGCGCGATCGGCGACGTCGCGGCGCCCCAGTACCCGAGGACCATCGCCACGCTGGTCGGAGAACAGATCCTCATCGCGATCTCGGAGGGCGCCTCCTCTCTCTGGCTCAAGGCCGGCACCGGCATCCGGGCCGCCGCCACCGCGATTATTTCGGAAAGGGATGGAGCGAGGTCGGATGCGGACAGGGTGGCGATCCACGGCGACGCCGCGAGCGCTCGCGGGTCGTGTGCGCCGAGACGTGCTCGAAGCCGCACGCGCTCGAGTGGAGACGGTGCCGTGTAGACGTCGACGTCGCAACCGAGCTCATCCGCTGACGTCGGCAGGTCGGCGAATGCGCCCGGGCCGATCGTGACGGTGGCGACCCAGGGCGACCACGCGCCACCGACGAACGCCGAGACCTCGAAGCGGAGCGCGTACGGCACGTCGGTCAGCACGCTGAGCGAGGGCACGAGGTGGCGCGAGGCGGCGCGCGGTCGCCATTCGGGGAACTCGAGCAACAGCTCGGCATCCGACGCGGTGACCGCGGCTGTCGATGTCGACTCGCGACGACAACTCGGTGGGATGGCGCGCGCGACGATGTCGGCATCGATGCCCGATGTGACGACGAAGAGGTCGGTGATCATCGCGGCACCTCGCTTGCACGATGTGCGGCGCAAGGTCGCGCATCGCGAGGAGGCGCTATGACGTTCGGGAAATGCATCTGGGACGGCTGCACGCGGCACGCGGTGAAGGAATCGACCGGAGCTTGCCGCTCACACCACAACCTTATTCGCGACCTGCGCTGCGAAAAGTGCCAGGCGCCTCTCCCGAGCCGCGCGGAGATCCGGGACCGCCGCTGTCGTCGCTGCGTGGCCGTCCGCGCCGCCTGACCGAGCCGACCGTTCCACCGACTTCCCGTCGCTGAGCGCAGGACTCTGTCCAGAGTGGGCACAAAGCTCTCCACGTTATCTTTCAAACGCCGCGCGCATCGGGGGGGCGGCGCGCATCGGGGGGGCGGCGGTGC
>DATHGT010000093.1:0-73268 GCA_035317605.1 Candidatus Acidiferrum sp. | reverse complement strand
ATCTTCAAGGACGTGCCGGCCGCGGCCGTCACCCCGAAGACCGCCGCCCTCGATCTCGCGCCGCCCAAGCTCGAGGGCGACAGCTCGGGCCTGGTGCTGCTCGCGTATCCGTCGCTGCGGATGTACGACGGGCGCGGCGCCAGCCGCTCGTGGCTGCAGGAAGCTCCCGACACGATGACCCAGTCCGTGTGGGACGCCTGGGTGGAGATCTCCACCGAGACCGCGGTGAAGTTCGGGATCGTCGGGGGCGACGTCGTCAAGGTCAGCTCCGCTCACGGCGCCATCGAGGTGCCGGCCTACGTGTCGGCGTCGCTGCACCCCGGCGCGGTCGCCGTGCCGATCGGCCATCGCTACGCGCCGTACCAGACGCCGAGGTACGTGAAGGCCCCCGAGGCGCCGCTGAATCCGGTGGCGTTGCTGTCCGGGACTCCCGACGCCGCCTCCGGCGCGCCCGCGTTCCTGGGCGTGCGGGTGACGCTCACCCGGACCGGCGCGCGGCGCCCGCTGGCCATCCTCCAGGCGACGCACGATCAGGACGATCGAGAGCTGGTGCGTCACGTCGATCTGCGCACGGCCCGCGAGGAGGCGCTGCGCGGCAAGACCGAGAAGCCCCACGAGATGGTCAGCATGTACGCGCCGCAGCAGTATCCGAACTACCGGTGGGGCATGGCCGTCGACGTGGACCGCTGCATCGGCTGCCAGGCGTGCGTGGTGGCGTGCATCGCCGAGAACAACGTGGCGGTGGTCGGCAAGGCCGAGGCCGCGTACGGCCGGCAGACCCACTGGATCCGGGTCGAGCGGTGGGCCGAGGGCAAGGCGTCCCATCCGAAGAACGCGTTCCTGCCGATGTTCTGCCAGCATTGTGAGATCGCGCCGTGCGAGCCGGTGTGTCCGGTCTTCGCCGCCTATCGCACCGACGAGGGGCTCAACGGTCAGGTCTACAACCGCTGCGTGGGCACGCGCTACTGCGGCAACAACTGTCCGTACCACGTGCGGCGATTCAACTGGTACTACTACGACATCCCCGAGCCGCTGAACGTCCAGCTCAACCCCGACGTGACCGTCCGGCAGCTCGGCGTCATGGAGAAGTGCACGATGTGCATCCAGCGCATCGTGGCCGGCAAGGACCGCGCGCGCGACGAGAAGCGGTCCGTCAAGGACGGCGACATCGTGACCGCGTGCCAGCAGACCTGTCCCACCCAGGCGATCACCTTCGGCAACTTGAAAGACGAGACCAGCGAGGTGACCAAGCTCCAGCACGGGCCGCGCGCCTACACCGTGCTCGACGAGCTGGGGACCCGGCCCTCGGTGACCTATCTCAAGAAGGTCGTGCGAGACCACGCGTGAGCGCCGCCGACCATCGTGCGCCCACCGCGGCGCCCACGTTCGCCGACGTCAACCGCGACGTCATCCGAACGCTGACGCCGCCCGGCAACCTCTACTTCGCCTGGATGTGCGTGGTGGGCCTCCTGCTCACGGGCTTCTTCATCGCCTGGACCTATCAGGTCTACTTCGGGATGGGCGCGGCCGGCAAGCGCACGCCCCAGATGTGGGCGATGTACATCACCACGTTCGTGTTCTGGATCGGTATCGGCCACGCCGGCACCCTGATCTCGGCCGTCCTCTACCTGTTCCGCGCGCGCTGGCGGACGTCGATCTATCGCGCCGCCGAGGCCATGACGATCTTCGCGGTCATGACCGCGGGGTTGTTCCCGCTGATCCACGCCGGGCGCATGTGGTTCGCCTACTTCCTGCTGCCCTACGCGAACCAGCGCTATCTCTGGCCGAACTTCCGCTCGCCGCTGGTGTGGGACGTGTTCGCGATCTCCACCTACCTGACCATCAGCACCGTGTTCTTCATCATCGGGCTCGTCCCGGACATCGCGGCCCTGCGCGACGCCTCCACGGGCTGGCGCAAGCGGATCTACGGGATGCTCTCGCTCGGCTGGGAGGGATCGCACTCGCAGTGGCGGCACTACCGGCGCGCCTACGGGCTGCTGGCCGCGCTGGCCACGCCGCTGGTCCTCTCCGTTCATAGTGTCGTGTCCTGGGACTTCGCCATGGCCCTGGTCCCCGGCTGGCACTCGACGCTGTTCGCCCCGTTCTTCGTCGACGGCGCGATCTTCTCGGGGTTCGCGATGGTGCTGGTGCTGGTGCTTCCGATGCGGCACTACTTCGGCCTGCACGCCTACATCCAGGACAAGCACCTCGACGCCATGGCCAAGCTCATCCTGGCCACCGGCCTGGTACTGACGTACTTCTACATCTGCGAGATCTTCACGGCCTGGTACAGCGGCGACCACTTCGAGAAGGCCTCGCTGTTCTGGAAGGTCACCAAGAGCTACGCCTGGGCGCTGTGGACCATGTACTTCTGCAACTGCGTGGCGCCGCTGATCCTGTTCTCGCGGCGCGCGCGGCTGAGCCCGGTGATCCTCTACGTGGTGTCGATCCTGGTCCTGATCGGCATGTGGTTCGAGCGCTTCAACATCATCGTCCCGGGGCTCGCTCACGACTTCTACCCGTACACCTGGGGCATCTACAAGCCGACCCCGACCGACTCGATGATCGTGATCGGTAGCTTCGCGTTCTTCTTCCTCCTCTTCCTGGGCTTCATCAAGGTCATGCCGTCGCTGTCGATCGTCGAGGTGAAGGAGACGGTGCCGGCGCCGATGAAGGAGGCCGCCCATGGCGCGCGTGGCGCCCACTGAGCTCGTGGTCGGCGTCTTCGCCCACGTCGACACGACCGTGAAGGCGCTCGAGGAATTGAAGGCCAAGGGCTATCACGACCTCGAGGTCTACACGCCGGCGCCCATCCACGAGATCGAAGACGTGATGGAGCGCGATCGGCCGGTGAGCCGGGTCCGCCTGTTCACGCTGATCGGGGGACTCACCGGCACGATCTCCGGCTTCCTGCTGACCATCTGGTCGACGGTGCAGTGGGGGCTGGTGACCGGCGGCAAGTACATGGTCAATACGCCGGGGGGCATCGTCGGCTCGTCGATCCCGCCCTACGTGGTGATCGCGTTCGAGCTGACCATTCTCTTCGGCGGTCTCTCGACCGCGCTCGGCATGGTCTTGCTCGGAGGGCTGCCGCGCTTTCGCCCCAGTGCCGCGTACGATCCGCGCTTCTCGAACGATCGGTTCGGGGTTGCCGTGCAGTGCGCGCCCGGGCGCGGCGCGTCGGTGGCGGGGATCCTGCGCGGCGCCGGCGCCGAGGAAGTGCGCGCATGAAGTACGTGTTCATGCTCGTGCTGCTGATCGTGGGCGTGGCCGCCGGCCTGTTCGTGACCGTCGTCGTGATCCGCTGGAGCGACAACATGACGGCGACGCCGAAGGTGATGCCCGGCGAGCGGATCTTCCCGATGCCCGCGGGTGTGGTTCCGCGGGGCGGCACCCTCATCCTGCCCAAGGAACAGCGCGAGGCCGCGGCCAAGCAACCGAATCCGGTCAAGCCCACCCCGGAATCGATCGCGCTCGGCAAGGAGCGCTTCGAGACGTTCTGCGTGCCCTGCCACGGTCCCGAGGCCAAGGGCGGGGTGACGGGCCCGGTGGCCGTGAAGTTCGTGCCGCCGCCCGATCTGACCAATGCCGCGTTCCAGGGCGCGCGAACCGATGGGTATTGGCACAGCTACATCATGGTCGGCGGCGCGGTGATGCCCGCCTACGGCGAGGCCATGTCCTCCCACGAGGCGTGGAGCGTCGTCAACTATCTGCGCACGCTGGCGGCCAAGTGATGGGATCGACGGCATGAAGGTGGTCTGGTGGGTCCTGGCGGCGGTGGGGGCGGTGGCCTTCGTGATGGGGGCGCTGTCCGCCGACGCCCGCCACGCCTGGGCGATCTACCTGGTGAACCTGGTCTTCTGGTCGGGGCTGGCGGTGACGGGACCGGCCATCGCCGGCATGATGCAGCTCACCGAGGCGCGCTGGTCGCCGTCGGTGCGCCGGCTCGCGCTGACCACCGCCGGCTTCCTGCCGATTTCGTTCGTGTTGCTGCTGATCATGTTCGCCGGGCGCGCGTCGCTCTACTCGTGGGTGAACACGCCGGTGCCCGTCAAGGCGGCGTGGCTGAACACGCCGTTCTTCTGGCTGCGCACGCTCGTGCTGGCCGCGGCGCTCTTCGGGGTGTGCTTCGCGTTCATCCGGGCGCTGCTCACCCGTCCGGCGAGCGAGGGCGAGCGGGCCAAGCGCAACGTGCTCGCCGTGATCGTGCTCTTCCTGTGGATCGTCACGGTCTCGCTGTGGGGCTTCGACCTCGTGATGTCGCTGGATCCGCACTGGTACAGCGGGCTCTTCGGCGGCTACTTCGTGGTGAGCACGCTCTACACGGCCTTCGCGCTGCTCTCGATCCTGACCATCCTGGCCAACCGGCGCGGGCTCGGAGTGCCGCCGGGCGCGGTGCAGGACGTGGCCAAGCTCCAGTTCGCGATGTCGATCATGTGGATGTACTTCTTCTGGTCGCAGTACCTCGTGATCTGGTACGGCAACGTTCCCATCGAGACGCGCTTCGTGGCGTACCGGTTCTTCGAGAGCCCGTGGAAGACGCTGGCCTGGGTCGTGTTCTTCGTCGGCTGGCTGATCCCGTTCGCCTATCTGCTCAAGCGCCTGACCGGGCGGCCGCCCCAGCGCCACGGACCGCTCTTCGTGATCGCGTGCTTCGGCCTGGTCGCGATCTTCCTCGAGCGCGTGCTGGTCGTCTTTCCGTCGGTGATCGCGAAAGGGGCGCCCAACTTCGCCCTGAGCGACGTGTTCATCACCGCCGGGTTCCTCGCCCTCTTCGCCCTGGGCCGCCGCTGGTTCTTCGCCCGCTACCGACCCACGGCCGACCTGACGCACTAGCCGACATGGGGGGCTCCGGGCGCCCCCCATACCCCCCATGGGCGGCTCGGGACGCCCCGGCAAAGCCGTG
Source organism: Candidatus Acidiferrum sp. (assembly GCA_035317605.1). Lineage (GTDB taxonomy): Bacteria > Methylomirabilota > Methylomirabilia > Rokubacteriales > CSP1-6 > DATHGT01. Next base: position 68,362 of record DATHGT010000093.1, on the reverse strand, counting down.
GCGCCCCTCGGGACTAGTGGTGTCACCCCCGCGCCCTGCGCAGAGGCGCTACACTAGCGCGCGATGTTGACGGTTGAGCAGGCGTTGGAGGAAGTGCTCTCGCGAACGCGGGTGCTCGAGGCCGAGAGCGTCGACGTCACCGACGCGCTCGGCCGCGTGCTGGCCGAGCCCGTGATCTCGCGGCGCGAAGTCCCGCCGTGGCCGAACTCATCCATGGACGGCTACGCCATCCGGGCGGGGGACACAACAGGCGGCGCGGCGCGCCTGCGCGTGGTGACTCACATCGCGGCCGGCATGCTGCCCGAGCGCGCGATCGGTGCGGGCGAGGCGGCGCGGATCTTCACGGGCGCGCCGCTGCCCGACGGCGCCGACGCGGTGGTGCCGCAGGAAGACGTCGAGGTCGATGGCGACCACGTCCGCGTGCCGGCCACCGTCGCCACGGCCGCGTTCGTGAGGCCGCGCGGCGAGGACGTTCGCGTCGGCGATCAGGTGCTCGAGCCCGGGCGGCGGATCGGCCCCGCGGAGATCGGGCTGCTCGCCACGCTCGGCCACTCGCCCGTGCGTGTCCACCGCCGTCCCCGCGTGGCGATCCTGTCGACGGGCAACGAGCTGGCCGACCTCGGCGAGGAGCCCGGCCCGGGCCAGATCCCGAACAGCAACTCGTATTCGCTGATGGCCCAGGCCCGGGAAGCGGGCGCCATCCCCATCAATCTCGGTATCGCGCGCGACGAGCTGGCGGCCATCGAGCGCCGAGTGCAGTCCGCGCGTCAGGCCGACGTGCTGCTCTCGTCGGCCGGCGTGTCGGTGGGGGAGTTCGACCTCGTGCGCGAGGCGCTGGGACGCTCGGGCGCCGAGCTGCACCTCTGGCAAGTGTCGATGCGTCCGGGCAAGCCGATCACCTTCGGCTCGCTGGGTCGGACGCTGGTGTTCGGGCTGCCCGGCAATCCCGTCTCCGCCATGGTCACGTTCGAGCTCTTCGTGCGTCCGGCCCTGCTCCGGATGGGCGGCGGCACGGTGCTGCAGCGCCCCCGTCTCTCCGCGCGAGCGCGATCGCGCATCGACAACCCGGGGTCCCGTCGCGGCTACCTACGGGTACGGCTGCGGCGTCGCGGCGAAGGGTTCGACGCCGAGCTCACCGGAGACCAGGGATCGGGCATTCTCCGCTCGATGACGCTGGCCGACGGTCTGGCCGTCGTGGGTCCCGACACGACCGTCGACCCGGGAGAGCCGGTGGAGGTCATCGTCCTGCGCGCGCTCGAGCTGCTCGGTTGACCTGCCGGAGCGCTGATGCTAGCTTCTCGCGAATGATTCGCGGGGCGGCGGTCGCGTGCGTCTTCGCGGTGATGGCCACCGGCTGCGCCACCCGTGGCTCCGTTCGTCAGGTCGGCGACGACGTGCGCGCCGTCCAGAGCGACGTCCGTGGCGTCCGGAGCGACGTACGCACCGTCCAGGGCGAGGTCGGCGCCCTCCGGCAGTCGAACGAGGACCTGTCGCGGCGGCTCACCGAGGTGACGAACGCCAACCAGTCCGCGCAAGCCAAGGCCGAACAAACTGCCCCCGCGATCGTCGCCCTGAGGGCGGACGTCGAGCGCCTGAGCGCGAAGGTTCAGGCCACCGATGCCGCGGTCAGGGAGGTGAAGGAGACGCTCGCCGTCCGCGCCGCCGCGCCACCGCCTCGCGTGGAGCCGCCGCCCGCTCCCGAGCCGGCAAAGCCCGCGCGCGTCAGCTCCGCGGAGGACGCGTTCACGGCGGGGCTCAGGAACTTCCGCAACCGTGAGTACGGCCAGGCCGTGCTGGACTTCCTCGACGTGGTCACCAAGCATCCGCGGCACGAGCTGGCGTCGACCGCGCAGTACTTGATCGGCGAGGCGTACTACCTGCAGCACGACTATCGACAAGCGCTGGCCGAGTTCCAGCGGACGGTCGAGTGGCCGGTCCCGCATCCCAAGACCGCGGACGCGCTGCTGCGGATCGGACTGTGCCACAGCCACCTGCGGGAGCCGATGGAGGCGCAGATCGCGTGGCGCCGCGTCGTTCGCCAGTTCCCCGAGGCGCCGGCCGCCGAAGAAGCGCGCACCCTCCTCAGCAGCAAGAAATCCACCTCTCCCTCCGCCCGCCGTCGCTAAGTCTCGACAGTCTCCGTTCTGATTCATTGACGGGGCCGGAGGGTGGGTATACACAGGGCACTCACCCGCGCCATGAACGTGCCCGACGAGATCGTCCTGACCCCTGGCGACGAGCGATACCCCGCCCTGCTCGGTGTGATTCCCTCTCCGCCACGCCTGCGGGTGCGCGGCTCGCTCGAACCTTCCGACGGGCTGGCGGTCGCGATCGTGGGCTCGCGACGTTCCACGCCGTACGGGGCGGAAGTCGCCGAGGCGCTGGCCGCCGACCTGGCGGCGCGCGGGGTGACGATCGTCAGCGGGCTCGCGCGGGGGATCGACGCCGCCGCCCATCGCGGCGCGCTGCACGGAGGCGGCCGCACGCTGGCGGTGCTCGGTAGCGGGATCGACGTCGTGTATCCGCCCGAGAATCGAGATCTGCGGCAGGCCATCGAAAGACAGGGGGCCGTGATCTCCCAGTTCCCGAACGGGACGGCGCCGCTTCCGTTCAACTTTCCCCTGCGGAACCGGACGATCGCCGGCCTGGCGCTCGGCGTGGTGGTCGTCGAGGCGAGCGAGCGCAGCGGCGCCCTGATCACGGCGGGCCTGGCGGGGGATCTGGGGCGGGAAGTGTTCGCCGTCCCCGGGCGGGTGACCAGCGAAGTGAGCCGGGGCCCCCATGGGCTCCTCCGGGATGGGGCTATACTGGTACGCGATTGGGCGGACGTCGTGCAAGAATTACCTGAGCCGTGGAGGCGCGCCGTACAGGCGCCGGCGGCCGGATCGGTAGAGACCGAGCGGACGGTGACGGGGACGGAAGCCATGGTGCTGGCGGCCCTGAAACCGGACGAGCCCCTACACATCGAAGAGTTGACCGCCCTCGTCGCGCTCACACCGGGGCGTCTCGCGTCAGCGCTCGTGACCCTGGAGTTGGAGGGACGCGCGCGCCAGCTCGAGGGCCAGCGGTGGATGGCGGTGCCGGCGAGGTCGAGGAGGCGTTAGTGGCCAAGCGGCGTTCACTGGTGGTCGTCGAGTCCCCCACGAAGGTGAAGACCATCCAGAAGTATCTGGACGCGACTTACACCGTCAAGGCCTCGATGGGCCACGTACGGGATTTGCCGAAGTCCAAGCTCGGGGTCGATCCCCGGAAGGGCTTCAAGCCGCAGTACGTGATCTCTCCGGGCAAGAAGAAGATCCTGGACGAGCTGAAGAAGGCCGCCGAGAAGGCCGACACCCTCTACGTCGCCACCGACCCGGACCGCGAGGGCGAGGCGATCGGGTGGCACCTCGCCCAGGAGCTGCCGTTCAACAAGAAGAAGATCTACCGGATCACCTTCAACGAGATCACCGAGCGCGCGGTGAAGGCGGCCTTCGAGCATCCGGGCAAGATCGACCTCAAGAAGGTGGATGCCCAGCAGGCCCGGCGCGTGCTCGACCGGCTCGTCGGATACAGCCTGTCTCCGCTGCTCTGGGACAAAGTGCAGCGCGGGCTCTCGGCGGGCCGCGTGCAATCGGTGGCGGTCCGGCTCATCGTCGACCGGGAGGGCCTGATCCAGGCCTTCGTGCCGCACGAATACTGGTCCGTGCACGCGCGCCTGGAGGCCAAGCTCCCGCCGGAGTTCACGGCCACGCTGCGCGAGATCGACGGGGAGCGCGTCGAGGTGCCGCGCGACGGCCGGCCGGCGACGCTTCCCGACGAGGCGACCACCCGCGCCGCGATGGAGGGCCTGGATGGCGCGCGGTGGATCGTCCGCACGGTCACCCGCGGCGAGCGACGGCGCAACCCGACTGCGCCGTTCATCACCTCGACCCTCCAGCAGGAGGCGGGGCGCAAGCTGGGATTCTGGGCGCGCAAGACCATGAGCGTCGCCCAGCAACTCTACGAGGGCGTCGAGATCGGTAACGAGGGCGCCGTCGGGCTCATCACCTACATGCGGACCGATTCCGTGCAGGTCTCGCGGGAGGCGCAGGAGGCGGCGCGGCAGCTCGTGACCACGCGCTACGGCGCCGAGTACCTGCCGGCGGAGCCGCCGGTCTACAAGTCGCGGGGCCGCGCGCAGGAAGCCCACGAGGCGATCCGGCCCTCGGACGTCACCCGCGATCCGCGCAGCGTGGCGCGTCACCTCACCAAGGACCAGCTCGCGCTGTACCGGCTGATCTGGGAGCGCTTCATGTCGAGCCAGATGCAGCCGGCCGTCTACGACACCGTGACGGCCGACATCGACGCCGGCCGGTGCGTCTTCCGCGCCCAGGGCCAGACGTTGAAGTTCAAGGGCTTCACGGCGGTCTACGTCGAGACCTACGAGGATGGTGACGTCGCGGCCGACGAGGAGGCCGAGCTGGCGATGCCGGCGCTGGAAGACGGCGAGGTCCTGCGCCTGCTGGAGCTCCAGCCCAAGCAGCACTTCACCCAGCCGCCGCCGCGCTACACCGAGGCCTCGCTGGTCAAGGCGCTGGAGGAGCTGGGGATCGGGCGGCCGTCGACCTACGCGTCGATCCTGGGCACCATCATCAACGAGCGCGGCTACGTCCGCCGGGACCGGCGCACGCTGTTCCCCACCGAGCTCGGGACGGAAGTGACGGGGCTCCTCATGCCGTTCTTCCAGGACATCATGAACGTCGAGTTCACCGCGCAGATGGAGGACGAGCTCGACAAGGTAGAGGACGGCGAGCTCGACTGGGCGAAGGCGGTCGGCGACTTCTACACGCCGTTCCAGAAGGACCTCAAGAAGGCCCAGAAGGAGATGGTCAACCAGAAGAAGGGCGAGGAGACCGACGAAGCGTGCCCGGAGTGCGGCCAGCCGCTCTTGGCGCGGCGCGGACGCTTCGGCAAGTTCCTCGCGTGCTCGGCCTATCCCGAGTGCAAGTACACCCGGAACATCGGGGGCGGGGAGCGCGCGGAAGACGAGCCCACCAAGGAGGTCTGCCCGAGCTGTGGCAAGCCGATGGTGATCAAGCACGGCCGCTTCGGCAAGTTCATCGCCTGCTCGGGCTATCCCGACTGCAAGACCACCAAGCCCATCACCATGGGCATCGCCTGTCCGGAGCCCGGCTGCGCCGGCGAGCTGGTGGAGCGGCGCTCCAAGCGGGGCCGAAACTTCTATGGGTGTTCGGCGTATCCGGGCTGCAAGTTCGTGCTCTGGCAGCGGCCGGTGGCCGAACCGTGTCCGAAGTGCGGGGCCGCCTTCGTCACCGAGCGGGCCACGCGCGGGCGCTCCCTACGGACCTGCGTGCGTGAGGGTTGCGACTTCCGGCAGGAGGCCGACCTCACCGTCGCATGAAGGACCCGCTGGCCGCGTTTCTCGGATCGCTCGAGGTGGAGAGGCACGCTTCCCCCCACACCGTGAAGAGCTATCGTGCCGACCTCGAAGACTTCGTCCGCTGGCGGCGGGCCGATTCCGCGGCGGAAGCCTTGCGGGGGATCGAGCCTCGCGACGTCCGGGCCTTCCTGGCCGCACTGCACACCCGCAAGCTCGATCCCGCCACCGTGGCGCGCAAGCTGGCGGCGATCCGGAGCTGGTTCCGATTCCTCCGTCGCCGCGGCGTGGTGGCCGATAACCCGGCGCAAGCGATCCGCCCGCCGCGGCAGGGGCGCAAACTGGTCTCGTTTCTCCCCATCGACGAGACGGTGGCGCTGATGGACGGCGATGAGACGGGCGCGGACGCCTCCGCGCGCGCCGCCGCCATCGTCGAGCTGCTGTACGCGAGCGGGCTCCGGGTCTCCGAGCTGGTGGGCCTCGACCGGCGCGACCTCGATTTCGGCGAGATGACGGTGCGGGTCATCGGGAAGGGACGCAAGGAGCGCATCGTTCCGTTCGGCGAGGCCGCGGCCGGCGCGCTCCGCGCGTATCTCGGCCCCCGCGGAACCGGGACCGGCGCGGTGTTCCTGAACCGGCGCGGCGGCCGGCTCACCGTGCGCAGCGTGCACACGATCGTCCGGCGACGCGCCCGCGCGGCCGGGATCGTCCGGCGCGTGAGTCCCCACACCCTCCGGCACACGTTCGCGACGCACCTGCTCGACTCGGGCGCGGATCTGCGCATGATCCAGGAGCTGCTCGGCCACAGCCGGCTTTCCACGACCCAGCGCTACACCCACGTCGGCTCCGACCAGCTCATGCGCATCTACGACGCCGCCCACCCCCGCGCGAAAGCACGCGCATGATCATCAGGGCAACGACGGTGCTGTGTCTGCGGCATCGCGGGCAGGTCGCGATCGCGGGCGACGGGCAGGTCACGATCGGCCAGACCGTGGTCAAGGCGGGGGCGCGGAAGATCCGCAAGCTCTATCACGACAACGTGCTGGCCGGCTTCGCGGGCGCGGCGGCCGACGCGTTCACGCTGTTCCAGCGCTTCGAGGGCAAGCTGGAAGAGCACCGCGGCAACCTCTCGCGGGCCGCGGTGGAGCTGGCCAAGGACTGGCGCGCCGATCGCGTGCTGCGGCGTCTGGAAGCGCTGCTGGCCGTGGCCGATCGCGATCACTCGTTCATCGTCTCGGGGACGGGCGACCTGATCGAGCCCGACGACGGCCTCATCGGCATCGGATCGGGCGGCCCCTACGCGCTGGCCGCGGCGCGGGCGCTGATCGCTCACGGGGACCTCGACGCCAAGACCATCGCCACCGAGGCCATGCGCATCGCCGCCGGGATCTGCATCTACACCAACGACCACATCACGGTGGACACCCTGTGAACCTCACGCCGGCCGAGATCGTCGCCGAGCTCGATCGTTACATCGTCGGCCAGCAGAAGGCCAAGCGCGCGGTGGCCATTGCCCTGCGCAACCGGTGGCGGCGCCAGAACCTGCCCCCGGAGCTTCGCGACGAGGTGGCGCCGAAGAACATCATCATGATCGGCCCCACCGGCGTGGGCAAGACCGAGATCGCGCGGCGGCTGGCGCGCCTGGCCCAGGCGCCGTTCATCAAGGTCGAGGCGTCGAAGTACACGGAGGTCGGTTACGTCGGGCGCGACGTCGAGTCGATGATTCGCGAGCTGACCGACCTCTCCGTCAACATGGTCAAGGCCGAGATGATGGCCGCCGTGCAGGAGAAGGCCGAGCAGCAGGCCGAGGATCGCCTGCTCGACATCCTGCTCCCGCGCCGCGGCGGCGACGCCCTCAGCAGCGGCACCGTCGAGCAGATCGCGCCCGGCGCACCGACCGACGCCACCCGCGACAAGCTGCGCGCGCAGCTGCGCGCCGGTCGCCTCGACGATCGTCTGGTCGAGATGGAGACGCGACAGCAGGCGATGCCCATGGTCGAGGTGTTCTCGGGCCAGGGCATGGAAGAGATGGGCATCAATCTCCGCGACATGCTCTCCAACGTCTTGCCCCAGCGCACCAAGCAGCGCCGGCTGCGGGTGGTGGAGGCCAGAAAGATCCTGATCCAGGAAGAAGCCCAGAAGCTCGTGGACATGGACGAGGTGACCCCCCAGGCCATCCGCCGCGTGGAGGACTCCGGCATCGTCTTCCTCGACGAGCTGGACAAGATCGCCGGGCGCGAGGGTGGCCACGGACCCGAGGTCTCACGCCAGGGCGTGCAGCGCGACCTCCTGCCCATCGTCGAGGGCTCCTCGGTCAGCACCAAGTACGGGATCGTGCGGACCGACCACATCCTCTTCATCGCCGCCGGGGCCTTCCACGTCGCCAAGCCCTCCGACCTCATCCCGGAGCTGCAGGGGCGGTTTCCCATCCGCGTGGAGCTGGACCCCTTGACGCGCGAGGATTTCATCCGCATTCTGACGGAACCTCAAAACGCGCTGATCCGGCAGTACGTCGAGCTGTTGCGGACGGAGCAGGTCACGCTCCGGTTCACGCCGGATGCGGTGGAGGCGGTGGCGGAGATCGGCATGCAGGTGAACTCGGCGACGGAGAACATCGGCGCCCGGCGGCTTTACACGATCATGGAAAAGCTGCTGGAGGACATCTCGTTCGACGCGCCGTCGATGCCCGGCAAGGAGATCACCATCGACGCCGCCCACGTGGGGGAGCGGCTGTCCGACATCATCCGCGACCAGGATCTTTCGCGGTACATCCTGTAGCCCATGGCCATCGACCACCGGCGCGCCGAGATCCTCATGGAGGCGCTCCCGTACATCCGGGAGTTCCGCGGCAAGACGGTGGTCATCAAGTACGGCGGCTCGGCCATGGAGCAGGGCGACCTCAAGCGGACGTTCGCCCTCGACGTGATCCTGCTGCGCCTGGTCGGCATCGACCCGGTGATCGTCCACGGCGGCGGGCCCCAGATCGGCGCGCTCATGAAGCGCCTGGGCAAGGAGCCGCAGTTCGTGGGCGGCATGCGGGTGACCGACGCCGAGACCGTCGAGATCGTGGAGATGGTCCTCGTCGGCAAGATCAACAAGGAGATCGTCGGTCTGATCAACTACCACGGCGGCAAGGCCGTGGGCCTTTCCGGCAAGGACGGCTCGCTGATCCGCGCGCGCCGCCGGCTGCACCGAATGCCCTCCGGCGAAGAAATCGACATCGGGCTGGTCGGCGAGGTCGAGCACGTCAACCCCGAGGCCATCCGGCTCCTCGAGGAGCACGGGTTCATCCCGGTCATCGCGCCGGTCGGCGTGGGGGCCGCCGGCGAGACGTACAACATCAACGCCGACCTGGTCGCCGGCGAGGTGGCCGCCGCGCTGGGCGCCGAGAAGCTCATCCACCTCACCGACGTGCAGGGGATTCTCGGCGACACCGGCGGGCTCATCACCACGCTCAGCCGCAAGGAAGCCGAACGCCTGATGGAGGAGTCGGTGATCGACGGCGGGATGCTGCCGAAGGTCGAGTCGTCGGTGCGGGCGCTGCGCGGGGGGACGGCGAAGGCCCACATCATCGACGGCCGTGTCCCCCACGCCATCCTGCTCGAGCTGTTCACGCACGAAGGCATCGGCACCGAGATCGTGCTCTAGAACGGGGCGGACCATGGATACCAAGACGCTGCTGGAGTGGTCGGGGAAGTACCACACGCCGAACTACGGGGCGCGGGCCCCGATCTGCCTGGTGCGCGGGGACGGCACGCGGGTGTGGGACTCGGACGGACGCGAGTACCTGGACTTCGGCTGCGGCATCGCGGTCACCTCGCTCGGCCACTGCCACCCACGGGTGACCGGCGCCATCCGCGAGGCGGCGGCCACGCTGCTGCACGTGTCGAACCTCTATCACACGGCGCCCCAGATCCACCTGGCCAAGCTGCTCTGCGAGCACTCGTTCGCCCAGCGCGCCTACTTCTGTAACTCGGGCGCCGAGGCCAACGAGGCCGCGATCAAGATCGCGCGCAAGTACGCCAAGGAGCGGCTGTCGACCGACCGGTACGAGATCGTCGCCACCCACAACTCGTTCCACGGACGCACGCTGGGCGCGCTGTCGGCCACCGGCCAGCCGAAGTACCAGCACGGCTTCGAGCCGATGGTCCCCGGCTTCAAGCACGTGCCCTACAACGACCTGCGCGCGATGGAGCGGGCGATCGACAACCGCACGTGCGCGGTCCTCGTCGAGCCGATCCAGGGCGAGGGCGGCGTCCACGTGCCCGACGACGACTACCTGGCCGGCGTGCGCAAGCTCTGCGATCAGTCCGGCGCCCTGCTGATCCTCGACGAGATCCAGACCGGCATGGGACGGACCGGACGGCTCTGGTGCTACGAGCACTCGGGAGTCGAGCCCGACGTCATGACCCTCGCCAAGGCGCTCGCCAACGGCGTGCCCATCGGGGCCACGCTCATCCGCGAGGACGTCGCCGCCGTGTTGGGGCCCGGCAGCCACGGCTCGACCTTCGGCGGCACGCCGTTCGTGGCCTCCGTCGCGCTGGCCACGTTCACCACGATCCTCGACGAGAAGCTGGCCGAGCGGGCGGCCCGCATGGGTCGCTATCTGATGGACGGCCTGCGCACGCTCGCCGGCAAGCACTCGATCGTGCGCGAGGTGCGGGGGCGGGGACTCCTCATCGGCGCGGGACTGACGAAGCCGGTGGGCCCGATCGTCGATGCGTGCCGCGAGGCGGGGCTGCTCGTGCTCAGCGCCGGCGAGCAGGTGCTGCGCCTGGCCCCGCCGCTGATCGTCGAGGAGCGCGAGTGCGACCGCGCGCTCGGCATCATCGACGGCGCGCTGGGAAAAGCCGCGGCGTGAGCCACTTCCTCTCGGCCGCCGACCTCACGCGGGAGCGCGCGCTCCACCTGTTTCGCGTGACCGCCGAGCTCAAGCAGCGACGCAAGGCCGGGCGCTTCGGCACGGCCTTGAACGGCCGCACGCTGGCCCTGATCTTCGAGAAGCCGTCGCTCCGCACGCGCGTGACGTTCGAGGTCGGCATCGTCCAGCTCGGGGGCCGCGCCGTCTATCTCTCGGGGCCGGAGATCGGCATGGGCACGCGCGAGTCGGTACCCGACGTGGCGCGCAACCTCTCGCGCTGGGTCGACGGCATCGCCGCGCGCGTCTACTCCCACGACACCGTGGAGGCGCTGGCCCGTCACGCGTCCATCCCCGTGATCAACGGCCTCTCCGACTTCGAGCACCCGTGCCAGGCGCTGGCCGACTACTTCACGCTGTGGGAGCGCGGGCTCGACCTCGGCCGCATCCGGCTCACCTATCTCGGCGACGGCAACAACGTCTGCCACTCGCTGCTGCTGCTGGGGGCGCTGCTGGGCACGCGGATGACGGTCGGCTGCCCGCCCGGCTACGAGCCGGATCCGCGCGTGCTCGAGAAGGTGCGCCGGCTCGGCGGCCAGGTCGCGCTGACCTCCGACGCGCGTGAAGCCGCCACCGACGCGGACGTGATCTACACCGACGTGTGGACGAGCATGGGGCAGGAGGGCGAGCGCGAGCTGCGGCTGGAGGCGTTCCAGCGCTACCAGGTCAACGAGCCGGTCATGCGCTTCGCGCGTCCGCGCGCGCTGGTCATGCACTGCCTGCCCGCGCACCGGGGCGAGGAGATCACCGACGCCGTGCTCGACGGCGAGACCAGCATCGTGCTCGACCAGGCCGAGAACCGTCTGCACGCGCAGAAGGCGATCATCCTGGACTTGCTCGGAGCGTCCGTCGATGACGCCTGATTCCCCGGCGCCGGACGCGGCGCCGCCGCCCAAGCGGGTCGTCCTCGCCTACTCCGGCGGACTCGACACGTCAGTCATCCTCCGCTGGCTCATCGAGCGTTACGGCTGTCAGGTGGTGGCGTTCTGCGCCGACCTCGGCCAGGGCGAGGAGCTGATCCCGGTCCGAGACAAGGCGCTGCGCACGGGCGCCAGCAGCGTGCACATCGTCGACCTGCGCGAGGAGTTCGTCCGCGACTTCATCTTCCCGATGCTGCGCGCCAACGCCATGTACGAGGGCGCCTATCTCCTCGGCACCTCGATCGCGCGCCCGCTGATCGCGCGCGCTCAGGTGGACATCGCGCGCCAGGAAGGCGCCGACGGCGTGGCCCACGGCGCCACCGGCAAGGGCAACGATCAGGTCCGCTTCGAGCTGACCTACGCCGCGCTCGCGCCCGACCTCCGGGTGATCGCCCCCTGGCGCGAGTGGGACCTGACGTCCCGCACCGCGCTCATGGACTTCGCCCGGCGCCACGACATCCCGGTGCCGGTGACCGCGGAGCGCCCGTACAGCACCGACCGCAACCTCTTCCACATCTCCTACGAGGGCGGCATCCTCGAAGACCCCTGGGCCGAGCCGCCCGACAAGATGTTCGTGCTCACGAATTCTCCGGAGGCCGCGCCCGACGTGCCGGTCGAGATCCTCGTCGAGTTCGAGGGCGGCGATCCCGTGGCCGTCGACGGCGAGCGGCTGGGGCCAGTCGCGCTGCTGACCCGACTCAACCGCGTGGGCGGCGAGCACGGAGTCGGACGCGTCGACCTGGTCGAGAATCGCTTCGTGGGGATGAAGTCGCGCGGCGTGTACGAGACGCCGGGCGGGACGATCCTGCACGTCGCCCGGCGAGCGCTCGAATCGCTCACCCTCGACCGCGAAGTCCTGCACCTGCGCGACGGGCTGATTCCTCGCTACGCCGAGATGATCTACTACGGCTTCTGGTACGCGCCGGAGCGCGAGGTCCTCCAGGGCTTGATCGACGACTGCGCGCGCGACGTCACCGGCACCGTCCGGCTCAAGCTCTACAAGGGCAACGTCACGGTGGTGGGGCGGCGGTCGCCGCGCTCGCTCTACCGGACGGACTTCGCCACCTTCGAGACCGACTCCGTCTATCGTCAGCGCGACGCCGAGGGGTTCATCAACCTCAACGCGCTGCGCCTCCGCATCCGCGCGCTTCGAGACCAGCGGTAGGCATGCGTCTCGACGTGGCCTTGCTGCCCGCGCGGGTCGATCGCGCCGCCTTGACGGCCTCGACCGCGCTCGTGATCGACGTGCTGCGCGCCAGCACCACCATGATCGCGGCCCTCGGCAACGGCTGCGCCGGGGTCGTTCCGGTCGGCGAGCCCGCCGAGGCCCAGCTGCGCGCCCGCGCCCTGGGGGCGGGGGCGCTCACCGCTGGAGAACGAAAGGGGCTGATGATCGAGGGCTTCGACCTCGGCAACTCACCGCTGGAGATGACGGCCGAGCGGGTGGGCGGCAAGACCCTGGTCTTCACCACCAGCAACGGCACCCAGGCCCTGCTGGTCTCGCGGGCGGCGGCGGCGGTGGGCGTGGCCGCGCTGGTCAACCTGAGCGCGGCGGCGGCGTGGGCGCACGGCGGCGGCCGCGACGTGACCGTCGTGTGCGCCGGCGAGGGGGGCGAGCCGTCCCTGGAGGACACGGTCTGCGCGGGACTGTTGATCGACGCGCTCGTCCGCCATGAGGGGAAGGCGACGCTGACCGAGGCCGCGCGCGGGGCGATGGAAAAGGGCCGTGGCTACGGCAAGGCGGTGGCGCGCCTGGGCCAGGATTCGTCGTGGGGACGGAGTCTCGCCGCCGCCGGACGGGCCGCCGACCTCGCGGCCTGCCTCCAGCTCGACACCACCACCCTGGTCCCGGTCTTCGGGGCGGACGGGGTGGTACGAGCGGCCGACATTGACAAGGTGATCGCGGCCTCACGATAATGGCGCGGCGGAGCAAGGTGCCGGCGTGAATCTGCCCATCGGTCTCACGGTCTCGCGGATCGTCCTGGTCCCGTTGCTGATCGTGTTTCTCATCTCCTCCTCCCGCGTCCACGCCGTCATGGCCGCCGCCATCTTCATCCTGGCCGCGCTGACCGACTGGCTCGACGGGCTCATCGCCCGTCGACGCAACCAGGTCACGACGCTCGGCACCCTGCTCGACCCGATCGCCGACAAGATCCTGGTCGCCTCCGCGCTGGTGTCGCTGCTCCAGATCGACAAGATCGCGGCGTGGATCGTGCTCGTGATCATCGGCCGCGAGCTGGCCGTGACCGGACTGCGCGCTGTCGCGGCGGGCGTGGGCGTCATCGTCCCCGCATCCCGGCTGGCGAAGTGGAAGACGGTCGGCCAGTACGTGGCTATCACCATGCTGATCTTCGAGAAGAGCGTGGGCTCGCCGGGCTTCCACGCCCTGGCCACCGGCGTGCTGTGGGCGGCCATGGGGCTCACCGTCGTCTCCGCGGTCGACTACTTCTACCGCTTCTTCCGAAAGGCCGATTACCGGGCGATCGTGCCGGACGAAGAACGCTGGTCGTGACCCTGCTCGCGGCCGCCGGGCTGGCGTATCTGATCGGCGCCATCCCGGTGGGCTATCTCGTGGCGCGGGCCTTCGGGATCGGCGACATCCGGCGTCACGGCAGCGGCAACATCGGGGCCACCAACGTGCTGCGGACGGCCGGCCGGCTGCCGGCCGTGCTCACCCTCGTGGGCGACATGGTCAAGGGGGCGGCCGCGGTGGCCATCGGCGGCGCCTGGTCGGGGGAGGGACGCGTCGTCGCCGCGTGCGCGGTCGCCGCCCTCGTCGGCAACTGCTGGTCGATCTTCCTCGGCTTCCGCGGCGGCAAGGGCGGGGCCACCGGCCTCGGCGCGTTCCTGGCCCTGGTGCCGTGGGCCGTCCTGCCCGCCGCCCTCGTGTGGCTGGTCGTGACCACGACCTTTCGGTACGTCTCGCTGGCCTCCGTCACCTCGGCGGCGTGCGTGCCCCTCGGCGCGCTCGCCCTCGGCTATCCGCGCCCGTCCGTGGTCGCGTGCGTGCTCGGGGCCGCCATCGTGATCGCGCGCCACCGGGACAACCTGGCCCGGCTCGCCGCGGGCACGGAGCGCCGCCTCGGCCAGCGCGCGCGGTAACGGCCGATGACCCTGGCCCTGATCGGGGGCGGAAGCTGGGGCACCGCGCTGGCGACCCATTGCGGGCGCCGCGGCCTGGCCGTGCGCCTGTGGGTGCGCGAGCCCGAGATCGTCGAGTCCATCGCGCGCACACGACGGAACCCGTGGTACCTCGCCGACGTCGAGTTGCCGGCGAGCGTGCGGGCCACCGGCGACCTCGGCGAGGCGCTCGACGGCGCCACCATGATCGTCGTCGCGGTGCCGTCGGAGTTCGTGGACAGCGTTCTGAAGAGCATGGGACGGCTGCGCACGGACGTGCCCATCGTGTCCGCCACCAAAGGTTTCGACCCCACCCGCCACGTGCGCATGACCGAGCTGCTCGCCGACCGCGGTCCCCACACGCCGGTGGCCGCGCTCTCGGGTCCGACCTTCGCGCGCGAGGTCGCCCTCGGCCTGCCCACCGCGTGCGTGGTGGCCTCGCGCGACGAGACCCTCGCGCGCCGGCTGCAGGGAGAGATCGGCACCCGCGAGTTTCGTCTGTACACCAACACCGACGTCATCGGCGTCGAGGTCGGGGGCGCGCTCAAGAACGTGATCGCCATCGCCACCGGACTGTCTGACGGGCTCGAGCTGGGCCAGAACGCGCGCGCCGCGCTCATCACGCGCGGGCTCGCCGAGATCACGCGACTGGGCGTGGCCCTCGGCGCCGCGCCCGCCACGCTGGCCGGTCTCGCCGGCCTCGGCGATCTCGTGCTCACCTGCACGGGAGCGCTGTCGCGCAACCGGTCCCTCGGCATGGCGCTGGCGCGCGGCCAAACCCAGGCCGCGGTGGAGGGCGAGACCCGCATGATCGCCGAGGGCGCGCGCACGGTGCGGTCGGCCCTCGCCCTGGCCGAGCGTCACGGCGTGACCCTGCCCATCTGCGCCGAGGTCGGCGAGGTGCTGTTCGCGGGCAAGCCGCCGGCCGACGCGTTGGCCACGCTCCTCGGCCGCGCCATGCGGCCCGAAGATGTGCCGCTCGAGCGAAAGTAGGTCCACGGCGCATCACCCGCCTATGATCGGTGGGGAGGGGATTCGAGAGCCGCCATGTCGGAGCTGAGGAAAGATCCGGTCGTCGGCCGCTGGGTGATCATCTCCAGCGAGCGCGCGCGTCGTCCGTCCGACTTCGTCCCCGAGCCGGTGCGGCCGCTGCTGGCCGGCTGTGTGTTCTGCCCGGGCCACGAGGACAAGACCCCCGCCGAGATCATGGCCGGCCGGCCGCCCGGCAGCCGGCCGAACACCCCGGGCTGGTCCTATCGCGTGGTGCCGAACAAGTTCCCGGCCCTGCGCATCGAGGGCGAGCTGGAGGCCACGGCCGAGGGCTTGTACGACCGGATGGAGGGCATCGGTGCCCACGAGGTCGTCATCGAGACCCCGGACCATCAGGCCTCGCTGGCCACCCTGCCGCTCGACGCCGTGGCCGACGTGCTGCTGGCCTGCCGCGAGCGCCTGCTCGACCTCAAGAAGGACGGGCGGCTGCAGTACGTGCTGGTGTTCAAGAACCACGGCGAGGCGGCCGGGGCCTCGCTCGAGCATCCCCACTCCCAGCTCATCGCCACCCCCATCATCCCGCTCATGGTCGACGAGGAACTATCGGGATCATCGGAATACTACGCCCGCAAGGAGCGGTGCGTATGGTGCGACCTGGTCCGGCAGGAGCGCCGCGAGGGCGGCCGCCTCGTCCTGGACACCGACGGCTTCGTGGCCCTGGCCCCGTTCGCCCCGCGCTTTCCGTTCGAGACGTGGATCCTCCCCACCGAGCACCGGTCGGCCTTCGAGGAGTCCGACGTGGACGTCCTGCGCGGGCTGGCCGGCGTGCTCGGGGAGTTCCTGCGCCGGATGAACCGCCTCCTCCACGATCCGCCGTTCAACTTCATGCTGCACACGGCGCCGCTGCACGCGCCCGCCCTCGATCACTTTCACTGGCATCTCGAAGTCATCCCCAAGCTCACCCGCGTGGCCGGCTTCGAGTGGGGCAGCGGCTTCTTCATCAACCCCGTCCCGCCCGAGGACGCCGCCGCCGCGCTGCGCGAGATCCGGTAGTGACACTACCCGGGATCGACTGAGGTGGGCGCGCCCCGGGCGCCGTGTTAGAATCGCCGATGTTGCGTTGATGGCAGGCGGGAATAGCTCAGTGGTAGAGCACGACCTTGCCAAGGTCGGGGTCGCGGGTTCGAATCCCGTTTCCCGCTCCAACACCCATTCCGTTCGGTCGTCGGCTTCGCGTTCGTGGCGGCGTAGCCAAGTGGTAAGGCGCGGGTCTGCAAAACCCGTATTCGTGAGTTCGATTCTCACCGCCGCCTCCATTCCATCGCGTCGAGCGACTCGATTCGCCGGTGTACCGATTCAACTGCGGCGATGGCTCGCCCGCGAGCATCCGGAGGGTCGCTTTCCAGTGGGCCGGCGGGTGGGAGTTCCGCGGCGATCGCGACGCAACTCGGGGTGCCGCGTTCGACCGTGCGATACTGCTGCGGCCATCGGCTGGTGTAGCCCAATCGGCAGAGGCGATCGGCTTAAAACCGGTTCAGTGTGGGTTCGAATCCCACCACCAGCACCAACGATTCCTCGTACGCGTACCTCCTCGGCATGTACCTCGGCGACGGCTGCATCTCTCGGGTGCGAAGGACACATGTGTTGCGCATCTTTCTTCATCGAAAGCAGACGACCGTCATCGAGCGAGTGACGCACGCCCTTCGGTGCTTGCTCCCGGAGCATCGCTGGGTTATGCGCCGGAGCGGCCCACGTCGTCAGCGGCCGCGGTCGAAGGTGGGGATCGGGCTGCCGAGCAGGAAGTTCGCGATGCCGAAGACCTCGTGGGAGATCTCTTCGAGGGAGCGGCGGGAGCGCCACCAGCGGGCGGGATCGACGGGATCGTAGCGGGTGACGCGGATGATCGCGGGGATCTCGTCCTCGAAGCGTGACCGCCAGATCAGGCGGATCCGGCGCGTGTGGTAGGGCGAGGACACGATGATCACGCGCCGGAAGCCCTGGGTGCGTGCGTAGTCGAAATCGGCCTGGAGCTCCTCTCGCGTGTTCTCCACGATCCGCTCGAGACGGACGATCGCCGTCTCGGGGACCTCGCGTTGCCGTAGGATGAGCGCGCCGCGCTCTTGCGGCGGCGGCTCGCCGGAGAGCCGCCGCGCCTCCTCGGTCACGGGATCGCGGGGGAGGGTGACCGCGACGCGGGGCGCCCACCCCTCCAGGAAGAGCGCCGCGCCCTCCAGCTCGCGCTGCGGCGGTCCCCCGTCGGCGACGAAGATCGCGTCGCTCCGGGCCAGCGGCTCGTTGACCACGAGCCAGGGGCCGAGCCCACGCGCGGCCAGAACGAGGAGCAGAGCCATGAGTCCGCAGGCGGCGAGCGCGAGAGCGATCCGGTGGGTGCGTGGCTTCATTGGACGCGCCGGGTCTGGCGAGCTATCTTACCTGAGACCATGAGCTCGCCCGGCGCGATCGCCTTCCAGCTCGGCCCCTTCGTCATCCGTTGGTACGGCATCCTGATGGCCACCGCCATCATCGTCGGCCTCTGGCTGGGTCACCGCCAGGCCCGGCGCGAAGGGCTGCCGGCCGAGGAGTTCATCAGCGTCGCGCAGTGGTCGATCCTCGCCGGGCTGGTGGGGGCCAGGATCTACGAGGTGATCTTCAACTGGGACTACTACGGTCAGTACCCGGCGAAGATCATCGCGGTCTGGGAAGGGGGCCTGGCCATCCACGGCGGGCTCATCGCGGGAGTCATCGTGGGGCTCTGGCTCGCCCGCTGGTGGCGCCTGCCGATTCTACGCTGTCTCGACGTGGCGGCCCCCAGCGCGGCCATCGGGCAGGCCATCGGTCGATGGGGAAACTTCTTCAACGAGGAAGCGTTCGGCCGGCCGACCGCGCTGCCGTGGAAGATCTACATCTCGCCGCCGCACCGGCCGCCGGGCTACGCGCAGTACGACTTCTTCCATCCGACATTCCTCTACGAGTCGCTGTGGGATCTGCTCATCTTCGCGGTGCTCGTGCTCGTGCTGCGCCCGCGCCTGCGCGAGCGTCCGGGCGCGCTGTTCTTCTGCTACGTGGGCCTCTACTCGATCGGGCGCTTCGCGATCGAAGCGCTCCGGCTCGACAGCTTCTGGCTCGGCCCCTTCCGCGTCCCCCAGCTCGCGAGCCTCGCGGGCGTGGCCATCGCCGTCGCCGGCCTCGCCTGGCTCCACCGCCGCCACACCGCGGTCGCTTAGCAGGCTGCTGAAAACGGCCCATCTGCTTCGTTGGCGCCCTCGGCCGCGCGCTCACCGTACAGGAGTACGGCTCGCGTGCGGCTCTTCGGGCGCCGCCTCGCATCTGGACCGTTTTGAGCAGCCTGCTAGTCGCCCTCACGGGCGACGGGAGGTACGCTGAGCTCATGAAGGTCGAGCGGGTGGGGGCGTATCTGTGGCGGATTCCGCAGGACGCGGGGAAGGGGATGCGGGTGCCGGCGCTGATCGTGGCCGATGACGTGCTGATGGCGCACATCCGCAGCGAGGCGTCGCTGACCCAGCTCGCCAACGGCGCCACGCTGCCGGGGATCGTGAAGGCCGCGATGGCGATGCCCGACATTCACCAGGGCTACGGCCTGCCGGTGGGTGGCGTGGTCGCCACCGACGCCGCGCACGGGGTCGTCAGCCCGGGCGCCATCGGCTTCGACATCAACTGTGGAGTCCGGCTGCTCGCCACCGATCTCGCCGTCGCCGATCTGCGCGATCGCGTCACCGATCTGGTCGAGGCGCTGTACGCGGCGATACCGACCGGCGTCGGCTCTCACGGCGGCGACACGCTCGAGGCCCGCGAGCTGAACGCGGTGATGGAGGGGGGAGCGGGGTGGGCGGTGGAGCGGGGCCAGGGATTCGCGGAGGACGTGGAGCATCTCGAGTCCGACGGCCGCATCCCCGGCGCTGATCCCGCCAGCGTCTCCGAACGCGCCCGCGAGCGGGGGCGACGCCAGCTCGGGACGCTCGGCTCGGGCAATCACTTCCTGGAAGTCCAGGTAGTCGACGAGATCGAGGACGAGGCGACGGCTCGCGCGTTCGGCGTCCGCCTCGGGCAGATCACGGTGATGATCCACACGGGCTCGCGCGGTCTCGGCCATCAGGTGTGCACCGACGCGCTCGACGTGACGGGCAAGGCGCTCCGGCGCTACGACATCGTGGTGCCCGATCGCCAGCTCGCGTGCGCCCCCGTCGACTCGCCGGAGGCCCGCGACTATCTCGGCGCCATGCGCTCGGCCGCGAACTTCGCCTTCGCCAACCGCCAGGTGCTGACCCACGCCACGCGCCAGGTGTTCGCGCGCGTGCTCGGCGCCTCGCCGTCGAGCCTTCGCGTGGTCTACGACGTGGCCCACAACATCGCCAAGGAAGAGGATCACGTGGTCGACGGCCGGCCCCGCCGGCTGCTCGTGCACCGCAAGGGCGCGACCCGCGCGTTCCCCGGTCAGCCCGTGCTGGTCCCCGGCGACATGGGCCGCTATTCGTATCTCCTGGTCGGCACCGAGGCCGCGATGAGGGAGACGTTCGGGAGCACGTGTCACGGCGCCGGCCGCCTGCTGAGCCGGACGGCGGCGGTGAAGGCGGCCAAGGGGCGGCGGATCGATCGCGAGCTCGCCGAGCGCGGCGTCGTCGCGCGCGCCAAGGGTCGGGACGCCCTCGCCGAGGAGATGCCCGAAGCCTACAAGGACGTCAAGGACGTGGTCGAGGTCGTTCATCGCTTCGGCATCTCGACCCGGGTGGCGCGGCTGCGCCCGATCGGGGTCATCAAGGGCTGATATTTCGCGCCGTGTTAGATTGGTAGGGATGTCCTGGTCGCTCAAGAAGAAAGCCCAAGCCCTGCTCGCCGACGAGCAGGGAACGATCCGTAAAGATTGGGGCGGGAAGGTCTCGGTGGCCCTCGTCTATCCCAACACCTACGCGGTGGGGATGTCGAACCTCGGCTTCCAGACGATCTACGAGCACCTGAACCGCCTGCCCGACGTGGTCTGCGAGCGCGCGTTCCTGCCCGACGCCGGTGACGTCGAGGAGTTGACCCGGACGGGCGAGGGGCCGTTCTCGCTGGAATCGCTGCGTCCGCTGCGCGACTTCGACCTCATCGGCTTCTCGGTCACCTACGAGGGCGACTACATCAACGTGCTGCGCTTGCTCGCCCTCGCCGGTCTGGGCCTGCGCGCGACCGAGCGCACGTCCCACGATCCGATCGTGCTCATGGGCGGAGTCTGCGCGTTCTCGAACCCGGAGCCGATGGCGCCCTTCATGGACCTGATCGCGGTCGGCGAGGGCGAGGAGCTGGTGGGCGACCTGATCCGCGCCTATCGCGAGAGCAGCCACGAGCGCGAGGCGTTTCTCGACGCCGTCGCGGCGATCGCCGGTGTCTACGTTCCCGAGCGGTATGAGATCGCGTACGGTCCGGACTCCACGATCTCGGCCGCCATTCCCCGCGATGGCGCGCCGGCCGTCGTGACCAAGCGCCGCCTCCAGAACGTGAACGAGTTCGAGACCATCGCGCTGGTGCGCACGCCCCACGCCGAGTACGGCCACATGGCGCTGCTCGAGGTCGGCAAGGGCTGCGGGCGCGGCTGTCGCTTCTGCCTGGAGGGCCAGGTCTACCGGCCGGTGCGCCACCGCAGCCCCGAAGCGCTGGCCACGACCATCGCGGGGCTCGCCAAGGACTCGAAGCGGATCGGGCTGGTGGGCGCCTGCGTGTCCGACTATCCGTGGATCGGCGATCTCTTGAAGGTCGTCGAGGACAACGGCATGGAGCTGTCGATCTCGTCGCTTCGGGCCGACAGCCTCACCGAGCCGCTCGTGGCCTCGCTGGCGCGGGGTGGCCATCGGACGCTGACGGTCGCGCCGGAGGCGGGGACCGAGCGGCTGCGCCGGGTGATCCGCAAGCCCATCACCGACGAGCATCTCTACACGGCGTGCGACCTGATCCGCCGCCACGGCATTCCCAACCTCAAGTGTTACTTCATGATCGGCCAGCCAACTGAAACCACTGAAGACGTCGAGGCCATCGCCGATCTCGCCCGGCGCATGCTCGAGCGGCTGCGTGTGCTGGACGCCGCCGGCCATCCGTTCGGGCGGCTCACGCTCTCGATTTCCTCGTTCGTCCCCAAGCCGTGGACGCCGTTTCAGTGGGCGCCGTTCGCCGGCGTCGAGGCGCTGTCCCGGAAGCTGGAGGTCATCAAGCGCGGGGTCGGCCGGTTCTCGAACGTGCGGGTGCTGCACGAGAACCCGCGCGAGGCCGCGCTGCAGGCCCTGCTGGCTCGCGGCGATCGGCGGGTCGCCGACTTCCTCGAATCCGCCGCGCGGCTGGGAGGCGACTGGCGCCGGGCCCTGCGCGAGTGGGACGGCGACCCCGCGTTCTTCACCACGCGCGAGCGGTCGATCGACGAGCGGATGCCGTGGGATCACTTCGAGGTCGGCGTGAAGAAAGCGGGCCTCGTCCGCGAGTGGGAGCGCGCGATGGCCGATGCCTGGACGCCGGCCGTGGCGCCCGCTGGATTAGCCTGATGCCGGTGCGCGATACCCAGGGCCGCTTCCTGCGCAACTTGAGGATCTCGGTCACCGACCGCTGCAACCTCCGCTGCGCGTACTGCATGCCGGAAGAGGAATACGTCTGGCTGCCGCGCGAGGAGATCCTGAACTTCGAGGAGATCAGCCGGCTCGTGGACGTGTTCATCGAGCTGGGCGTCGACAAGGTGCGGCTCACCGGCGGCGAGCCGCTGCTGCGCCGCGATCTGCCCGCGCTGATCAAGCCGCTGGCGGCCAAGCCGGGCCTCCGCGATCTCGCCATCACCACCAACGGTGTCCTGCTGGCCGAGCACGCGACGGCGTTGAAGGCCGCCGGTCTTCATCGGGTGACTGTGAGCCTCGACACGCTGGACCCCGCGCGCTTCACCGCGCTCACGCGCCGGACGACTCACGCCCAGGTGCTGGAAGGCATCGCGGCGGTCACGCGGGCCGGCTTCACCGACACCAAGCTCGACACCGTGGTCATGCGCGGGGTCAACGACGACGAGATCGTGCCGTTGATCGAGTTCGCCAAGACCGTCCCGGCCGAGGTTCGCTTCATCGAGTACATGGACGTCGGCGGCGCCACCCACTGGTCGATGGACAAGGTCGTCTCGCGCCAGCAGATCCTCGACGTCGTGCGCGGCCATTTCGGGGCGGTGGAAGAGGTCGTCGAGGTCTCGACCGCGCCCGCCGATCGCTTCCGCCTTCCCGACGGGACGATCTTCGGAATCATCTCGTCGACGACAGCGCCCTTCTGCGCCGACTGCGACCGGAGCCGCCTGACCGCCGACGGCCAGTGGTACCTCTGCCTCTACGCCACCCGCGGGATCGATCTGCGCGGGCCGTTGCGCCGCGGCGCGTCCACGGAGGAGCTGAAGGCGCTGATCACCGGACGCTGGGGGCAGCGGACGGATCGCGGCGCCGAGGAACGCCTGCTCGTGCGCCACCGCTCGCCACTCGTCGAGATCGCCGAGCTGCGCCGTGACCCACACCTGGAGATGCACACGCGGGGAGGTTGAACGTGAGCGCTGCCGACGAGGCCAAGATCGACGTCCAGGAGCGCGGCGCCAACCAGCAGTCTTCGGATCGCCGCCTGTTCATGCAGCTCCAGGTCCTGACCGGTTGTCTGGACGCCAAACCGCTGGTGAGCGCGCTCGAGTCGAGCCGGCTCGAGGCCGCGCTCTACGGCGACGTCAACGACCCGCGCGGCGTCGGCGTGCTCGCGATGAGCGAGGATCCCGCCTTCTTCGCCACGGCCCTGCGCGACCTGCTCAACGCCGATCCGTTCGTCGGCCTCACCCTCCGTCCGGAGTTCACGATGTTCGGGCGCACGTACGCGTCGGGCTTCGAGGCCGATCTCGACGACTGGCTGCTGCAGCGCCCGCGCCGGACGTCGTTGAATCCCGCGTGGCCGTGGGGCATCTGGTACCCACTCCGCCGCGCGGGCGGCTTCGCGCGGCTCTCCCCGCAAGAGCAGGGAGCGGTCATCCGCGAGCACAGCGTGCTCGGCCGCGCCTACGGCGACGCCGACTTCGCCCACGACGTGCGCCTGGCCTGCCACGGCCTCGACGTCCACGACAACGACTTCGTGATCGGCCTGATCGGCCGCGAGCTGCACCCGCTGTCGCACCTCGTGCAGGCCATGCGCAAGACCGTCCAGACCTCGCAATACATCCAGACGCTGGGCCCGTTCTTCATCGGCCACGCGCTGTGGCAGAGCCCGCTAGGCTTACGCCCGAGTTGATGGCGCGTCGATCGCAGCGGTTCGTCTGACGATCTTTTCTGGGGGTGCCGGATGGCGAAGCGTCGCAAGCAAACGAAGCTCACGAGCGCGGCTGCCGACTTCATCCGCTGGGCACGCGTCTGCCGCGTCGCCACCGTCAGCGCCGCCGGCGTCCCGCACGCCGTCCCGGTCTGTCACGTGCTCGCCGGCCAGAAGCTCTACTTCGGCTCAGGCGACGACGGGACGAAGGTGCGCAACATCCAGGCGAACCCGCGGATCACGGTGACGGTGGATGAGTATTCCGACCACTGGGCCGGGCTGAAGGGCGCGATGATCCAGGGCCGCGCGCGCCTGATCGAACGCGGCCCCGAGTTCACCCGCGCCCGCGCCCGCCTCTACGAAAAATATCCGCAGTATCCGAAGGAAGCCGCGCTCGCGACGTCGGATTCGGTGATCATTGAGGTCACGCCCACTCGCGTCTTCACGTGGGGCCTGAAGTAGCGGACGTCTCTGACCGGCCGAAGGATTCGCACGTTCGTGCCAGGTGTTGCTCCGACGAATCGATTTCGCTACCTTGCCCGCATGAAGCCAGTGACGCTGCAGATAGCCAAGGCCCAACTGTCGACGCTCATCGAGCGAGCCTGCGCGGGTGACGACGTGGTGATTTGTCGGGGACGCACTCCCGTCGTGCGTCTCGTGCCGGTTGGGAAGGCGACACCTCGCCGCCGCTTCGGCGCCATGCGGGGTCGCGCCCGGACCAAGAAGGCCTTCTTCGCACCACTACCTGCGGCAGAACGCAGGCGCTGGGGAGAGTAGGTTCGGCTCTGATTCGCGCGCGTTATCTGGTGGCTGACCGCCGGCTAGGGGTCTCGCGCCTACTCACCCAGGACGAGTGGGTGGAAGGGCCCGTGGGTGCAAAACATCGATCGCGTAGCCTACATCGAGAGGCTCGCCGAGCCAGCCTGGGCGCAGCGTGTGCGCGTCAAGACGAAGTCCCGCCCGCTCGTTCCGCGCTCGGAGCGCGCGAACAGGATCGTTGGGGATGGTCGGCGGAGCCGGCACGTCGGGTAGCAAGTGTCCGTGTGGTGTCCGGAATCGCAGCTCGCCGTCCGCCTGTCGCTCGACCTGATATCCCTCCTCGTGGACGGCGCGGTGATGGCGCCGGCACAGCATCACGAGGTTCGACAGCGTGGTGGGCCCGCCTTGGGCCCAGTGACGGATGTGATGACCCTGGCCGAACGCCACGCCGCAGCCCGGGAAGCGGCAACCGTGGTCGCGATGGTGCAACGCTCGGCGCAGCGCCGGTGGAATGGTCCGCGTGCGCACGCCGACTTCCATGATGTTCCCGTCCGCGTCGTGCCGCATCACCACCCGACTCGCGTCGCACGCCAGGCGTCGGGACGTTTCCGCGGAAACGTGGACACCGCCTTCGAGAACAGACTGACCAGCCGCCTGCGAGTCGGCGAGCACCGCCGCGTCAACGTGGACGACGACCTGATAGCGCTCGCCCGCTGCGCCGGGATCGAGGCCGTGGTGGAGGGCGGTCTCAGCGAGCAGGGCCAGCGCGTCCGCCTGCCGTTGGGCCATCGTGGACGTTTCCGCGGAACCGCCCACGGGACTGTCGGTTGCGTCGGTGCCGCGAGCGCGTTGATACAGCGTCTCGCGCGCCGCGGCCAACGCCTGCATGAGCACCGCGCCCGCTTCCGGCGTCAGCCGCCCGCGGATGACGATCATGCCGTCTTCATCCTGATATACATGGAGCGCGCGGCTCTTCTCGCGCTGAGTGGTCTCACGGCCCTCGGCCAGTGCGTCCATCCGACGCCAGCCGCGAACGATGCGCTCGACGTGACAGGCGGTACCGGCCCGACCCACCGCGAGCAGCCGCTCCTCGGTCTCCGGCGTGGCCACGCGAGTCAGCGCCCGCACCTTGGCGTACGAGAGCTCCCCGCGAGCGAGCGCCCCGGCGAGGAGAGGCAGCGACCCGAGCGCGCGCGCCACGCGAACACGCTGGCGAGCAGCGCCGAGATCCATCCCGACCCGCGAGGCCAGCCACCGCGCGCAGGAGCGGAACCCGTGGTTCCACCCGCCGCGCGCATCGAACTCGCGGATCAGATCGAGCAGATGAGCGGTCGCCGCTTCGAGGTGCGCCGACAGCTCGGCGATCTCGTTCCCAAGTCGTTCCGTCTCAGCAATCGGCTCTGCGGTGGCGACGACGTTCAGCATCCCGATCTCCATGGTGCAGTCCCCCTCGATGTTGGGCCGACTCTACACCCTGATTTTCGACCCACCTAAGAGGGCCAAGGTCGGGCGTTAACGTCCGGCCTCATAGTTTATCGCTAACCGGAATCGAACAGCCCACTTGGCCTTCCCGGGGCCCGTCAGCGCCGAGTTTCAGGAGGCCGCGCAGTCGTGGACAATGCTTTGCGAGAAACCTGTCAAGCGAAATCTGGGGTCCGGACCGACGACATGGGTAACAGACTCGGGCATGCTGCGGTGCCATGGAATGACCAACCCGATGCAGTCGGCCGTGTTACCTCTCTCGCCGGTCGCACGACGAAATCTTCATAGGCGCTAGCCCGCGCGAGCTTTATCGAAAACTACCGAGGAGAAACTGCTCTACGAAGCCAATGACACTGCCGACATCCTGCGAGCTGATCTTGCCCCATTCTGCGTGCATCGCGAAATCGCGTACCTTTGGCATTGCGTCGAGCAGGGACTTCTGGGCGCCGGATACTAGCCCTTTCGCCTTCAACGAATTCACAACTTCTTGCATCGCCTTGCCCTCCACACTAAGGCCATGCAGGCTCGCGAAGCGTTTGAGCGCATCCTCTAAAGCAGCGCAGGCGAGGACAGCGGCAACATCTTTCTGCCCCTCCGAAAGGGCTACCTTCGCTGCTACGACGAAGTCCGCGAAAATCTCACCGGAAATGGAGGCTTCGACGGTGAAGAGGTAGCCGCCATCGTAGTCGGCCCGTGCAGCTAAAAATACTCCTCGCATAGTGGCAAGGTCTTCTGCGGAGGCGACGCTCGCGCCGTAGGCTTTGGACACATTGCGATAGTGAGGTGATTCTTCACCGAACACCGCCTTGATGAGATGTATCGCACTTGATGCCCAGCGGTGAAAGGCCTCGGTATCGGCATAGTCACCTCCGATCGAACTCTGCGTAAGCGGAACGGCGGCGGCTTCGTTAGCAAGTTCCTGGAAGCGTCTCGAAATCTGTTCGGACAGTGCCACGTGCTACCTCCTATATGCGCCGGTCGAGCACGCCACTTCGCCATGCCGCCACGTTGGCCTCGATCTGCCGCGCGTGGTTTTCGAGGTGGTCGGCGTAGATCTGCAGCCAGTCCTCTGCGGTGTAGCGGCCGGACTCGGTGTGGCGGCCGATCTTGGACCACGCGGACTCCGGCAGGCGCCGCAGCAGAGCGGTGGTGTTGGCGCGGACGGCGTCGACGGTGATGAGCGCGACGTCGATGGGATGGGCGTGGTAGTCGAAATCGCGGGCCCACTGCGCTTCGTCGTAACCGAGGACGAGCGGGTCCCTCTCGGAGATCACCACGCGGATGCGCGACGCCGACTGCGTCTCGGAATCCGAGCAATGCACCACCACCTCGTGCGCCGACCACTCACCGGGCTTCGGCCGCCACTGGAGCGCTTCCTTCGGGACCGTGGCCAGCGCGGCGCGCAATCGGCGTGGACCATCGGCGTACTGGTCGATCAGCTTGGCGCGCTCGTCGGCGCTCAAAGCCATGGGGGACCTCCGGGGTCAGGCGCGGCCGGCGAGGGCGCGCGTGAGCTGGTCGAGGTGGTTGTCGTCGTGGCCGGGCATCAGCGCGGTCCAGTCGGTGAAGGTGACCCGGCCGAGGGTGGGATGCAGACAGCCGCGATGCCAATGCTCGAGTGCGAGGCGGTCGAAGAGGTCCAGCGACTCGCCGCGACGGCGGCGGAAGGCCGTCAGCGCGGCGGTGGGATCGCAGCGCGCGTACTGGCGCTCGTCGGCCCAGCGGTCGGGGTCGACGGGGAACTCGTCGCCGATGAGGCCCCACTCGGCGGGGTTGGGCGGCCGCGCGCCGACCACGAGGACCTTGGGGTCGTCCATCGCGAGCATGGCGCGGAACCGCATCATGCAGAGCTCTTCGATGTCGCGCAGGTGACAGATGATCTCGACGGCGGACCAGTTGTTCGCGTCCGGCCGGCGGGCGAGCTCGACCGCCGGCCGGCCTGAAATGGCCGCGGCGAGATCGTCGGGAGTCCGCGCGAGCCGCTTCAGGCGCTCATCGAGCGGGAGGCCGGTGTAGAACTCCCGCATCGCCACCAGCGCGCTATTCGAGGAGCGCCACGGCTTCGCCGGGGCGCTCCGAGGGTTGGGGGGTTTGGGGGGCCATTTCGGGGCCCCCCATTACGCCAATGGCGCGGGTAAGTCGGACTGGCCCATCAGATAGAGATCGGCGCCGCGCGCGGCCGAGCGGCCTTCGGCGATGGCCCAGACGATCAGCGATTGACCGCGCTGCATGTCGCCGCAGGTGAACACGCCGGGCACGCTGGTCATCCAGTTCGCGTCGCGCCGGACGTTGCCGCGCTCGGTGAGCTCGAGGCCGAGCGATTCCACCAGCCCTCTACGTTCCGGGCCGAGGAAACCCATCGCGAGCAGCACGAGGTCCGCGGGCAGCGTGAATTCCGTGCCCGCCACCGGACGGAAATCCAGACGTCCACCCTCGCGGACCATGTCGACCTTGACCGCATCCAACCCGCGCACGTGGCCGGCCGCGTCGCCGGTGAAGCGCTGCGTGGAGACGGCGTACACGCGCTCGCCACCCTCTTCGTGGGCCGACGACACGCGGAAGACGTTGGGCCACTGCGGCCACGGGTTGTCGGCGGCACGCGTGTCGGGCGGGCGCGGGAGCAGCTCGAACTGGTGGACCGACGCCGCCCCCTGGCGATGAACCGTGCCCAGACAGTCGGCGCCGGTGTCGCCGCCGCCGATGATCACCACGTGCTTGTCCTTGGCGGTGATGAAGCGCTCGTCGGGGACGGAGTCGCCCTCGCAGCGCTTGTTCTGGAGCGTCAGATACTCCATCGCGAAGTGGACGCCCTCGAGCTCGCGCCCGGGCATGGGAAGATCGCGCGGCAGGCCGGCGCCGCACGCGAGCACGAGCGCGTCGAACTCGCGCCGCAACTCCTCCACCGGGAGCGCGCCGCCGACGTCGGCGCTGGTCTGGAAGACCACGCCTTCCTTCTCCATCAGCCGCAGCCGGCGGTCGAGGAACTTCTTCTCCATCTTGAATTCGGGGATGCCGTAGCGCAGCAGACCGCCGATGCGGTCGGAGCGCTCGAACACGATCACCGCGTGGCCGGCGCGCGCGAGCTGCTGGGCGGCGGCGAGCCCGGCGGGGCCGGAGCCGACGACCGCGACCTTCTTACCCGTGCGCTTGGCCGCGGTCTCGGGTGAGACCCAGCCGGACTCGAACGCGTGCTCGACGATCGTGACCTCGACGGCTTTGATCGTCACCGGGTCGTCGTTGATGCCGAGCACGCACGAGCCCTCGCACGGCGCGGGGCACAGGCGGCCCGTCCACTCCGGGAAATTGTTGGTGGCGTGCAGGCGCTCGATGGCGTCACGCCAGCGGTCGCGATACACGAGGTCGTTCCAGTCCGGAATGATATTGCCGAGCGGACACCCCTGGTGGCAGAACGGAACGCCGCAGTCCATACATCGTGCGGCCTGCTTCTTCAGATCCGCATCCGGATAGGGCAGATAGACTTCATGCCAATCCCTGATCCGCTCGGCCACCGGCCGGGTCGGCCACTTCTTGCGCTGGATCTCGAGGAAGCCGGTGACCTTACCCACCGACGCCCACCAGCTCCTGGAACGTCGCCTCGCGTCCCTCCGCGCGCGCCCGCGCCTCGGCCGCGAGCACGCGCTTGAAGTCCTTCGGCATGACCTTGACGAAGCGCGCGCGCATGGCGCGCCAGTTCGAGAGAATCCGCGCGGCGTACGCGGAGCTCGTGAACGCGACGTGACGGTCGATGAGGTTGCCGACGAAGCCCACGTCGCCCGAGCCCTCGAGGCCTTCGAGGTCCACCATCTGGCGGTTGCAGCGGCGCGCGAAATCGCCGTCGAGGTCGAGCACGTAGGCGATGCCGCCGGACATGCCGGCGGCGAAGTTGCGTCCGGTCTTGCCGATGACGACGACGCGGCCGCCGGTCATGTACTCGCAGCCGTGGTCGCCGATGCCTTCCACGACCGCGTGGACGCCGCTGTTGCGCACGCAGAACCGCTCGCCGGCGACGCCGCGCACGAAGGCTTCGCCGCCGGTGGCGCCGTAGAGGGCCACGTTGCCGATGATCACGTTCTCCTCGGGGACGAACGTCGAGCGGCGCGGCGGATGGACGATCAGCCGCCCGCCCGAAAGGCCTTTGCCCCAGTAGTCGTTGGCGTCGCCCTCGAGCGTGAACGTGATCCCGCGCGGCACGAACGCGCCGAAGCTCTGGCCGGCCGAGCCGGTGAAGTGGACGCGGATCGTGTCGTCAGGCAACCCCTCGCCGCCCCAGCGCCGGGTGACTTCGTAGCCGAGCGTGGTGCCGACCGTGCGGTTGACGTTGCGGATCGGCAGCGACAGCTCCACGCGCTTGCCGTGCTCGATCGCGTCGCGGCACGCGGGGATCAGCGTGGTCTGGTCCAGCGACTTCTCGAGCCCGTGGTCCTGCGCGGTCACGCATCGCCGCGCGACTTCCGGCGGCATCGACGGCAGGTGGAGGATCGCCGAGAGATCGATCCCGCGCGCCTTCCAGTGCTGGAGCGCGGGCGCGAAGTCGAGGCAGTCCGCGCGGCCGATCATCTCGGCCATGGTGTGGAAGCCGAGCTGGGCCATGTGCTCGCGCACTTCCTGGGCGATGAAGCGGAAGAAGTTCACCACGTACTCGGGCTTGCCGGAGAAGAGCTTGCGCAGCTCGGGATCCTGAGTGGCCACGCCGACGGGGCAGGTGTTGAGATGGCAGACCCGCATCATGATGCAGCCGAGCGTGACGAGGGGCGCGGTCGAGAAACCGAACTCCTCGGCGCCGAGCAGCGCGGCGATGACCACGTCGCGCCCGGTCTTCATCTGACCGTCGACCTGCACGACGATCCGATCGCGCAGCTTGTTGAGCACGAGCACCTGCTGGGTCTCGGCGAGCCCCAGCTCCCACGGCACCCCGCCATGCTTGATCGAGGTGAGCGGCGAAGCGCCGGTGCCGCCGTCGTGACCGGAGATCAGGACGACGTCCGCGTGCGCCTTGCTCACCCCCGCCGCGACCGTCCCCACGCCGACCTCGGCCACCAGCTTCACGTGGATGCGGGCGCGCGGATTGGCGTTCTTGAGATCGTGGATGAGTTGCGCGAGATCCTCGATCGAGTAGATGTCGTGGTGCGGGGGCGGGGAGATGAGTCCCACGCCCGGCGTCGCGTAGCGCACCTTGGCGATCCACGGATAGACCTTCGGACCCGGGAGCTGGCCGCCCTCGCCGGGCTTGGCGCCCTGGGCCATCTTGATCTGGATGTCGTCGGCTTGGACCAGGTACTCGCTGGTCACGCCGAAGCGGCCGGAGGCCACCTGCTTGACCGCGCTCCGTCGCGAGTCGCCGTTCGCGTCGCGCCGGTAACGCGCGGAGTCCTCGCCGCCCTCGCCGGTGTTGGAACGTCCGCCGATGCGATTCATGGCGATGGCCAGCGTCTCGTGCGCTTCCTGGCTGATCGAGCCGTACGACATCGCGCCGGTCGCGAAGCGCTTGAAGATCGCCTCGGCCGGCTCCACCTCTTCGATCGGAAGGGGCGGACCGACGGGCTTGAGCGCGAAGAGTCCGCGCAGGGTGGCCAGCGTCCGGCTCTGATCGTCGCAGAGCCGCGAGTACTGCTTGAACGCGGGGTAATCGCCGCTGCGGCTCGAGTGCTGGAGCTTGGCGATCATGTCCGGGTTGACTTGATGGTGCTCGCCGTCGCGCCGCCACTGGTACTCGCCGCCCCAGTCCAGCTCGGGGTCCTCGACCGGTCGCTCGGGATGGGCGCGGGCGTGACGCCGCCGCGTTTCCTCGGCCACGATGTCGAGGCCGATGCCGCTCACGCGCGACGCGGTGCCCGTGAAGTACCGATCGACGAGATCCCGGTTCAGGCCGACCGCCTCGAAGATCTGGGCGCCGGTATAGCTCTGGAGCGTCGAGATCCCCATCTTGGCCATGACCTTGAGGATCCCCTTGTTCAGCGCCTTGATGTAGTTCTTGACGGCCTTCTCGTGGTCGACCTCGGTCAGGATGCCCTGACGGATCAGGTCGTCCAGCGTGTCGAAGGCGAGCCACGGGTTCACGGCGCCCGCGCCGTAGCCGATGAGCAGGCACATGTGGTGGACTTCGCGCGCGTCGCCGGTCTCGACCACGAGCCCGCAGCGCGTGCGCTCGCCGCGGCGGACGAGATGGTGATGCACGGCCGCGGTGGCGAGCAGGCTCGGAATCGCCGCCAGCTCCGACGTGATCCCGCGGTCGGAGAGGATCAGCACGTTGTACCCGTCGGCGATCGCCTGGCTGGCCCGCGATTGCAGCTCGTCCAGCGCGTGCGCGAGGCCTGACGGGCCGCCCGCCGCCGGGAACAGCATCGGCAGCTTCATCGCCTTGAAGCCGAGCTCGGCGATCTGGGCGAGCTTGGCCAGCCCCTCGTTCGACAGCACCGGGTCGGTGAGCACGATCTGCCGGCACGACTCGGGCTCGGGCTTCAGGAGATTTCGCTCGGGCCCGATCGTCGACTCCATCGCGGTGACCAATTCCTCGCGGATCTGGTCGAGCGGCGGGTTGGTCACCTGGGCGAAGAGCTGCTTGAAATAGTCGTAGAGCGGCCGCGACCGGTTGGAGAGCACGGCCAGCGAGGTGTCCGTGCCCATGGAGCCGATCGGCTCCTCACCCTGACGGGCCATCGGGGCCAGCAAGATTCGCGCGTCCTCGTGGGTGTACCCGAACGCGATCTGACGGGTGAGGATCGTCGCGTGGTCGGACTCCGAGACCTGCGCCGGCGCCACGTCGTCGAGGCGGACCTGGTGCTGCTGCAGCCAGGCGTCGTACGGACGCTCGGCCGCGAGCTGGGCCTTGATCTCGTCGTCGTCGATGATCCGTTCCTGCGCGGTGTCGACCAGGAAGATGCGCCCGGGGTGCAGCCGCTCCTTGAGCAGCACGTTCTCGGGCGGGATGTCGAGCACGCCGACCTCGGAGGCCATGATCACGAGGTCGTCCTTGGTGACGTAGTACCGCGAGGGTCGGAGACCGTTGCGGTCGAGGACGGCGCCGATGACCGTGCCGTCGGTGAAGGCGATCGAGGCCGGCCCGTCCCACGGCTCCATCAGCGAGGAGTGGTACTCGTAGAAGGCCCGCCGCTCGGGGCTCATGCTCTCGTGGTGCTGCCACGGCTCCGGGATCATCATGAGGATCGCGTGGGGCAGCGAGCGGCCGTTCATGACCAGGAACTCGAGCACGTTGTCGAAGGTGGCCGAGTCGCTCAGGCCCTCGCGGGTGACCGGCAGCACCTTGGCCAGGTCGTCGCCCAGCAGCTCCGAGCGGCACAGCGCCTCGCGGGCCCGCATCCAGTTGATGTTGCCGCGGAGCGTGTTGATCTCGCCGTTGTGGGCGACGTAGCGGTACGGATGGGCGAGCGGCCACGACGGAAACGTATTGGTGCTGAACCGCTGGTGGACGAGGGCCAGCGCCGACTCCAGATCCGGATCCCCGAGGTCGGGGTACATGGCCTCGATCTGGTCGGCCGAGAGCATGCCCTTGTAGATCAGCGTGTTCGAGCTGAGGCTCGGCAGATACGCGAGCGTCTTCTCGGAGAAGTCCATGGCCTCCAGCGCGTGCTCGATCCGCTTGCGCACCACGTAGAGCTTGCGCTCGAAGTGCGCGTGGTCGCGCACGCCCTCGCCCCGGCCGATGAAGACCTGGCGGATCACCGGCTCCACCGACACCGCGGACGCGCCGAGCAGGCTGTCATCGGTGGGCACGTCGCGCCACCCGAGCAGCCGCTGTCCCTCCTCGGCGACGATCGTCGCGATCAGCCCCTGGACTTTCTCGCGCTGGTTGATCTCGCGCGGGAGGAACACGAACCCCGCCCCGTAGTCCTTGGGGCCGGGCAGCGCGATGCCGAGCCCCGCGCAGACCTTGCGCAGGAACCGGTCCGGCATCTGGAGCAGGATGCCGGCGCCGTCGCCGGTGTTGGCCTCGCAGCCGCAGGCGCCGCGATGGAGCAGGTTGATCAGGACCTGGAGCGCCCGGCGGACGATCGCGTTCGACTTGCGCCCCTTGATGTCGACCACGAAGCCGACGCCACACGCGTCGTGCTCGTGCGCGGGATCGTACAGGCCCTGGGCGGCCGGAGGACCGGCCGGGGCGGGCGGGGGAGCGGTCGCTGGCGTTCGGGCTTGCGGCTTCATCGCCTTCCCCTTCTGGTGTATCTGCGTCGGCTGTCCGCTTTGTGAATAGTTGCACGATACTACCGGAGTCATGAGCATTAGTCACTGCCGGAAAACAGAATTGTCTGTATAAGGAATACTGATGCTGTAGGATCGTCCCGTGCACCTCGAAACCCTCCGGCTCTACTGCGACGTCGTCCGCCTCCGGAGCTTCTCGCGCGGCGCCGAGCTGAGCCACGTCTCGCAGTCCGCGGCCAGCCAGGCCGTCCAGCAGCTCGAGCGTGAGGTGGGGGTCACGCTGATCGACCGGACCCGCCGGCCCTTCGCGGTCACCCCCGCGGGCCAGAGCTTCTACACCGCCTCGCGCGAGATGCTCGAGTCGTGGGAGAAGGCCAAGGCGGGGATCGCGGGCGTCAAGGCGCAGGTCGACGGCACCGTGCGGGTGGCCGCGATCTACTCGGTCGGGCTTCACGACATGAGCCACCACCTCCAGCGGTTCATGTCGCTGCATCCGAAGGTGAGGGTCCAGCTCGAGTGCCTGCACCCGCACAAGGTCGTGGAGGCGGTCCTGAACGACGAGGCCGACGTGGGCATCATGTCGTACCCGCCTCCGGATCGGGCGCTGTCGATCATTCCGCTACGCTCGGAGCCGATGGCGTTCGTCTGCCATCCCGGGCATCGGCTGGCGCGCCGGCGCGCGGTGGCGCCCGCGGATCTCGGCGGCGAGCCGTTCGTGGCCTTCGACGCGGGGCTGACCATCCGCAAGGCCATCGACCGCGCGCTCCGCCAGCGCAACGTCAAGCTCAACATCACGATGGCGTTCGACAACATCGAGACCATCAAGCAGGCGATCATGATCGGGGCCGGGGTGAGCCTCTTGCCCCGCCATACCGTGGAGAAGGAAGTCGGAATACGCACGCTCGTGGCCGTGCCGTTCGCTCTGCCCGATCTCGTTCGCCCGGTCGGCATCATCCACCGGCGCCAGAAGGCGCTCTCCGCCGCGGTCAATCGCTTCATCCAGCTGCTCCAGGAGCCCGACGTCGGCCGCCAGCCCGTGGCCAATCGGGGAGTCGCCGGTCTCGGCTGAGCGCACGCGCCGGGAGCGGTCTAACCACGCAATAAGTCTTGCCCTGCGCTCGGCGGTCCGATAGCATGGATCTGTTCGCCGAGGCCCCTCGGCGATCCCCTGCGAACCCGGATCGCGGGGAGCGTGCGCGAACACGGGAGGAGCATCGATGAGCGAGACGGCGGCGCCCGCGGCGGGTGTCGGAAAGATTCGCAAGGGCCTGGAGCGCGCGGTGATTCGGTTCGCCGGCGACTCCGGGGACGGCATGCAGCTGACCGGTGAGCAGTTCACCACCGAGTCCGCGTGGGCCGGCAACGATATCGCGACCCTACCGAACTTTCCCGCCGAGATTCGCGCACCGGCGGGGACGCTCTTCGGCGTCTCGAGCTTCCAGCTCCAGTTCGGCAGCCAGCGCGTCTACACGCCGGGCGATCGGCTCGATTGCCTGGTGGCCATGAACCCCGCCGCGCTCAAGGTGCACCTCCGCGACCTCAAGACCGGTGGGCTCCTGATCGTCAACACGTCAGCCTTCGACAAGCGCAACCTCGACAAGGCCGGGTACCCCAGCAACCCGCTCGACGACGCGACGCTCGCCGAACGCTACCGTCTGCACAAGGTGGACATGACCGGGCTCACCCTCGAGGCCATCAAGGACCTCGCGCTCGACACCAAGGAAAAGGACCGGACCAAGAACTTCTTCGCGCTGGGCGTCGTGTCCTGGATCTACACGCGCCCGCTCGAGCCCACGCTCGAGTGGATCGGCAAGCGATTCGCCAAGAATCCCGCGTACGCCGAGGCCAACACGCGCGTGCTCAAGGCCGGCCACGCGTTCGGCGAGACCGCCGAGATCTTCGCCGAGCACTACACGGTGGAGCCCGCGGAGATGCCGCCCGGTCTCTACCGGGCGATGACCGGCAACCGCGCGCTGGCCTGGGGCCTCCTCGCGGCGGCCGAGCGCTCGAAGGTGCCGGTCGTGTACGGCGCGTACCCGATCACGCCGGCCAGCAGCGTGCTCGAGGAGCTGGCCATCCACAAGCGCTTCAGGATCCGGACGATCCAGGCCGAGGACGAGATCGCCGCGGTCACCGCGGCGATCGGCGCCGCGTTCGGCGGCGCCATCGGCGTCACCGGCTCCAGCGGTCCCGGCATCGCGCTCAAGGGTGAAGGGATCGGTCTCGCGGTCACGGCGGAGCTGCCGCTCGTGATCTTCAACATCCAGCGCGCGGGACCGTCGACCGGCATGCCGACCAAGACCGAGCAGGCCGATCTCATGCAAGCGCTCTACGGGCGCAACAGCGAATCGCCTGTCGTGGTGATTGCGCCGGCGACGCCGGGCGATTGCTTCTACATCGCCTACGAAGCCGTGCGCATTGCGGCCAAGTACATGGTGCCGGTGATCGTGCTCAGCGACGGCTTCCTGGCCAACGGCTCGGAGCCCTGGCTCATTCCCGACCCGGCCACGCTGCCGCCGATCGAGATCAACTATCGAACGGAGCGCGAGGGATTCTTCCCGTACCTGCGCGATCCCGCCACGCTGGCGCGCCCGTGGGTGCGTCCGGGCACGCCGGGGCTCGAGCACCGCATCGGCGGCCTCGAGAAGCAGGACGTGACCGGCAACATCTCCTACGACGCGGAGAATCACGATCACATGGTCCGGACGCGCGCGGAGAAAGTCCGGCGAGTGGCGCAGGAGATCCCGCCGACGTCCATCAACGGCCCCGCCACCGGCGACTTGCTGGTCGTCGGGTGGGGCGGCACGTACGGATCGATCACCGCCGCGGTCGAGCAGGCGCAGGCCGAGGGCAAGTCGGTGGCCTCGATCCACCTGCGTCACCTCAACCCGCTGCCGCCGGACCTCGGCCACATCCTGCGCGAGTACCGCAAGGTGCTGGTGCCGGAGATCAACCTCGGCCAGCTCGTGCGCGTGCTGCGCGCCGAGTATCTCGTCGACGCCGTGGGATTCAATCGGGTGCGTGGTCTGCCGCTGGCCTCTGACGAGATCCGCGAGGCCATCGATCAGCTGCTGGGAGGGAGAGCATGAGCGCGACAGAAGCGGGCGCGGCGGCGGCACCGACGCCGAAGTACACCAAGAAGGATTTCGAATCCGACCAGGACGTCCGCTGGTGCCCGGGCTGTGGCGACTACGCGATCCTGGCCGCCGTGCAGAAGACCATGCCGGACCTCGGCATCCCCAAGGAAGACATCGTGTTCATCTCCGGGATCGGCTGCTCGAGCCGGTTCCCCTACTACATGAACACGTACGGGTTCCACACGATCCACGGCCGGGCCCCGGCCATCGCGACCGGGCTGCGGGTGGCCCGGCCGGACCTGAAAGTCTTCGTGGTCACCGGCGACGGCGACGGGCTGTCGATCGGCGGCAACCACATGCTGCACATCCTCCGTCGCAACGTGAACCTGACGATCCTGCTCTTCAACAACCGGATCTACGGCCTCACCAAAGGCCAGTACTCGCCGACCAGCGAGCTGGGCAAGGTCACCAAGTCGACGCCCCTCGGCTCGGCGGACCGGCCCATCAACCCGCTCGCCTTCGCGCTGGGCTGCGGCGCCACGTTCGTGGGGCGCACGATCGACCGCGACGTGCGTCACATGGAGGAGATACTCAAGCGGGCCGCCAACCACAAGGGCACCGCGTTCCTCGAGATCCTCCAGAACTGCAACGTGTACAACGACAAGGTCTGGAACGTGGTGTACGAGAAGGAGTCCAAGCTCGCTCACGAGCTGCGACTCCAGCACGGCAAGCCGCTGCTCTTTGGCCCGCCGGACGATCGGCGCGCGGTCGTGATGGACGGCGTGACTCCGAAGGTGATGCCCGCCAAGGACGTCCCCGAGAGCGCCCTGTGGGTGCACGACGAGGCCAACGTCAACACGGCCAAGATGCTCGCCGACCTGTGGACGCCGGACTTTCCGGTTCCCACCGGCGTCTTCTCCGCCGTCGACGCGCCGGTCTACGAGGACATCCTGCTCGACCAGGAGCGTCGCGCGATCTCCGAGCGCGGCCCCGGCGAGATCGCCAAGCTGCTGACCTCCGGCGACACCTGGAAGATCTCCGCGGAGGCAAGCTGACGGTCGTCACGCGCCTGACGGCGTGTTTTCTCCTGCGGTAGTCTTCTGACCAGCATGTCGCTGACCACCGCTCTCCTCTCCGAGCTTCGAAGCATTCTCGGCGCCGACGGACTCGTCGTATCGCTCGAGGGCCGGCTCGTGTACGAGTGCGACATGCACACGTTCTACAAGGGCATGCCCGACGCGGTGGCGCTCCCGACGTCCGCGGACCAGGTGCAGGCCGTCGTGCGCCTCTGTCGACGCGAGAAGATTCCGATCGTGCCGCGGGGATCGGGCACGGGGTTGATCGGCGGGGCCATGGCCGCGCACGGCGGCGTGATGGTGTCGACGACGCGGATGACGTCGATCCTCGAGGTCGATCTTCACAACCGGTGCGCGACCGTGGAGCCCGGGCTCATCAATCTCTGGCTGACCAACGCGGTGCGCGAGCGCGGCTGGTTCTTCGCGCCCGATCCGTCGAGCCAGATGGTGTCGTCGATCGGGGGCAACGTCGGCACCAACGCGGGCGGGCCGCACTGCCTCAAGCACGGGATCACCACCAACCACGTCCTCGGCCTGGAGCTCGTCACCGGGTCGGGCGAGCTGATCCGCGTCGGGGGCAAGGCCGCCGACCGCCCGGGCTACGACCTCACCGGCGCCGCCGTCGGCGCCGAGGGCACGTTCGGGCTGGTGACCGCGATCACCGTTCGGTTGCTGCACGCGCCCGAGGCGGTGAAGACCCTGCTCGCTTCGTTCCCGACCATCGACGAGGCGTCGGAGACCGTGTCGGCGATCATCGCGGCCGGAATCATCCCGGCCGCCCTCGAGATGCTCGACGGCGTCATCATCAAGGCCATCAACGCCGGCACCGGCGCCGGCTATCCGCCCGGCGCCGACGCGGTGCTCCTCATCGAGCTCGATGGCCCGCGGGCGGAAGTCGAAGTCCAGGCCGAGCGGTGCGCCGGGATGTGCCGCGCCCGCCGCGCGCTGGAGGTGCGGGTGGCGCGCGACGACGCGGAGCGCGCGCTCCTGTGGAAGGGCCGCAAGGAGGCGGCGGGCGCGGTCGGCCGCCTCACGCCCAACTGGCTCTTGCAGGACGCGGTCGTGCCGCGCTCGAAGCTGCCCGCCATCATGCGCGAGATGCAGGCGATCGCCGCCCGCCATCGCCTGGTCTTCGCCAACGTCTTCCACGCCGGTGACGGCAACCTGCACCCGCTGATCATGTACGACGAGCGGAAGCCGGGCGAGCTGGAGCGCGCGGTCCACGCCAACGAGGAGCTGCTGACGGCCTGCATCGCGCTCGGCGGCAGCGTGACCGGCGAGCACGGCGTCGGCGTCGACAAGGTCAAGAACCTGACCATGCAGTACGCCGAGGCCGACCTGGACTTCATGTACCGTCTGCGCCGCGTCTTCGATCCCGACGGGATCATGAATCCGGGGAAGCTCCTGCCGTCGCACCCGGCCTGCGGCGAAGGATTCCGCCCGCCGCGCCCGGCGCTGGCCGCGGGCGCCTGGATCTGAGTCCCGCCGTGTCCTCGCGCGCGATCGTCGACGAGCTGGCGAGGATCGTGCGCAACGACCACGTCGTGGACGATCCTACCCTTCTCGCCGCGGCCGCCGTCGACGGGATCACGCCGCGCTGGCTGATCCGCGCGTCCACGATCGAGCAGGTCTCGGCCATCCTCTCGCTGGCGTGGCAAGAATCGCTGGCCGTGGTGCCGCGGGGCAGCGGCAGCGCGCTCGCATCAGGTCGTCCGTCCGATCGCGTCGACCTCGTGCTCGATCTCACGGGCCTGAATCGCGTCGTCGAGGACAACCCCGACGATCTGACCGCGAGCGTCGAGGCTGGTCTCACCGCGGGCGCGCTGGCCGCGCGCCTGGCCCCGCGGCGCCAGTGGCTGCCCGTCGATCCGCCCGCCGTCGCCGGCCGGACGCTCGGCGGCCTCGCCGCCACCAACGCTCACGGTCCGCTCCGCGCGCGCTACGGCACCCTGCGCGATTTCCTCCTCGGCGTCAGGTTCGTCCAGCCCGACGGCGTGGTGACGTGGGGCGGCGCGCGGGTGGTGAAGTCGGTCACCGGCTACGACGTGCCGAAGCTGATGGTGGGATCGCTGGGGACGCTCGGGATCCTCTGCGAGCTGACCCTGCGCCTGCATCCGCGGCCGGAAGCCGAGGGGACGCGAATCTCGACGTTCGACTCGACGGAGGCCGCGGCCGCCTTCGTCGCCCGCGTCCTCGATTCCAGCCTCGAGCCCAACCGCGTCGAGTTCGTGAACGGCGCGGCGCTCGGCCGCCTCGATATGAACGGTCACGCTCCCGCGGCGATCGCGATCTCTGTGGGATCGGTGGAGGACGCGGTGCGCGACCAGCTCGCGACCATCGAAGCGCTGGCCCGGACCGCGGGCGGCAAGGCGGAGCCGGCGTCGTCGTCGTTCTGGGAGGCCTACGCCACGATGCGGAGCGACGCCGGTCGCGTGCTGGCGCTCCACGTCTCGACGCCGCCCAGCCGGCTCGCCGCCACCGTGAGCGCGGTGGAGCGCGCGCTGACCGATCTCGTCCCCGGCGAGCGCGCGGTCATCGCCGGATGCGCGGCGCTGGGAACGCTCGACGTCCTCCTGCCGGAGACCGCGGTGCCGATGGCCGTGCCTCTCGTCGAGCGCCTGCGCGGCGCGGTCGCGGAGCTGGCCGGACACGTGATCGTGAGCCGGGCTCCGCTCGCCGTCCGCCGCGCCGTCGATCCGTGGGGACCCGTCGAGCCCGGGCCGCTGGCGTTGATGCGCGCGCTTCGCGACGAGTTCGATCCCAAGCGCGTGCTGAACCCCGGGCGCTTCATCGTATGAGCGGCCCCGTCGCCCCCGAAGCCGGAGCTCCCGTCGACGTCGGCGCGGTCACCGGGGCGTTCGCGGCGCCCGACCTCCCGGACCTGGACGCGCTCCGCAGCTGCGTGCATTGCGGGATTTGCCTGCCGCAGTGCCCGACCTATCTCGTGCTCGGCGAGGAGATGGACTCGCCGCGGGGACGGCTCTACCTGATTCGCGCCGCCGCCGAGGGCCGGCTCGCTCTCACCGACACCTTCGCTCGCCATCTCGATCTCTGTCTCGGCTGCCGCGCGTGCGAGAGCGCGTGTCCCTCGGGGGTGCCGTTCGGCTCGCTGCTGGAAGCGACCCGCGCGCAATTCCGTCGTCAACGTCCGTCCGATCAGCTGATCTCGCGGCTGATCTTCGCGGTGTTCCCCGAGCCCGCGCGGCTCGGCGCGCTGCTGGCGCCGCTCAGGCTCTACCAGCGCTCGGGACTGCAAGCGCTCGTGCGCCGCTCGGGAGTGCTGCGCCGCCTCCCACGGCTCGCGGCGATGGACGCGCTGCTGGCCGACGTCCCCGCGGCCGATCCGCTCCCCGAACGCGTGGCCGCGCGGGGGACGTCGCGCGGACGCGTGGGATTGCTGATCGGCTGCGTGCAGCGGCACCTCTATCCGCGCGTCAACCACGACACCGCGCGCCTGCTGGCACTGGCCGGGTGGGACGTCGTGATCCCGCGCGACCAGGGCTGCTGCGGCGCGCTGGATCTGCACGGGGGCCGGCTCGACGAGATGCGGGCGCGCGCGCGCCGGCTCGCCGCGAGCTTTCCCCCCGACGTCGACTTCGTGGTCACCAACGCCGCCGGTTGCGGCTCGGCCATGAAGGAATACGGCCACTGGATGCCCGGCGACCCCGACGTCGTGCCGTTCGCGGACCGTACGCGCGACGTCAGCGAGCTGCTGGTTGACGCTGACCTGCCGCTCGGTCCCCTGAATCTCACCGCGACCTATCACGACGCCTGTCACCTCGCTCACGGCCAGCGCATTCGTCGCGAGCCGCGCGCGCTGCTCGCGCGGATCCCCGGCCTGCGCCTGGTCGATCTCCCGGAGAGCGAGCTGTGCTGCGGCAGCGCGGGGATCTACAATCTGCTCGAGCCGGAGATGGCCGACCGCCTGCTCGAAAGAAAACTCGATCGCATCGTGGAGACGGGAGCGCGCGCGGTGGTGACCGCCAACCCGGGCTGCATGCTGCAAATCGCCAAGGGCGCCCGCGCGCGCGGTCTCGACCTGGAGGTCCTCCACCCGGTCGAAGTCCTCGCGCGCGCCGTCGACGCGCGCGCGGCGAAAGGAGCCACGTCATGAAGATCCGTGTGAGCGAGCACGCGAAGTTCCGTCCGGACAAGATGGCGAAGATCGCGCTGGCCACCACCTCACGTTGCCAGCTCGATCTCTACTGCCTGGAACCGGGCCAGGACCAGAAGCCTCACGCCCACGACGACCAGGACAAGATCTATTTCGTGCTCGACGGCCGTGGCCGCGTCGTGCTCGGCGGCGAGACCGAGACGCTGGAGGCCGGCGAGGCCATCGTGGCGCCCGCGGGTGCCGTCCACGGCATCGCCAACGATGGCGCCGGGCCGCTCACCGTGCTGGTGGTCGTCACCCCGCCGCCGCCCCACGCGTGAGCTCGGCCGTCCGCGCGTCGTTGATGGTCACCTGCCTCGGGGATCTCTTCTATCCCGAGGTCGGCGTGCGGATCGTGCGCCTGCTCCGGCGTCTCGGCGTCACCGTCGACTTTCCGGCGGGCCAGACGTGCTGCGGCTTGCCGCTGTTCAACTCCGGCTATCACGCCGAGGCGGCCGAGGTCGCGCGGCGGACCCTGCCGTTGTTCCGCGATTCTCAGCACGTGGTCGTGCCCTCGGGCTCGTGCGCGTGGATGGTCAAGCACGAGTACCCCGGACTCATGAAGGATTCGCCGCTGCGCGCGGAGGCCGAGCGCCTGGCGTCGCGCACCTACGAGCTGTCGCAGTTCCTGGTGAGCGTGCTTGGCAAGACGCGCTTCAGCAGCGCGGTCGCGGGCCGGGTGACGTACCACGATTCCTGTCATCTCCGGCGCGGGCTCGGGGAGTCGGAGTCGCCGCGGACGCTGCTGCGCAATCTCCAGGGCGCCGAGTTCGTGGAGCTGCCGGCCAGCGACGAGTGCTGCGGGTTCGGCGGCTCGTTCGCGGTGCGGCTGCCCGAGGTGTCGTCGTCGATCGTGGACCGCAAGCTCGCGAACGTGGAAGCGGCCGGGGCCGCGTGCCTCGTGGCCTGCGACGCGGGCTGTCTCATGCAGATGGGCGGCCGGCTCCGCCGCCGAAACTCGCCGATCCGCGCGATGCACCTCGCCGAAGTCCTCGAGGCGGACGTCGGATGACCGAGCTGACGACTCCGTTCCGCCAGCGCGCGGCGGCGGCCCTCGACGACGCGTTCCTGCGCCAGGCGCTGACCATCGCGACCACGAAGTTCATCGACCTCCGGCGC
Organism: Candidatus Acidiferrum sp.; assembly: GCA_035317605.1. GTDB lineage: Bacteria > Methylomirabilota > Methylomirabilia > Rokubacteriales > CSP1-6 > DATHGT01. The sequence goes on along the minus strand of DATHGT010000093.1, from coordinate 24,943 downwards.
GAGGCGTTCGACGAGTTCCCGGAGGGCGAGGCCCTGCGCGATCGCGCGCGGGCCATCAAGGAGGCCACGCTCCAGCGGCTGGATCACTATCTCGGTCAGCTCATCGACAACATCGAGCGGCGCGGGGGCCACGTCCACTACGCCGACACCGCGGCCGACGCGCGCCGGATCATCCTCGACATCGCCCGGCGCACGGGCGCCCGGCTCGCCGTGAAGTCCAAGTCGATGGCCACCGAGGAGATCGAGCTGAACGAGGCGCTGCTGGAGGCGGGCGTCACGCCGGTGGAGACCGACCTCGGCGAGTACATCATCCAGCTCGCCCACGAGAAGCCCTCGCACATCATCGCGCCCGCCATCCACAAGACCAAGGGGCAGGTGGCCGAGCTGTTCGCCAAGGAGCTGAAGCGTGAGGTGGCCGCCGATCCCGAAGAGTTGACCCGGATCGCCCGCGTCGAGCTCCGCGACAAGTTCCTGGCCGCCGATCTCGGGATCACCGGCGCCAACTTCGCGGTGGCCGACACCGGCACCGTTGTGCTCGTGACCAACGAGGGCAACGGGCGGATGGTCACCTCGCTGCCCCGCGTGCACGTGGCGGTCATGGGCGTGGAGAAAGTCATCCCGTCGATGAGCGACCTCGTGGTGTTCCTGGCCATCCTGGCCAAGAGCGCGACGGGTCAGAAACTGTCGTCGTACACCACGCTGGTGCAGGGGCCGCGCCGGGCCGGCGAGCTGGAGGGCGCCGAGGAATTTCACCTCGTGCTGCTCGACAACGGCCGGGTCAAGCAGATCGGCGGAACCCTGCGGGAGGCGCTCGCGTGTCTGCGCTGCGGCGCCTGCCTGAACGTGTGTCCCGTGTACCGGCAGATCGGCGGCCACGCCTACGGCTATACGTATCCCGGGCCCATCGGCATCCTGCTCACCGCGATGCTGCACGGCGGCGAGGCCGTGACCGATCTCGCCCACGCCTCGTCGCTCTGCGGCGCGTGCCTGGACGCGTGCCCCGTGCGGATCGACATCCCGCGCATGCTGATCGAGCTGCGCAACGAGAACGTCGAGCACGAGGTCGCCCCCCGCGGCGAGCGCCTGGTCTTCCGCCTGTTCGCGCGCCTGCTCACCCGGCCTCGGCTGTTCCGGCTCGCCGCCTCGCTGGGGCGGCTCGCCCAGCGGCCGTTCACGCGCGGCGGCGCGATTAGGGGACTGCCCGGCCTCTTCGGCGAGTGGACGCGGACGCGCGATCTTCCGCCGGTGGCGCGGCAGACCTTCACCGAGCGCTGGGCCTCGCTGGAGCGAGAGGCGTGACCGACCGCGCGGCGTTTCTCGACCGCATCCGCTCGGAGATGGCCCGCGCGCGTGGCGTCGGCGGGGCGGCGCAGCGCGGTGAGCTGGCGCCGCGCCCCGCGCGTCCGCGGGAGATCGCCGAGACGTTGCGACGCGAGCTGGCCGAGCGGTGGCGAGAGACGCTCGAGAAGTTCCGCGTCGAGTTCGAGCGCGTGGCGGGCGTGTATCACCGGGTCGCGAGCGTGGATGACGTGCCGGACGTGATCGGGGCGATCGCGCGCGAGCGCGACAGCCGGCGGGCCATCGCGTGGCATCCGGCGGCGCTCGGTGTCGACTGGAGGAGCGCGCTGTCGACGCACGGTCTGACGACCGTCGCGATGCCCGCGGCCGGCGTCGAGTCCGCGGTCGAGCGTCAGGCGTTGCGTGACCTGATCGCGGCGGCGGACATCGGGGTGACCGGCGTCGACCTGGCGGTGGCCGAGACCGGGTCGCTGGTGCTGCGGTCGGGGTCGGGGCGGCCGCGCTCGACGTCGTTGCTGCCGCCGTATCATGTCGCGGTGTTCGATCGGCACGCGCTGGTGGAATCGCTCGCTCAGGCGGGCATCTTCCTGGAGGCCTGGCACGAGGTTTCGTCGGAGGGACGCGAGGACGCGTCCGGACGCGGGGGCGTGATCAATTTCATCACCGGGCCCAGCCGGACGGCGGACATCGAGCTGACGCTCACGCGCGGCGTGCACGGGCCGAAGGAAGTCCACGCGATCTTCGTGGAGGGAGGGCTGGGTGGCTGAGGGGTATTTCTCGCCGCGGGACGTGGAGGCGCTCATCCCGGAGCTGACCGAGATCATGGGCGACGTGATGAGCGCGCAGGCCGAGGCCGCGGAGGTCCGCGAGCGGCTGCACGCGGAGCAGGAGCGCATGGCGATGCTCGGGGGGGGCGTCCTCGATCACGCGTTCTGGACGAAGGGGCGGGGGGACCTCGAGCGGGTCGGCCGACGGATACAGTCTCGAATGGAAGACATCGCGCGACTCGGCGGCGTCATCAAGGACCTCGACACCGGGCTCGTCGACTTTCCCCACCTGCGCGACGGCGAGGTCGTGAACCTGTGCTGGAAGCACGGGGAGACGGCCATCGAATACTGGCACGGGCTCGACGAAGGCTTCACCAAGCGGAAGCCGCTGTGAGCCGGCCCTACCGCGCGGTCCTCTTCGATCTGTTCGACACGCTCGTGCGCTTCGACCGCGAGCGGCTGCCCCTGGTGCGGGTCAACGGACGGGAGATTCGCTCGTCGGTGGGGCGGCTGCACGAGGTGCTCGCGGCCTCGGCGCCGCAGGTGACCCTCGAGGCCCTGCACGGCGCGCTCGGCGAGAGCTGGAAGGAGGCCGAGCGCCTGCGCGCCATCGACCATCGCGAGGTCGCCGCGCCCGAGCGGTTCGCCTACCTCTTCCGCTGCCTCTCGCTCGATCCCGACGCGTGCGCGCCCGGCCTCATCACCACGCTGATCGAGACCCATCGCGCCGAGCTGGCCAAGGCCGTGGCGTTTCCTCCGCACCACCGGACGCTGCTGGACGATCTGCGCCAGCGCTACCGCATGGCCGTGGTCTCGAACTTCGATTACACCCCGACCGCGCTGGCCATCCTGGGCGCGGCCGGCATCGTCGAGCACTTCGAGACCATCGTGGTGTCGGACACGGTGGGCTGGCGGAAGCCGGCGCCGCTGATCTTCCAGCAGACACTGGACCACATGGGCCTGGTACCCGGCGACACGCTCTTCGTCGGTGACCGCATCGACATCGACGTCGCCGGCGCCCAGGCCATGGGCATGGACTCGGCCTGGATCAACCCCGACGCGGAGCCGATTCCGCCCGGGCTGAGGCCCCCGACGTACGAAGTCCGCGACCTCGCCGACCTCCGGGGAATCCTCATCGCGTCGTGACGACTCATCGCTCGCCGCGGACGGTGAGGGTCCAGGGCCGTGACGGATCGAATGATCCGCGCCGTGCATCTCATAGAACGGTATGACGACACCGCGACAGGTCATCATCATTGGATCGGGACCGGCCGGGTACACCGCGGCCGTCTATGCGGCCCGCGCGAACCTCGCGCCGCTCATGATCACCGGCGTGCAGTCGGGCGGGCAGCTCATGCTCACCACGCTGGTCGAGAACTATCCCGGCTTCGTGGACGGCGTGATGGGCCCGGAGCTGATGGAGACCATGCGCAAGCAGGCCGAGCGCTTCGGCACCGTGATGATCCCCGAGGACGTCACCTCGGTCGACTTCTCGAGACGGCCGTTCGTGGTCCGCACCGAGGACACCGCTCACGAGGGCCACGCCGTGATCATCGCCACCGGCGCCTCGGCCAAGCTGCTCGGGCTCCCGTCCGAGCGCGCGCTGATGGGGCGGGGCGTGTCGACCTGCGCCACCTGCGACGGGTTCTTCTTCAAGGACCAGGAGATCATGGTCGTCGGCGGCGGCGACTCCGCGCTGGAGGAGGCGCTCTATCTCGCGCGACTCGGCCGCGCGGTCACGGTCGTCCATCGTCGCGACGCGTTGCGGGCGTCCAAGATCATGCAGGACCGCGCGCTCGCCAACCCGAAGATCAGCTTTGTCTGGAACAGCGTGGTCGAGGAGATCTCCGACGTCTCGGCTGGCCAGGTGAAAGCCGTGCGCCTGCGGGACCTGGTCACGGGTCAGCAAACCGAGCGGCCGGTCGACGGCCTCTTCATCGCGATCGGCCACGAGCCGAACACGTCCATCTTCCGCGGCCACGTCGACCTGCTGCCGAACGGCTACGTCAAGGTAGTCCCCGGCACCACCCAGACGTCGGTGCCCGGCGTCTTCGCCGCCGGCGACGTGCAGGACTCGGTCTGGCGTCAGGCCGTGACCGCGGCCGGGACGGGCTGCATGGCCGCGCTGGAAGCCGAGCGCTACCTGGAAGCCCACCACTCGTAGCCGACTCCTACCCCGCACCGGGCACGCTGACGTGCTCGCAATCTCCGACCTCACGTACTTCGTCTTGCGGTTGGCCGAGGGCGACTTGACGGCGACGCTCTTTCGGCAGATTCTCGGGCGCATCGGGCGACTCGGGTGGCATCCCACGTGATCACGAGTCCTACGGCCGTGAGAGTGCTGGAGGTTGAGTGGCGATCCCGCAATCGATTGGTGACCTGGGGGATGCGGCTTGAGCGTCAAACTCGAGTCGCAAGAACGAGCAATACCCCTGTTCAAAGTGTTCATGGCCGAGTCGGCACAGGCCGCCGTCACCCGCGTGTTGTATTCAGGCTATCTCGGCGAGGGCGAGGAGGTGGCCTCTTTCGAGCGCGAGCTTGCCGCACGCTTGAGCGTTGACCGGCTTGTCGCGACGAATTCGGGCACGTCGGCGCTGCACCTCGCGTGTCACATTGCGGTCGACGGCGCGGCCGACGCCGAGTTCATCACCACGCCCATGACCTGCGCCGCCACCAACGCGTCGATTGTCCGCAACGGCGCGCGGATCGTCTGGGCGGACATCGATTCGCTGTCCGGCAACATCGATCCGGACGAGATCGAGCCGCTGATCACGCAAAAGACGCGCGCCATCGTCATGGTTCACTGGGGCGGCAACCCCTGCGACATCGGCCGCATTCGCGATCTCGGTCAAGCCCATGGCATTCCGGTGATCGAGGACGCTGCACAGGCGTTGGGCGCGACGTATCAGGGTCAGCCGATCGGAGCGCATTCGGATCTTGTCGCCTTTTCCTTTCAGGCGATCAAGCAGGTGACGAGCATCGACGGCGGGGCCCTCGTCTGCAAGGCGCCCCATAACGACGCGCGCGCCCGCCTGCTGCGCTGGTACGGCATCGATCGCGAGGCGAGCGCGCCTCAAGATCTCCGGTGCGAACTCGACATCGAAGAGGTCGGTTACAAGTTCCACATGAACAACGTCTCGGCCGCGGTGGGGCGGGAAAATCTGAAGCATCTGGATTGGATGCTCATGCGCCATCGCGACAACGCCAGGTTCTACGACGCAGCTTTTGGCGGCAGCACCACGATCAGCGTCGCACCGCAACACCCGGACGGCGTTTCCGCTTGCTGGCTCTATACGATCCACGTCGCTAACCGGGACGAGCTGATGGGCACATTGCGCGACGAAGGCATCGGTGCCTCGAAGGTCCATACCCGCAACGATACGTATTCGGCCTTCGCCGACTATCGGCGGCCGCTGCCGAAATGCGAAGAGTTCCAAGCGACCCACCTCTGCATCCCGGTCGGATGGTGGGTGTCGGACGCGGACCGCGAACGCGTCGCGGAGTGCGTCATCAAATTCGCGAGATAGAGGATGCCGATCGTTGTCTTCGGCTGCGGCGGACGGATGATCGTCGATATCGAGGAATCGTGCGCGCGCCTCGGCATCGAAATCGCGGCGATCGTGAAAAACTTCGATGGCCCGGCCCACGCCTTGGCTCCCGAACGCATTGTGGACGCCGATGATATCGACGAAGCGATACGGGCCTGCCGATACGTCATTCCGTTTTTCTCTCCCGGACACCGTTTCGCGGCGCATCGCGATGCTGTCACGCGAGGCTTTCGTCGCGCGGCGACGATCATCGATCCGACCGCCGTGGTGGCGCGCTCGGCGACGGCCGATCGGGGAACCTACGTGAATGCCGGCGCGGTGATCGGCGGCGCCGCGCGGCTTGGGGCATTCGTCTTTATCAATCGCAGCGCCAACATCGGCCATGATGTTGAAATGGACGATTTTGCGTCCGTCGCTCCGGGCGCCACGATCTGCGGTGGCGTGCGATTGGGACTTGGCGCTGTCGTCGCTGCCGGCGCGATCGTGTGTCCCGAGGTGCGTGTCGGCGCAAACTCCGTCATTGCGGCCGGCGCCGTCGTCAGAGAACCGGTCGCCGATCATTGTCTGGTGGTCGGCAACCCGGCCCGGATCGTCGACAGCCAGTATGCCGGTTTTCGGAGCATGTCGATCCCGGAGAGTGCCCGCCTGGATCGATCGTGACGGTGGTAGGCCAGTGGTGCCAGGCCCGAGGACCCTTGGTATGAGAGCGGCGTCTGTCGGTTGGTGCCAGACGCTTGTTTCAGAGTGGCGCATTTCATGCCGCGCATCAGCGTTCTGATCCCCACGCACGAGCACGCGACGACGCTGCCCTATGCGGTACGCACCGTGCAGGGCCAAGGGATCGACGATGTGGAAATCCTGATCTGTGGCGACGGCGTGACCAACGAGGTGCGCGCGACAGTCGCCGCGTTGCAGATGGGCGAACCACGCATCCGCTTTTTCGATTTGCCAAAGGCGCCGGGGATCGGTGAACTCAATCGTGACCATGTGCTGCAGCGGGCGACCGGCCAGATCGTCTGCATGCACAACGACGATGATCTGTGGTTGCCAGGGCATATCGCGGCGCTCGATCGCGCTTTGGAGGACGCGGATTTCGCCGGCGCGATCCAGGTCAATGTCGGGACCGATGACAAGGTGCGGGCCCACTATTTCGATCTGGAGCGCCCGGAATTCGTCGAGCCGTGGCTGAACTGGACGGCAAACGATTTCGGTTCCTGGGCGTGCAATGGGTTTGGTCCGATCTTTGTCGCGTATCGGCTGGATGCGTATCTGCGGCTTCCCGAGCGCTACACGACGACCCCGGTCGGATTGCCGAGCGATCAGACGATGTGGCACAAGTTCCTGCGCCAGCCATGGTGCCGCGCAAGGTTTCTGCGCTGGCCAATCGCGTTGCATTTCTCCTCGGAGGACAGGCGCGGCTGGACGCCACAGGAGCGCGCCGACGAGTTGCGGCGCTGGACCGAGATCATCGAGGGACCGGATTGGGCCGCGCGCATTTTGCACGACGTGATGCCCGATCTGGGAGACCGGCTGCTGCAACACGCCCTCGACACTCGCCGGCCGCTCCGTGATCGGCTCGCTGAGCACGCGGCCGCGCTGGGCCAACTCGAGGCGAGGCGCGTCGCCGAGCAGGACGCCTTCGTCGCCCGGATACGCGAGCTCGAAGCCACCGTGTCGGGGGATCGCGCCGCCTATGGCGCGCAGCATGTGGCGCTGCAGGCGACGTTTACCGCCGAACGGGAGGCCTTGGTCGCCCGCGTGGAGGAACTTGAGGTCCGGCTCGCGGCGGAACGCGACGCCTTCGTCGCCCGGATACGCGAGCTCGAAGCCACGGTGTCGGCCGATCGCGCGGCTGACTCCGCGCAGACCTCGGCGCTGCAAACGACGTTTTCGGCCGAGCGGAAGGCCTTGGTCGCCCGCGTGGAGGAACTTGAGGTTCGGCTCGCGGCGGAACACGACGCCTTCGTCGCCCGGATACGCGAGCTCGAAGCCACCGTGTCGGCCGATCGCGCGGCTGACTCCGCGCAGACCTCGGCGCTGCAGACGACGTTTTCGGCCGAGCGGAAGGCCTTGGTCGCCCGCGTGGAGGAACTTGAGGCTCGGCTCGCGGCGGAACACGACGCCTTCGTCGCCCGGATACGCGAGCTCGAAGCCACCGTGTCGGGGGATCGCGCCGCCGATGCCGCGCAGCATGTGGCGCGGCAGGCGACGTTTACCGCCGAACGGGAGGCCTTGGTCGCCCGCGTGGAGGAACTTGAGGTCCGGCTCGCGGCGGAACACGACGCCTTTGTCGGCCGGATACGCGAGCTCGAAGCCACCGTGTCGGCCGATCGCTCGGCTTAGGTGTGAGGTCTCAGGAGATTGTCCATCCGGGAGCACTCTGCAAAGCTGGTTGTCGCCAAACGACCAAGCCGACAGAGGAGGCGCCCCGGATGGACATGTACCGATATTGTCGCGGTAATGCGGTTGGCGGTCATTTGGCCCGCGCGACCGGGAGGATCAGCTGCCCACGCGGAGCGGAGCGGCGAGGTCTCTGAGCAGGGCGATGGTCGAGAGGTACGAGAGCTTGCCGGTGCGGGGGTTCTCGGAGGGGACGTTCTCGATTTCCACCGCGAGGCGGCCGAACTCGCCCTGGATCGTGACGCGGTGGACGTTGCGGGTGAGACCGGGCACCGCGTAGATCTTGATCCGCGTGCGCTCCGGGCCGATGCCGGCCAGCGAGAGTGCGGCCAGCACGTTGACGTTGGCCGGGAACGCCCGACACGCCTCGGTGGCAGGCCCCTCGAAGATCAGCGTCTCCGACGTGATCGCGTCGAGGTCGATCTGCTGTTGCTCGATGAACGGCGCGCCGGCCAGACCCCGTGGCGGCTTGCGCGTCTCCATGGTGACCGAGGTGACCTCGCCGACCCGCGCGCCCTTGACGCCATCGAGTCCGGCGATCGCTCCGGACGGGACGAGGATCCGGCAGCCGTTGGCCTCGGCGAGCTTCACCCAGTCGGCGCGGCCGAGCAGCCCGCCGCACGAGAGCACCACGAGGTCGCGTCCGGCCCCGAGCGCGCGCGGCGCGATCTCTTCGAGATGCGCCTGGGTCGACGCCTCCACCACGATGTCCGACGCGGCGACGAGCTCGGCGAGCGGGAGCAGGGGCGGGGACGAGCGGAGCGTCGCCAGGAACCGGCCGCCGCGCTCGACATCACGGGCCAGCCCGCCGGCGAGACGCAGCCCGGGAATCCCCGCGTCAAGTGCGCGGCACACCTGCTGGCCGATCGCGCCGAGACCGACGACACCGACGTTTCGCGTCTTCTGCATGATGGAGCGGGATGATATCATGCGCGCGAGCGCGAGCATGAGACGAGCCTCCGCGCTGCGAGAGCCGCTCGAGCGACTCTACCGCGAGTTCGACTACGCCGGGCGGGTCGAACGCGATGCGATCCGGTTTCCCCTCCGCTACCCCGATCCGCGCGACCGCGAGATCGTCGCCCTGTTGACCGCCTGCCTCGCCTACGGCCGCGTCGATCTCTTCAGCCGTGAGCTGGAGCGGATCTTCGGCGTGATCGGCGCATCGCCGGCGGCGTTCGTCGCCGACTTCGATCTGCGCCGCCACGGGCGCGCCTTCGACGGGTTCATCTATCGCTTCAACCGCCCGCCCGACGTGGTCGCGTTCTGTCTGGCCGCGCGCCAGGTCCTCGAGCGTCACGGCACGCTGGAGAAGTGCTTCGTGGCCGGCGATCCCGACGAGCGTGGCCCCATCGGGCCTGCGCTCGAGCGCTTCGCGCGAACGTTTCTCGAGGCCGATCTCGATCAGGTGTTCCCGCGCGGCAAGATCTCGCGCGGCTACCGCCATCTGTTTCCGCTGCCCTCGACGGGCGGGCCGTGCAAGCGCCTGCAGCTGTTCCTGCGCTGGATGATCCGCCGGGAGGCGCCGGACTTCGGCCTGTGGACGTCGGTGTCGCCGGCGCGGCTGCTGATCCCCGTCGACACCCACATCGAGAACATGAGCCGGGCCATCGGGCTCACGCGACGTCGCTCGCGCAACTGGCGCATGGCCGAGGAGATCACCGCGCGACTGGCCACGCTCGATCCTGCCGACCCCGTGAAATACGACTTCGCGCTCTGCCACACGCGCATGGCCGGTGACTGTCGCGACCGCCGCGACCCCGTCGTGTGCCCGCCCTGCGGCCTCCGCGTCGTGTGCCGTCACTGGGGTCGCGGGCGTGCTTGAGATCGTCTTCGTGGTCGTGGGCGTTGTCATCGGCGGGGGCGTCGCCTGGCTGCTGGCGAGCGCGCGCGTGCGAGCGCGTCTGCTGGGGGACGCTCAGGCGCGCGAATCGCGGCTGGCCGCCGCCGAGGCCACCACCGACGAGCTGCGCAAGCAAGTCACCCAGCGTGACCTCGAAGCGGCCGATCTGCGCGACGCGCTCGCGTCGATGCAGACGCAGCACGCGCAAGCGGAGACGCGATGGGAGGGCGCGCGCCAGAACCTCGACGAGCAGCGCCGTTTGCTCGACGAGGCGCAGGCCCGGCTCGGCGACACCTTCAAGGCGCTGAGCGCGGACGCGCTCCGCGAGAGCAACACCGCGTTCCTGCAGCTCGCCCAGCGGGCGCTGGCCGCCGAGCTGGAGCCGCGGCAGCGGGAGATGGACGGGCTCGTGAAGCCGCTCACCGAGGCCCTCCGGCGCTACGAAGACGAGGTCCGCCAGCTCGAGGCGAAGGGTCAGCACGCCTACGGCAGCGTGGAGAAGCAGCTGGAGATGCTGGCCTCGCGGAGCGCCGAGCTTCAGCGCGAGACCAACAATCTCGTCACCGCGCTGCGCGCGCCCCAGGTGCGGGGCCGCTGGGGCGAGATCACGCTCCATCGCGTGGTCGAGCTGGCGGGGATGACCGAGCACTGCGACTACCTGGAGCAGGTCACGGTCGAGGGCGACTCCGGGCGGCTGCGGCCGGACATGCTGGTGCGGCTGCCCAACGGCCGCGAGGTCATCGTCGACGCCAAGGTGCCGCTGGCCGCGTATCTCGACGGGCTCTCGGCGGCCACCGACGACGAGCGTCAGGCCGCGCTGGCCCGTCACGCCCAGCAGGTGCGCCACCACATGAACGCGCTGTCGGTGAAGGCATACTGGGAGGAGTTCGCGAAGGCCCCGGCGTTCGTGGTGATGTTCATCCCCGGCGAGTCGTTCGTGGCCGCCGCCGCCCACGCCGATCCCGCGCTCATCGAGGACGGCATGGCCAAGGGCGTGGTGATCGCCACCCCGACCACGCTGATCGCGCTCCTCCACGCCATCGCGTTCGGGTGGCGGCAGGAGCAGGTCGCCGAGAACGCCGAGCGGCTGCGCACGCTCGGCGGCGAGCTGCACGATCGCATCCAGAAGTTCGCCGAGCACCTCGAGCGGGTGGGCGTCGCCCTCGGCCGGGCCACCGGCGCGTTCAACGACGCGGTCGGCTCGCTCGAGCATCGCGTGCTGCCCTCGGCCCGCCGGTTCCGCGAGCTCGGCGCCGCCGCCGGAACCGAGATCGCGCCCCTGAAACCGATCGACAACCTGCCACGGTCGCTCACCGCGCCCGAGCTGCCCGGCGTCGAGCCCCCGGAATGACGCTCGAGAACCTGGTTCGAGCGCCGGGCGAAGCCCCCCTCCGAGCTTAGTGATATAGTGAATTTATTCTTCCGCCGCCGAGGAGGCCGATGACGAACATCCCCATCCAGGTCTACGGCATCAATCTCCTGGTCCGGCTGCTTCCGGAAAGTCCCGCGGACGACCAGGTGGTGCGCGTGCATTGCCCGAAGGGCTCGCCCATCCGCTACGGCGAAGTCGTGGCGCGAGGGGACGGGTTCGACGAGGGGGCCAACGCGTTCCGTGAGATGCCCGGGCTCAAGACCGTGGTGGCGTTCGAGGAGAGTGCCGAGGAAGTCGAGGGGCACTACTTCTACATCGCGAGCGAGGAGTTTCGGGTCATCCGACTCGACGCGGTGATCCTGTCCTTCCCGCACGAATAGATCCCCGGAGTGGCTGACCGCGCACGCCTCCGCGACGCGCTCACGCAGGTCCACGAAGACGAGCTGGTCGCGCTGACCCGCGACCTCGTCCGCATCCCCAGCGTGTTCAAGCCCGGCGATCCCGACGGCACCGAGGCCGGGGTGGCCGACCACGTTCACCGATGGTTCCTCGAGGAAGGATTCGAGGTCGAGACCGACCTCGCCGCCCCCGGCCGGCCCAACGTGGTCGCCTGGCTCGGCGAGGGGAAGGGCCGCGCGCTGTTGCTGGAGGGCCACACCGACGTGGTGACCGAGGGCGATCCCGCCGGGTGGACCCGTCCCCCGTTCGGCGGCGACGTCGACGGCGGCCGGATCTGGGGCCGCGGTACCGCGGACATGAAGGGCGGGCTGGCCGCGGCGATGATCGCGGCGGCGGCCATCAAGCGAAGCGGCGCGCCTCTGGCCGGCCGGCTGGTGGTCGGCGCCCTCGTCGACGAGGAAGGCGACATGCTCGGCGTGCGCCGGTTCGCGACCACGCCGCTGGCCCGCGAGCTGACCGCGGCCATCGTCTGCGAGCCGGAGCAGAACGAGCTGTGCCTCGAGCAACGTGGCGTCGTGTGGGCGCGCGTGACCCTGCGCGGGCGCATGGCCCACGGCGCGATGCCGGAGGCCGGCGCCAATCCGCTGGCCGCGGTCGGCGCGCTGCTCGGCCAGGCGCCGCGACTGGAGCGGCGGCTGCGGCGCCTCTGCGAGCGCAGCCGCTACCTGCGTCCTCCCACGGTGACCCCGACCATCGTGAGGAGCCCGCTCGGCGGCGTGCCGCAATCGAACGTGATCCCGGCCACGGCCGAGGTCGTGCTCGACGTGCGACTCACCCCGGGACCCGACGCGAGCGCGGTGGCCGCGGAGATCGACGACATCTGCCGGACGGCGGCTGACGCGGTGCCCGGCGTGCGTGTGGAATGGCAGCCCGTCAACGGCTTTCGCTCGGCCACGCGGGTGGGGCGCGACGAGCCGCTGGTCCGCTCGATGGTCTGGGCGGTGAAGGCGTCCACCGGGCGCCGTGCCGTCTTCGGCGGCGTGCCCGGGTCGACCGACGGCACGATCCTGCGCGAGACCCTGGGCATCCCGATCGTCACCTGCGGCCCCGGCCACCGGCTGATCCCACACCAGGTCGACGAATACGTCGAGATCGGCGAACTCGTCGATGCGGCGAAGATTTACGTGGCCTCGGCGCTGAGATACCTCGAGGCGGTGTGAGCGACGAGCGTCCGCGGCTGAGGCCGATCGAGGCGTTCCCCATCGACCACGAGGGCGAGCGATTCCTCGCCCTTCGCGATCCCGCCGGCTACGCGCCGTCCATGGCCATGCTGCCGGGCGCGGTGGTGGAGATCGTGGCGCTCTTCGACGGCGATCACTCGATCGTCGACATCCAGGCCGAGCTGATGCGCCGCCACGGCGAGATCGTGCCGCGCGCCCAGATCGAGGCGCTGGTCGAGGGCCTCGACGAGCACGGCTTCATGGAGAGCCCGCGTTTCGCCGAGCGACGGGCCGCGGTCGACGGCGAGTTCCTGGCCTCTCCGATCCGTCCCGCGTCGCATGCCGGAGGCGCCTACGCGGCCGAGCCCGACGAGCTTCGCCGGACGATGGACGGGTTCTTCACTCACGCCGACGGACCGGGGCCGATCGAATGGCCGACCCGGGGCGACGGCACGATCACCGGCGCGATCGCGCCCCACATCGACTTTCATCGGGGCGGCCCCGCCTATGCCTGGGCCTATCGACGCCTGGCCGAGCGCTGCGAGGCCGACCTCTTCGTGATCCTCGGCACCTGTCACGCGGGCATGCGTGACCCCTTCGCGCTGACCCGCAAGGACTACGCGACCCCGTTCGGCCCCGCCGCCGTCGATCGCGAATTCGTCGACGCGCTGAGCAAGCGCGCCGGGCAGGACTGCTTCGCCTCCGAGCTGGCCCACCGCGGCGAGCACTCGATCGAGTTCCAGGCGGTGTTCCTCCGCTATCTCTACGCGACCCGGCGCGACTTCACGGTCGTGCCCATCCTGGCGAGCTTCGCCCATGAAGCGCTGGCCCAGCGGCGGGGACCCGAGGACGATCCGCGGGTGCCGCGCTTCCTCGACGCGCTCGGCGAGACCATCGCCGCCAGTGGGCGTCGCGTCGTGGTGATCGCGGGCGCGGATCTGGCCCACATGGGCCCGCGCTTCGGCGATCCCGCGCCCGTCTCCACCGTCGAGCTCCAGACCATCGAGCGCGAGGACCGGGAGATGCTGAGCGCCGTGCAGAGCGGAGAGCCTCGCGCGTTCTTCGACGCGGTCGCCCGCGACGGCGACCGTCGCCGGATCTGCGGCTATTCGCCGATCTACGCCACCCTGCGCGTCCTCGATCGCACGCGCGGCGATCTGCACCGCTACGGTCAGTGGCCCGACCCGGAGGGCGTGGTCACGTTTGCTAGTATGACGTTCGAGCCATGAGCCCAGGCGAGACCCCGATCGATCCGAGCTGGACGCTGCCCACGCTGCGCGTCGACGTCGACGGCAACTGGTACGACGACGACGTGGAGATCACGCATCAGGGCGTGCTGGCCAACCTGCGCGGCAACCTCCGCCGCGACGCCGAGGGCTACTTCATCCAGACCCGCGTTCGCATCCCGGTGACCGTCGACGACGTGCCCTGGGTGGTGACCCGGATCGAGCGGCGCGGCGATCGGCTGCACGCGATCCTCAACGACGGCACCGAGACCGTGATCGATCCCGCCACGCTGCGGATCGGGCCGGGCGACGTGCCCTACTGCGCGGTGAAGGACGGCGCCTTCGAGGCGCGGCTGAGCCGGGCGGCGACCTTTCAGCTCCTCGGGCACAGCGAGTACGACGAGCGCACCGAGCAGGGCACGCTTCGCCTGGGTGCGCGCCGCTACGAGCTGAGGCGGCCGGCGTGAAGACGCGGCTCCTCGTCGCGGCGCTCGCCGTGCTCGTGATCGTGGGCGCGGGCGGCTTCTGGTGGTTTCGCTCGGGCGCGAGCGCACAGTCCGTGGCGGTCGACGAGTTCGGCGACAAGGTCCAGACCGTCCGCCGCGGCCAGATGCCCGTCTTCGCGACGACCCCTGAAGTCGCGATGCTCTACCTGTTCGCGACCGAAAATCCCGAGGCGTTCACCGGCGTCGAGTGCCCGTGCGGCTGCGTCCGCATCGGCCACGTCAACAATCGCCTGTGCTACATCAAGGCCGAGAAGGGCGACCAGGTGACGTACACGAGTCACGCCGCCACCTGAAACGTCTGCATGGACGTCACGCGTGACGTGATGGCCAAGCGTCCTTCCAAGTAGCGCCGCTCCCGCATGCGAGTCGCCGCGGTCCTGATGGAGATTCTCCGGAGAAGCGGCGTCCGCCATCTCTTCGGCAATCCCGGCACCACCGAGCTGCCGTTCCTCGACGCGCTGCCCGACTCGGGGCTCGAGTACGTGGTCGCGCTCCAGGAGGCGACGGCGGTGGCGGCGGCCGACGGCTACGCGCAGGCGTCGGGGCAGGTGGGGGTCGTCAACGTCCACGTGGCGCCCGGCGTGGCCAACGGGCTCTCGATCCTCCACAACGCGGCGCGGTCGAAGAGCCCGCTGCTGGTCACCGCCGGCCAGCAGGACACGCGCTTCCTCATGCACGACCCCATCCTCGCGGGCGATCTCGTCCAGCTCACCGAACAGTTCACCAAGTGGTCGTACGAAGTCCGCCGCGCCGAGGAGGCGCCGTCGGCCCTGCGTCGCGCGCTCAAGCTCGCGCTGACGCCGCCCACGGGCCCGGTGTTCCTCTCGCTTCCCATGAATCTCATGTCGGAGGTCGTCGACGACGCGGGCGATGCGGCGCCGGTGCTCGCGTCGCTCACGCGGCCGGACGCGGCGGCGCTTCAACGCGCCGCGGAGATTCTCGGCGCCGCGAAGTCGCCGATCATCATCGCGGGCGACGGGGTCGGGCGGTCCGGCGCGGTCGCGGAGCTGGTGCGCCTGGCCGAACTGATCGGCGCGCGCGTTCACGGCGAGCCCATCTTCCGGCGGCTGAGCTTTCCCGGCGATCACGCGCTGTGGCGGGGTGGCCTCTTCCCGGCACCGTCCGCGATCAGGAAGGCGCTCGACGGCTGCGACGCGCTGCTCATCGTCGGCGCGACGGTCTTCACGTGGTTGCTGTACTCGCCGGGCGAGCCGTTTCCGCGTGGGTTGCCGGTGGTGCAGATCGACGATGACCCGCGCGAGATCGGGCGCAGCCACGCCCCGGCCGTCGGCATCGTGGCCGATCCGCGCACCGCGCTTGGCGAGCTGACCGAGGCGCTGGCCGCGCGCCAGAGCCCGGCCGCGCGCGAGGCCGCCGGCGCGCGCGTTCGCGAGATCGGCAAGGCGCGCGCAGATCAGGTCGCGCGGGTGATCGGCGCCGCGGACGCCGAGCGGGACCGCGTGCCGATCTCTCCGGCCCACCTCATGCGCACGCTCGCCGCGGTGGCGCCGCGCGACGTGGCGGTGGTCGACGAATCAGCCACCTCGTTGCCCTTCGTGTTGCGGTATCTGCCGTTCGCCACACCGGGCTCGTTCTTCGGCGGCAAGACCGGGACGCTCGGGTGGGGGATGGGAGCGGCCCTCGGTGTTCAGCTCGCGTCGCCCGGCCGCACCGTGGTGGCGACGATCGGCGACGGCTCGGTGATGTACGCGCCCCAGGCCCTGTGGACGGCGGCCAAGTATCGTCTGCCCGTGAAGTACGTGGTCACCAACAACGCCTCCTACGCGATCCTGAAATCGGGGATGCTCACGCTCGGCCTCGACTCCGCCAAGCGCGAGATCTACCCGGGGATGGACCTGGTCGATCCCGAGATCGACTACGTCGCGATGACGCGCGCGCTCGGCGTCAGGGCCGAGCGCGTGGACAAGCCCGACGTCCTCGGCGACGTGCTCCGCGCGTGCCTGGCCCATCCCGGTCCCGCGCTCGTCGACGTCGCCATCGATCGCGGATTCAGGGCGATGTGATGATGGATGTAGGGCGGGGCCTTGTACACCACCGTGCCGATCGTCGAAGCGGCGGGGGACAAGCCCCGACCCTACACGTAAGCGCATGATCCGCACGGGCGGCCAATGGGTGGTCGAGGCGCTGCGCGCGGAAGGCGTGCGCCACGTGTTCGGGATCCCCGGTGTGCACAACCTCGGGATCTACGACGCGCTCCTGGGCCAGTCGGAGATCGCGCACGTGCTCGCCCGCCACGAGGCAGGAGCGGCCTTCATGGCCGACGGCTACGCGCGCTCCACCGGCCGCCCCGGCGTCGCGATCGTCACGTCTGGACCGGGTGCCACCAACACCATGACGCCGCTGGTCGAGGCCTATGCGGGGTCGATGCCCGTCGTGGTGATCATGTCCGACATCCAGTCGACGATGGTCGGCCGCGACGCCGGCTCGTTGCACGAGGTCCCGAACCAGATCGAGTGCTTCCGCCCGGTCACGCGGATGGCTGAAGCGCTGACGCGCGCCGAGGACATTCCCGGAACCATCGCGGGAGCGTTCGATCTGCTGCGCACGGGCCGGCCGGGACCCGTCGCGATCTCGATCCCGTTCGACTTCCTCAACGGCGAGGTGGACGCGGCGTTGCCGGCGCGAGGCTCGTCGCGGCGCCCGCCCTGTCACGTGGCGGATATCGAGCGGGCGGTGGCGCGCCTGCGCGGGGCGCGGCGTCCGCTGCTGGTGGCGGGCGGCGGCGTGGTGAGTGCGGGCGCCGAGGCCGAGCTGCGCGCTCTCGCTCAGCGACTCGGGGCCCCGGTCCTCACGACCGTGATGGGCCGCGGCGCGATCGGCGAGGACGACCCGCTCTGGCACGCGGTCATGCCCAACAAGCGCGCGACCGAAGAAGTCTTCCAGGCCGCCGACGTGGTGCTCGTGGTCGGCTGCCGCCTCGCCGCCCGCTCGACCCAGGGACTGCTGCTCAATCTCTCGTTCACGCCGGAGCAGACGCTGATCCACCTCGACATCGACCCGACCGTGATCGGCAAGCTCTTCGCGCCCGAGATCGCGATCGTCGGCGACGCGAAGGACGGCCTCGCGCGGATCGTTCACGCGCTCGGACCAGGGCCGTCCGGGCTCACGGTGGAGCGGCCCGCTTCTCGCGAGGCGTCCGCTGACTGGGACCGCGCATGGCTCGCGAGGCTCAAGACCGCGGCGAGTCCGCGCTACACGGCCGACGTCTCCGGGTTCATTCACACGCTGCGCGCGGCGCTGCCGCCCGAGGCGATCGTGGTCAACGACCAGACCGGCATCAACTACTGGATGGAGTGGCACTTCCCGGTGCTGCGCCCGCGCACGTTCCTCTATCCCGTCGGCTCCGCCACCCTCGGCTACGGTCTGCCCGCGGCCATCGGTGCCCAGATCGCTCACCCCGATCGCCCCGTGGTCGCCGTGCTCGGCGACGGCGGCTTCATGTTCTCGGTCAACGAGCTGGCCACGGCCGTGAAGTACCGCCTGCCCCTGGCCATCGTGCTCATGAACGACGACCGCTACGGCGCCATCAAGTGGCTCCAGGAAAAAATGTTCAAGCGCTCCGGCGAGACCGACCTGGCCAACCCGGACTTTCCCGCGATGGCCAAGACGTTCGGCGCGACCGGCGAGCGCCTGCCGACCGTCGACGCGCTGCCCGCCGCGCTCGCGCGAGCCTTCAAGAACGACGGTCCCACCCTGCTGGAAGTTGCGCTCGAGGTCGAGCCTCCCTGGGAGTTCTAGCCGCTCGCGACCGCGGCGGTCGCATGGCTCCCTGAGATGGCGTCCGCCTTCTCTCACGCGATTGCCGCGGCGGCCATCGGCTCCGCGTTCTATCGACGAAGGCTGCCGGCCCGGTTCTGGGTCCTCGGCGCGGCGTGCTCGATCGTCCCCGACGCGGACGTCATCGGCGTCGTGCTCGGCGTTCCGTTTCGAAGCGTGCTCGGCCATCGCGGCCTGACCCACTCGCTCGTCTTCGCGGCCGTCCTCGCGGCGGTCGTCGTGCTCGTGTTCTTCGCGCGGATGCACGCCGAGGTGTCGCCCGCGCGACTCTGGCTCTATTTCTTCCTGGCCACGGCCTCCCACGGCGTGCTCGACGCGCTCACCAATGGCGGCCCCGGGATCGCGTTCTTCGCCCCGTTCGACAACGACCGCTACTTCCTGCCGTGGCGGCCCGTGGTCGTCTCGCCGATCGGCATCCGCCCCTTCTTCTCCGAATGGGGCCTGCGCGTGATCGAAAGCGAGCTGGCGTGGATCTGGCTGCCCTCGCTGATCTGCGCCGGCCTCGTCGTCGTCGTGCGAAGGCGCCGCGACCGCGTCGCGCCGTGATTGGCGCTGGCCAGGCTAGTCTTTCCCTTCGCTGGACAGACAGGAGGGGCCCGTGATCCTGTTCGCGATCTCCAGGCTTTGCCCCGAGGAGTCGACGCAGTCGTACACGCTCTTGCCGGGAATCCTGGCCGCGACAGCATATCGTTCGGGGGTCGAATAGCAGAAGATCTCCGTGGTCCCCGATTCCCGCATGAACCCTTCGACGGACAGGACGACGTTCGAATATCGGTTCGGGTTGACCTTGCGATCCTCCGGGCGAGGGTGCCCCGCCCGCGAAAAGAGCGATCCGGCGGCGGCGGCCACGCAGCTGCCGCTCGGATTCGCGGCGGTGCCATAGGCCTTGTCCTGAGCGTAGATATAGACGGCGTGCCTGGAGATTTGCGTGAGGTAGCCGCGCAAACGGAGCTCGCGCTGGGCCTGGCGGGTCTCCGGCGTATCCGGCGGCGGCGGATCCGGGGGGCGCAGTCCACACATCTGCTCGAACTCCGCACGCTTCGCCTCACTCTGCGTGATCCCCTGCTTGAGGTCGGCGATGATCTTTCGATTCATCTCCTTGATTTCATCGGTCGCCATCATGGTGTCGTATGTCTGCCGGACCGCCGCGCTGTCGTCGAACATCTCGACGATGAATTGTCGCAATTCGGCCTGATAGCCGGCTTTCCGGCTCGGATAGGCCTCCGCGCATGCCTGCATCATGGCGGTGAAACCGGCCACCGAGGCCCACGCATAACGATCCCCTTGCTCCGGGAGCTGTCCTGCCGCCGAGGAGGGTGAAAGGTACAGCGCGCCGAGTAGAGAAACCACCGCGACCGGCAGGGTGTGCTTCGACATTTTCATTCTTCGTATCGTACGGGTGATCGGGCGTCAAGCAGGAACTGTGGGCGGCCCTGAGGTCGCGGCGCTTCGGCGCGCGCCCAGCTCACTCGGGGGCGGGCTCGGGCAACCCCTCGACGCGCGCTTCGGACGGGCGCTGGTCGGTCTGCTCGATGCGGACGCGGCGCATCCACGGGAGCAGCAGGATGACGGCCGAGAAGACGATGGTCAGCAGGAAATACGCGTCGCCGTACGCCAGCACCTGGGCCTGTTCGACGGTGCCGCGGTAGAGCATGCCCAGGGCGCGGCGCTGGGCGGTGAACGGGTCGGCGCCCGCGGCCATGAAGTGCTCGGTCCACTGGCGGATTCGCTGGACCGTCTCGGCGTCCCACAGGTCGACGTGGGCGCCGATGGTGGCCTGGTGATACTGGCTGCGGCGGGCGAGCAGAGTGGTCGCCATCGCGATCCCGCTACTGCCCCCGAAGTTGCGGACCACGTTGAAGGCGGCGGTGGCGTTGGCCAGGCGGTCCATGCGGATCGTCGACAGGGCCATGGTCTGCAGTGGCACGAACACGAAGCCTTGGCCGAAGCCCTGGATGAAGCGCGGGAGGGCCAGGGCCCAGTAATCCATGCCGAGCGAGACGTTCATCATCAGGAAGAACGCGATCGCGTTCAGACCGCAGCCGAAGGCCAGGAGCGCGCGCTGGTCGACGCGCTGGACGAGGCGGCCGGAGACGAGCAGGGCCAGCATGTTGCCGACGCCGGCCGGGGCCAGGACCGTCCCCGCCGTCCACGCGTCGTAGGCCAGGATCTTCTGGGCGTAGAGGGCCAGCAGCAGCGTGCTCGCGTAGAAGCCGAAGCCCACGCCGAACATCACGAAGGAACCCACGGCGAAATTCCGGTCGTTGAACACCGCGAGGTTGAGGAGCGGCTCCTTGGCGGTCAGCTCGCGGATGACGAAGCCCACCAGGGCGCAACCGGCCACCACCGCGAGTGAGACGATCGTCGACGACTCGAACCAGTCGTCGCGCTCGCCCCGGTCGAGGACGAGCTGGAGGCCGCCGAAGCCCACGACCATGACGACCAGGCCGATCCAGTCCACCGAGGCGGCTTTCTTCTGATACGGCGAGTCGAACATGAAGATGCCGGCCATGAAGAAGCCGAGCACGCCGATCGGTAAGTTCACGTAGAAGATCCACGGCCAGGACCAGTTGTCGCAGACCCAGCCGCCGACGGTCGGGCCGAGGATCGGCGCCATCATCACGCCCACGCCCCACACGGCCATGGCCAGGCCGCGCTGGCGCAGCGGAAAGATCTCCCACATCGTCGCCTGCGCCATCGGGACGACCGGCCCGCCGCCGAGGCCCTGGAGCACCCGCATCGCGATCAGGAACTCGAGGCTCGTGGCCAGGCCCGACAGGAACGAGCTGATCGCGAACAGCGCGGTGCAGATCAGGAAGAGGCGGCGCCGGCCGAAGACGCCGGTGAGCCAGCCGGTGGCGGGGATGACGATGGCGTTGGCCGCGAGGTAGGAGGTGATGACCCACGACGTCTCCTCGACGCTGGTCGAGAGCGTGCCCTGCATGTGGGGCAGCGCCACGTTGGTGATGCTGGTGTCGAGGATCTGCATGATCGTGACGAGCATGACCGACCCGGTGATGGCCCACTTCCGGGCGGACGGCAGCGCGATCGCGGGATGAACTGGCTCGGGCACGCGTCAGGCCGCCGGCAGGGGAAGGCAGCGCGCGATCGGGACCACGAGCGTGACCCGCGTACCGGGCGCGACGCGCGCACCCGCGGGAGCGGCGACGCGCAGGATGACGCCGGCAACGTCGACCTCGTAGTCCAACCCGGCCCCGAGATAGCTCGCGCGCTTGAGCACGCCGGTCAGCACGTTGTCGCCGTCGCTCGTGACGCGTGCGCTCTCGCCGGAGATCAGCGTGATCGCGTGGGGACGAATGGAGACCGCGACGCTCGCTCCCGCTTTCGCGTCGGCCGTGGCCACCCGCAACCGCAGGCCGTCGTGAGCGACTAGTCCGGGCTCGGTGACTACGCAATCCACGAGGTTCGTGCGGCCGATGAACTGGGCGACGAAGCGCGTGGCTGGGCGCTCGAAGAGATCTTCCGCGGTGCCGACCTGGGCCACGCGGCCGTGCTCCAGCACCGCGATCCGGTCGGAGATCACCATCGCTTCCGCCTGGTCGTGGGTCACGTAGAGCGTCGTGATGCCGAAGGCTTCGTGCAGGCGGCGGATCTCGAAGCGCATTTCTTCGCGGAGGTTTGCGTCGAGGTTGCTGAGCGGCTCGTCGAGCAACAGGATCTCGGGCTCGACGACCAGCGAGCGGGCCACGGCGACCCGTTGCTGCTGTCCGCCCGAGAGCTCGCCGGGATAGCGCGACTCGTAGCCCGAGAGCTGGACCGCGCGCAGGATCTCGCGGACGCGGCCGGCGCGGTCGGCGCGGGCGAGATGCCGGCCGAAGCGCAGACCGTAGGCCACGTTCTGCGCCACCGTCATGTGGGGCCAGAGCGCGTAGCTCTGGAAGATCATCGCCATCTTCCGCCGCTCCGGCGGCACCACTCCGGCCGGTGACGAGAGCAGGCGGTCACCGACGCGGATCTCGCCGGCCTCCGGCTCGAGAAAGCCGGCGACCAACCGAAGCGTGGTCGTCTTGCCGCAGCCCGACGGCCCGAGCAGCGCGACCAGCTCGCCGGGCGCGACGTCGAGGTCGAGCGCCTCCACGGCGGCGACGTCACCGTAGCGCATGGTCAACCCGCGGATCGTCACGCCCGGCATCGGCTACTCGCGCACACCGAGCACGTCGCGCCCGAGCAGCTGCTGCATCAGCGCCACCGTCGCGAAGGTCATCAGCAACATGAAGAGGCCGAGCACCGCGATGGCGCCGAACTGGCCCTCTTCCTTGAGATCCATGATCACCACCGACATGACCTTGGTGTTCGGCGTGAAGAGGATGATCGAGGCCGACAGCTCGCGGATCACTCCGATGAACACGAAGCACCAAGTGGCGATGATCCCGCTGCGGGCCAGCGGCGCGGTGATCTCGCGCAGCACGCGCAGCCGGCCGGCGCCGAGGATGCGTCCGGCTTCTTCCAGCTCGACGTGGACGCCGCGGAAGGTGGCGTCGGACTGCGAGTAGCCGATGGGCAGCTCCTTGGTCACGAATGCCGCGAACATGATCCAGAGCGTGCCGTAGAGGATGAGCGGCGGGCGCGTGTAGGCGATGAAGAGCCCGACCGCCAGCACCACGCCCGGAATCACCACGGGCGCCAGCACCAGGAACGGCAGGAACTGTGAGCCCGGCACCAGTTTGCGGTTCACGGTGTAGGCGAGCAGCGCCGCCAGCAGCGCGCCGACCGTCGCGGTCATGATGCCCAGCTCCAGCGTGTTGACGATGGCGTCCTTGGTCGCGCTGTACTGCCAGAACGTGAACCAGACGTTGTTGAGCGTGAAGTTGTCCCACGTCAACGGCTGCGCCCACGCGCGCGAGAGCGCGGCCTTCGCGAGCACGCCGTAGGGCAGGAAGATCGAGCACGCCATCACGGCGAGGCACGCGACGAACGCGGGCCAGCGCAGAGCGCCGAGCGGGATCGTCCGCCGCTGGCCGCTCTTGCCGCCCACGCTCGCGTAACCGCGCCGCCCGAGCACGCGCTTCTGCAGATAGAGCAGGAGTCCGGTGGCCACGAGCAACGGCATCGAGGCCGCCGCCGCCAGCTCGATCTTGGGCGGGTACTGGAAGTAGGACCAGATCTGCGTGGTGATCGTGTGAAAGCCCGCCGGCATGGCGAGGATCGCCGGCGATCCGAAGAGCGCGAGGGCTTGCAGCACGGCGAGGATGAAGCCGCTGGCGATGGCCGGCGCCACCATCGGCAGGGTGACGGTCAGCGCCACCGTGAGCCGCCGCGCGCCCAGGATCGACGCGGCCTCTTCCAGGTCCGAGGCGATCAGCTCGAGCGTGTTGGCGATCATGATGAAGACGTACGGGAACGTGTACAGCGTCGTCGCGAAGATGAGTCCGGGCATCGTGAAGATGTCGATCAGGGGGCCCTCGGCCCCCGTGACGTCGCGCCAGAATTTGTTCAGCAACCCGGCGTTGGGCCCGGCCAGCATCACCCACGCGAACGCCCCCAGGAAGGGCGGGGTGACGAACGACGCCAGCATCAACGCCCGCACCGCGCGCTTGCCCGGCAGATCGCTCCGCGCCGTCAGCCACGCCATCGGCGCCCCGACCGCGAGCGAGAAAATCCCGACCCAGAACGCGAGGACGAGCGTATTCCAGAGCGCCTTGCGAAGATGGGGATCGCTGAGCGCCGCCCGATAGCTGGCGAGCCCGCCCCCTTCGCCCGACACGCTCAGCGCGACCAGCCATCCCAGCGGCAACAACATCAGCAGCGCCAGTAGCAACGCCGTCACCACCCACACCGGCAACGACCGATCCATGGCGCGCACGGCGGCGTCGGAGCGCTAGGCTCCGAAGAACTCGACGAACTTCTTCTTGATCTCCTCGTTCCGCTTTTCCAGCTCTTCGGCCTCGACGGTGAGCAGCTTCAGCTCGTGAAGCTTCGGCTTGTCGTTGGGGTACTTCACGTCGGGATGGCCGGTGTAGAGCCCCTCGCTGTCCGCCATCACCTGCTGGATCTCGCGCGTGAACGTGAAGTCGGTGAACAGCCGCGCCGCGCTGGGATGCGGCGCGAAGGCCGTGATGGCCGTGGGCGACACCACCAGCGGCACGCCTTCCTTCGGATAGACCATCTCGACCGGGTTGCCCTTCTTCTTGAGCTGGTACGTGTAGTAGTCGCCGCCGTTGGCCGCGACCAAACGCTCGCCTGACGCGACCACGCCCGGCGGGTCGGCCGCGGACTGGGTGATCATCACCTTGTTCTGGGCGAGCTGCTTGAAGTAGTCCCAGCCGTACAGGTTCACCAGGGCCAGCACGTGGGTCGCGATCACGCCGCTGTAACCGGGGTGAGCGGTCACGAGCTTGCCCTTCCACTTCGGGTCGAGCAGATCCTTCCAGGTCTTCGGCGCTTCCGACGCCGGCACGAGCTTGCTGTTGTAGGTGATGCAGTTCACGGTGGCCCGCAGGCCGAAGTAGTAGCCGTCCTTGTCCTTGAAGCCGGCCGGGAAGCGCTCGACACCGGCCGGCGTGTACTTCAGCAGGAGGCTCTTGTTCTTGAGGAGCACGAAGTGGCC
>DATHGT010000092.1:0-2461 GCA_035317605.1 Candidatus Acidiferrum sp. | reverse complement strand
TCGAGCTACAACGAGTACGAGTACGTCGGCTTCGGCCTGCGCAGCGACGACAGCCGCGAGCGGATGGAGGAGGCCCTCGACGTGCTCATCCATGCGTGGACCGACGAGCCGTTCGTCCACGAAGGCAAGTTCTTCTCCCTGCGGTTGCCGTCGGTGCGCCCGCGCCCGGTGCAGCAGCCGCACCCGCCGATCTGGCGCAGCGTGATCGCCCTCGAGTCGCTGGTCGAGTGCGGGCGCGCGGGCATCCCCGTGATGATGTCGCGCATCCCGAACGCGCGGATCCCCGAGCGCCTGGCCCGCTACCGCGAGGGACTGGACGCCGGCGGTCACGACGCGGCCACCCGGCGGCGTTTGCTCGGCGAGGCCTCGGTCTGGCGCTTCCTCTACGTCGCCGAGAGCGAGGCCCAGGCCGAGGACGACGTCCACGAAGCGACACTGCACTATCGCCAGCACATGCATCACGTCCGCGACGCCTACAACCCCGCGGACTTCGTGGTGAACGCGGCGGCCATGAATCCGTGGATGGACCCGCGCCTCCCGCACCCCGAGGGCGTCAAGTTCGTGCTGGAGACCGGCGCGCTCTACGGCACGCCGAAGCGCGTGGCCGAACAGGTCGCAGCCCTGCGCGAGGCCGGCCTCGGCCACGTCATGTGCCAGGCGAGCTGGGGCGGCCTCGCTCACGACAAGGCGATGGCGTCGCTGCGTCTCTTCGGCGAGCACGTTCGCCCCGCCTTCCCCGACGCGTGACCGGATGAGGTTCAGGCGACGGCTTTCGCAAAGCCCCGGCCGCCTGTTCTACGGCTGGTGGATCGTCATCATCGGCTGCGTGCTCGACGCCGTGAAGGGCGGGACGTACAACACGGGATTCACGCTCTATTTCCTGCCCGTGCTCGAAGAGATGCACCTCTCGCGCGCCGCGACCTCCCTGCCCTTCTCGCTGGCCAAGCTCGAGTCCACGCTGGCCGGGCCGCTGGCCGGCTATCTCATCGATCGATTCGACATCCGGGTCATGCTGGTGCTCGGCACCGCGCTGGCCGGGATCGGCTTCGTGCTCCTGTCGTTCACCCATAGCTATCTGCTCTTCCTCATCGTCTTCATCGGTCCGGTGACCACGGGCTTTCAGCTCGGCTTCAACCACGCCGCGCTGGCCGCGGTCAATCACTGGTTCCGCCGCAAGCGCGGACTCGCCATGGCCATCACCCAGACCGGCCAGTCGATCGGCGGGGTCTTGATCCTGCCGCTGGTGGCGCTCGCCGTCCTCACGCTGGGCTGGCGCGCGGCCGCGCTCTTCTCGGGGATCGCCGTGCTCCTTCTGCTGCCCCTCGCCTTCTTCGTCCATCGTTCTCCCGAGAGCATGGGGCTGCTCCCCGACGGTGAGCGCCCGTCGCCTGGCGACGGGTCGATCGGACGCGTCCACGTCGCCGACGACCCCCGCGAGTTCACAACCAGAGAAGCTGTCCGCACGCCGACCTTCTGGTGGCTCTCCGCGTTCCACAGCCTGCGCAACATTCCCTACAGCGGCGTGACCGTCCACCTGGTGCCGCTGCTGGTCTGGAAGGGGCTGGATCAGCCGATGGCTGCGTTCTTCGTGGGAGTGACCGCCTTCGCCACCGTGATCGTGCGCCCGCTCACGGGATGGCTCGGCGACCGCCAGTCCAAGCGCCGCATCGGCTCGTGGGGCGTCTTCCTGGGAGCCGCCGGCCTCGTGGTGCTGATCTACAGCGACGGCTCCTTCTGGTCGCTGGTCCTGTTCGCGGTCCTGTTCTCGTTCGGCGACGGTATCAATTCGGTGACGTGGGCCCTGGTCGGCGACTGCTTCGGCCGCACCCACTTCGCCACCATCCGAGGCTGGATCGGCATGCTACAAAGCTTCGCGTCGATGCCCGCCGCCGTCCTCACCGGCTGGATCTACGACCACACCCAGAGCTACACGTCAGCGCTGATCGTCTTCGTGATCTCCTACTTCGCCTCCGGCCTGATCCTCTGGTGGCTCCCCGACCCCGAACGCGCCGCCCGCCTCAGCAC
Source organism: Candidatus Acidiferrum sp. (assembly GCA_035317605.1). Taxonomy (GTDB): domain Bacteria; phylum Methylomirabilota; class Methylomirabilia; order Rokubacteriales; family CSP1-6; genus DATHGT01. The sequence goes on along the minus strand of DATHGT010000092.1, from coordinate 436 downwards.
CCTCGCCCGCCAGCCCGCCAACATCCAACCCTGACGCAGGTCGCGCCCGCGGCAGATCGAAGGGGGTGTTAACCTGCTACGGAGTGGAGGTCATCCGATGAAAGGCTTCACCGTCGAGTTGCCCGGCGAGCTGCTCGAGATCCTCGGATCAGAGGAAGAAGCGCGCCGCGACGCTAAAGTCGCCGTCGTCCTCGATCTCGTGCGGCGAGAGCGGATCTCTCGTGCCAAGGCGGCCGAGTTGCTCGGCCTCGAGTTGAGAGACCTTCCCGCGCTGCTCGCTCAGTACCGAATCCCGTGGTTCGACTATCGCCCTGAAGAGCTCGAGCGCGACCTCGCCGCGCTCCGCGCGACAGACCCGCCCGACGCGTGATCCTCGTCGCCGACTCGAGCGCGCTGATCACACTGGCGCGGATCGGTCGGCTCCAGCTGCTGCACG
>DATHGT010000091.1:0-5504 GCA_035317605.1 Candidatus Acidiferrum sp. | reverse complement strand
TCCGCCATCCGGGAAATCCCAATCGCTACCTGCTGTCCCGCTCGCTGGCGCCGGTCCTCGTCACCGCGCAGGACATCATGGAATACGACCTCGATTCGACCCCCGTCGATCCTCGCGGCCGCGTCAGCGTGCTGGAGCGGTTCATCCACGGGGAGGTCTACAAGGCGCGTCCCGACGTCAACGCGGTGATCCACAGTCATTCGCCCACGGTGGTGCCGTTCAGCGTCACCCAGGTTCCGTTGCGGCCGGTGCTCCACGCCGCCTCGTTTCTGTGGGTGGGAGTGCCGGTGTGGGAGATCCGCGACGCGGGCGACCCCGCGGGCGCGACCATGCTCGTGCGCAACGGCGTCCTCGGGAAATCCCTCGCCGCCAAGCTCGGCGACAAGCCCGTCGCGCTCATGCGTGGCCACGGCAACGTCGTGGCCGCGCCCAACGTGCAAACGGCGGTGAGATACGCCATCTACACGGAGGTCAACGCGCGCATGCAGGCCATCGCGATCTCGCTGGGCGGTCCCATCACGTACATCTCGCCCGAGGAGGGCGCCGCGATGAGCCGGACGCCCGCCGACGCCGGACGCGCGTGGGACCTCTGGAAGAGGAAGGCCATGGGGCTGTGAGCGTCGAAGACCTCGCGCGTGAGCTCAAGGCGGCCCAGGACGAGCGCCGGCCGTTGGTGCCGCCGAGCTCGCGGGTGAGCGGGTTCGACACCAAGATCGCCTACGAGGTGGCACGGCTCATCCACGAGGCGCGACTCCGCGAAGGCGCGAGGCCGGTCGGGCGGAAGATCGGCTTCACCAACCGCGACATCTGGCCCGTCTACGGCGTGTTCGAGCCGATCTGGGCCCACGTGTACGACACGACGGTCGCGCGGCTGGCCGGCCCGCGCGCGACGTGCCGCATCGGACGGTTCGTCCCCGATCCGCGCATCGAGCCCGAGATCGTCCTCCACTTCCGCACGGCGCCGCCATCGGGCGACGATCTCGCCGCCGTGCTCGCGTGCGTCGACTGGATCGCCCACGGCTTCGAGATCGTGCAGTCGCACTTCCCGGACTGGAAGTTTCAGGCCGCCGACAGCATCGCGGACTCGTCGCTGCACGGCACTCTCTTAGTTGGCGAGCCGCGGGGCGTGGACACTCTCGACCCCGACCTCGCCGCGCGGCTCGAGCGGTTCACGATCGCGCTCGAGTGCGACGGGGCGGTGCGCGACCGGGGGCGCGGCGCCAACGCGCTCGGCAGCCCGCTCGCCGCCGTCGCGCACTTGACCTCGGTGCTGTCCGCGCAGCGGGCGCCCGCGATCCAGGCCGGCGAGCTGGTGACGACGGGCACGCTCACCCAGGCCCCGCTGATTCACGCCGGCGAGACCTGGAGCACGACGCTCGACGGTATCGACCTGCCGGGGCTCCGGGTGACCTTCGAGGCGTGAGCAAGCATCCGCTGGTCCGGCTCGCGCTGATCGTGCTGCCCGCGCTGGTCGTCCTCCTCGCCCCCGCTCCCGCCGACTTGCCGTGGCGGGCGCAGCGCGTGCTCGCGGTGGTGATCCTGGCCATCGGGCTCTGGAGCACGGAAGTCATGACCGCGGGCGTGACCAGCATGGTGGTCATCGTGGCGCTGATCCTCACCGGTGCCGTTCCCACCGTGCGCGACGGGTTCGTGGGCTTCGCGGACCCGGTGCCGTACTTCCTGGTCGGCGTGCTGACGATCGGACTGGCCGTGGCCAAGAGCGGGCTGGCCGAGCGCATCGCGGTGCTCCTGATCGCGCGGGCCGGCGGCCGCCCGCGCCGGCTCTACGTCGAGCTGCTCGCCTCGTTTCCGCTGATGACCCTGCTCCTGCCCTCGGCCACCACGCGCACGGGCATCCTCGTGCACGTCTACGATCAGGCGCTGGAGCTGGCCGCGGTGCCGCGCGGCGCCCCGCTGGCCAAGGCCATCATGCTCGCCCTCAACTCGATCAACCGGCTCGCCTCCACGCTGCTGTTGACCGGCGGGATCACGCCGGTCGTGGCGGCGGCGCTGATCGGCAACATGTCGTGGGGACGCTGGTTCTGGCTGATGCTGGCGCCCTACGGCGCGCTGCTGGCGATGGGCGCGGTGCTGATCTACTGGCAGTACCGCGCGGGATTTCGCGGGCGGCTCCCGATTTTACCGACATGGGGGGCCCCTTCGGCTCCCCCCATACCCCCCCGGCGCGTCTCGCCCGGGTCAGCGTCCCCCATTTCCGCCCATCACGTTGCGCCCGGGTCAGCGTCCCCCATTTCCGCCCATCACGTTGCGCCCGGTTCCGCTCCCCCGATATCCGCCCAAGACGTGGCGCCGGGGCACAACACCCGCTCGCCGCTCTCGCCGCGCGAAATTCGCACGCTGCTGATCGTCGGCGGCGCGGCCGCGCTCTGGCTGACCGACGCGCTTCACCACTGGCACCCGGTCATCCCCGCGCTGATCGCCTGGATCTGTCTGCTCTCCCCCGGCATCGGCGTGATCACCTGGAACGACTTCGAGCAGGGGTTCGGCTGGGCCAACCTGTTCGTGATCGCCTCGTCGCTCTCGCTCGCGCGCGCGTTGATCAGCAGCGAGGCCAGCGCGTGGGTGGCCACGCACCTCGCCCGCGACGTGCCCATGCTGGCGGGTAGCCCGCTATTGGTCGTCGTCGCCCTGCTGGTCGTCGCCGCGCTGCTGCGCGCGCTGATTCCCAACATCACCGGCTTCCTCGCCACCACGATTCCCCTCGCCATGTCCGTCGGCACCGCGACCGGCGTCAACCCGCTGGTGTGCGGGCTCGCGGTCACCATCGCCGGCGACGCGGTGCTGTACTACCCCGCGCAGAGCGCCTCGTCGCTGGTCGTCTACCAGCGCGGCCATCTGACCGCGCCCGAGATCTTCCGCTTCGGCGTGTGGATGACCCTGCTCGCCGCGTTCGTGGTCCTCGCCGTCGCGCTGCCCTACTGGATCGCCATCGGCGTCCCCCTCCGGTGAGCTCGCGGCGCGTCCTCCGCCGGGTCGGCATCTACGCCGGCTTGACGCCGTTTCTCGTGATCGCGTTGTTTCCGGTGGTGTGGATGGTCATCACCGCCTTCAAGCACGAGCAGGACCTCTACTCGATGCGGTTTCCGCTGTGGTTCCACCAGCCGCCCACGCTCAAGCACTTCCGCCTGCTGTTCACCCAGACGTGGTTCGGCACATGGGTGATCAACACCACGATCGTCTCCGTGCTGACGGTGGCGATCACGCTGGCCGCGTCGGTGCCCGCGGCCTACGCGCTCACCCGGCTGCGCCTGCCGGGCGCACACGGCACCGGGGTGACGATCTTCCTGACGTATCTCGTCCCGTCGATCGTCCTGTTCATCCCGCTCGCGCCCGTCGTGGCGAGGCTCGGCCTCTTCGATTCGTGGTGGGCGCTCGTGCTGCTCTACCCGACCATCACGATCCCGTTCTGCACGTGGCTGATGCAGGGGTTCTTCCGCGCGCTGCCGCGCCAGGTCGAGGAGGCGGCGTGGATCGACGGCTGCGGCGTGGCCGGGGGGATCGTGCGCATCGTGCTCCCGCTGAGCCTGCCCGCGATCGCCACCGTGGCGATCTTCGCGTTCACGCTCTCGATGCAGGAGTATCTCTACGCGGTGGTCTTCGCGTCCCCTACCGATCAGAAAGTCGTGACGGTGGGACTGCCCACCATGCTGATCCGCGGCGACATCTACTTCTGGGGCTCGCTGATGGCCGGCGCGCTCCTGGTCGGACTGCCGGCCACGCTGGCCTTCAACCTCGTGCTCGACCGCTTCATCCAGGGCCTCACCGGCGTCAGCGACCAGTAGCGCCCGCGTAACGCCCGCGCAAGTCTTCCCAGAGCGCGGTCTTCTCCCAGCGCGGCTCGCTCAGACGTTCCCAGTCGTCGTCGAAATGCGGGTTGGGGAAGAAGACCGTGACCATCTGCTCGCCGCGGCCATTCCAGAGGCGCAATCCCCATGAGCCGGGCGCGCACGAGCCACCCTCGGTGAGGAAGAACGCCGCGCGGCCCACTCGGCGGATGCGCGCCAGCTCGGGCGTGGCCGCGGCGCGGTGGTCGTTGACGCAGAGGTGGAAGTGCCAGGCGCCGGGATCGACCGTGAGATAGCCGTCGAGCATCGTGACCTTTGGCTGCGCGGAGAAGCGAATCTCCCACGCCGAGCCTTCGATGATCGGCCCGACGGCGACGTGAGCCCAGTGGTCGGTGAAGACCTCGCGCATCAAGCGCTCGACGTGATCGCCGCCCACCGAGACGTCGAAGTATTCGGTCGTCGATCCGTCGTCCTGCCGCTCGATCGTCGACATTTGGCCCCCCTCTTCCCTTCCGGCCCGGTCGACTATACAACTGCTCTCGAAGGAGACCGCCATGGGCGCACGGACCGGGCAGGAATACGTCAAGGGGCTCCAGGAGCAGGAGCGCGAGGTCTGGCTGGACGGCAAGCGCGTGGCCGACGTGACCACGCACCCCGGACTGGCCGGGGGCGTGCGCTCGATCGCCGCCCTCTACGACATGCAGCACGACGCCAAGCTGCGCGACGAGATGACCTACGTCTCGCCGACCAGCGGCGATCGGGTCGGGCTCTCGTTCATCGTCCCGCGCACGCGCGAGGAGCTGGAGCGGCGGCGGACGATGATGCTGCACTGGGCGCGGGCGACGTGCGGGATGATGGGGCGGACCCCGGACTTCATGAACGTCACCTTCGCGGCCTGGGGCGCGGCGTCGGACTTCTTCGCGCGCAACCGGCCCGAGTTCGGCGCCAACATGACGCGCTACTACGAATACATCCGCGAGCACGACCTCACGCTCACGCACTCGCTGATCAACCTCCAGAAGAGCCGCACCGTCTCCGGCATGTTCAACCTCGAGGAAGGCACCGCCCTCCACGTGGTACGCGAGACCGGCGCCGGCATCGTGGTGCGCGGGGCGCGCGTGCTGGCTACGCTGGGGCCGCTGTCCGACGAGATCGCGGTGTACTCGCCTCGCCTGGCCCGCATGGGCTCGGGCCACAGCCCGTTCGCGCTCAACTTCGCCATCCCCTGCGGCACGCCAGGCGTGAGATTCCTGTGCCGCGAGAGCTTCGATCTCGGCCGGCCGCCCGCCGAGCATCCACTCGGGTCACGCTTCGAGGAGATGGACTGCGTGGTCTTCTTCGACGACGTGCTGGTGCCGTGGGAGCGCGTGTTCCTGCTCGGCGACGTCGACATGATCAACACGACTTCGGCCGTCACGCACTCGATGCTGCACAGCGCGCATCAGGGCGCGGCCAAGAACGTGGCCAAGTGCGAGTTCGTGCTCGGCATCGCGCTGCTCATGACCGAGACCCTCGGCAACGCGCAGCTCCCCCACTCCGAGGAGCGCCTGGGCGAGCTGATGCTCCAGACCGAAGTGATGAAGGCCTGCCTGCGGGCCTCGGAAGCCGACGCCCAGCCGGACGAGTGGGGCGTCATGTGCCCGGCCAAGCTCCCGGTGGAGGCGACCCGCAACCTCTTCATGACCGTCTATCCGCGCA
>DATHGT010000090.1:0-42043 GCA_035317605.1 Candidatus Acidiferrum sp. | reverse complement strand
TCCACGGGTGCGGGGAGAATATCACGCTCGGGCCCATCTCCCTCTGGGTACAATTGTACAAATGGCGGCGCTTGTCATCGATACCTCGGCTGTGCTTGCGGTGTTGCTGCACGAGCCCCAGCGCCCGGCGCTCATCAGTGCCACCAAAGAGGCGACGCTGTTGGCACCGGGATCCGTGCCTTGGGAAGTCGGGAACGGCTTGATCGCGGGATTCCGGCGCAGGCGCCTGACGGCGCGCGACGTTCACGAGGCATGGGTGTCCTTTGAACGGATCCCGTTGCGCCTGGTCGACGTGAGAATTGCCCGAGCCCTGACACTCGCGGAAGGGCATGGTCTCTATGCATACGACGCGTACGTCCTCGAGCTGGCTCGGACCCAGCGGGTCCCGCTCTTGACGCTCGATCGGCGCCTGTTCGATGCTGCACAGGATCTGGGGATCGAGCTCCTGGGGGTTGCGAAATGAAGGTATATACGTATTCGGAAGCGCGCCAACGCTTCGCGCGCGTGCTCGACGACGCACGCCGCGAGGGAACGGTCCACATCCGTCGTCGGGGCGGAGAGGTGTTCGTGGTTCAGCCCATCCGTGCGCCGCGTTCCCCGCTCGATGTGCGTGGGGTCAGAGCAAAACTCCCGCCCGGGGAGCTCCTCGACATCATGCGTGAAATTCGGGAAGGCCCACGCGGGCTGTCGCGGGTGACTCGCGGGCCGCGACGAGTCCGCCGTCGGAAATCGCGTTGACCCATCAACCGAGAGTCGTGCGGCCGCGCGAGAGACTGTAAGGAAGCGGTCGATTCCGAGTCGTCCTCTGACGACGACTGGGCGCCGGCTCGAGGGACTCGCCCGGTAACGCCTCGCCAGCTCGAGCCGGAGAACCGTTCCTCCGGCTCGAGCTATCGCGAGCTTTCAGGAGCGGACGTTCACTTCTTCTTGATCTCCCAGCTAAAGCCTTCGACCGGGTCCTTGCCGACCATGGGCTCGCCGATGGTGTCGGCGCCGGCGATGCGGGCGATGGGCAGGTTCTTGCCCTTCTCGACCCGGTAGAGGTGCATGTCCATCACGACCTGGTGGTCTTCCTTGCGGATGCACTGGCGGCCGATGTGCGTCCCGTCCAGGCACAGGCCCTCGTGGGCCGCCGAGACCTTGTCCGAATCGAAGCTCTTGGCCTTTTCGACGGCGGCCGCCCAGAACAGGACCGCGTCGTAGGCGCCGGCCGCGATGTTGGCGTCGACGTTCCAGCGCTTCTTGAACTTGGTGTTGAAGGCCTGCATGGCGGGATCGGGGTTGAAGGCCGAGAAGTGATTGAGCTGGACGAAGCCTTCCATGGGCTCGGCGATGGACGGCAGGTCCTGCTGCAGCAGGAAGCAGTCGATGCCGGCCATCTTGTACTTCTTGGTCATCCCGAACGAGTGGAGCTGGGTCATGAGGCGCAGCGAGTCCGTGCCCGCGAAGGCCAGGAACAATACGTCAGGGTTGGTCTTGTTGATGTCGCCGAACCAGGGGCCGAAGTCCTTGGTGTCGAGGGGCGCCCCGGCCACGCCCACGATCTCGCCGCCGAGCTTCTCGAACGCGGTCTTGAACTGGCGGCCGTCGGACTGGCCCATCGCGTAGTCGGTGTAGAAGATGTAGACCTTCTTGCCCATCTTGTCGAGGATGTACTTGGCCAGCCCGTTGGCCTGCATGCGCGAGTCGGGCTGGTTCGAGAAGTAGTACTTGTGATACTTCGTCGTCCGCATGAACTCCGCGCACGAGACCGAGTTCCAGTGAATGGTCTTGTGCTTCTTGGTCACGTCCATCACGGCCATGGTGGCGCCGCTGGAGATGGCCCCGACCAGGAGCTTCACGTCGTCCTGGAGGATGAGCTTCTCGGCCTTGCGCACGGCGGGCGCGGGCTTGGTCTCGTCGTCCTCGGAGACGATCTCGATCTTGTGGCCGAGCACGCCGCCCTTGGCGTTGAGCTCCTCGACGGCCAGCGTCAGGCCCATCGTCTGGTATTTACCGTAGCCTTCGAACACGCCGACCTTGGAGCCGAGGTCGCCGATCTTGACGACCTTGGCGCCCTGCGCGGGGGCCAGCGCGACGCCGGCGGCCAGCACCGCGAGCGAGAGAAGCACCGCGACTGATGTCCTGGTTTTCATGCATGCCTCCTTGTGAGTGAGTATTCCCCTGAGACGTCCGCACTGGTCCGCACGCCGGATGACGCGTCGATCACGCCCGCCAGCACGCGGGCGATGGTGGCGAGCGGTGGCCGCATCCGCTCGGGCGCCGGCACCGGCGCCTTCGTTTGCGCCTCGGCATCTTCGAAGGCCAGGCGAACGGCCGTCGCCGCCTTGGGATCGCGCTGCGACACCGCGAAGTCGACGAGATTGTAGTAGCGCCAGATGGCCTCGAGGATCTTGCCGCCGCCGGCGATCCGCGCCGCCGCGGGAGCGCGCGGGTCGGCGAGCCGGCGATCGGCTTCGAGGGCCAGATCGCGGACGAGCGCGGCGAAGAAGACCATGAGCCCGGTTTCCGCCTCTCGCGCGTCGCCGCGCTTCAACGCTCCGCGAATCGACGCGTCGAGGCCCGAGGGCAGCGCGGCGGCTCGTGTCAGGAGCTCGCGCCGGAGCGCACCGCTTTCATACAGCGTGGTGGCCACCGCGAACTTCTGCGCCTGCACGGAGAACTTGATCTGCTTGAAGTTCGCCGACACGTCGTTGTCGCGCGGCACGTACGCGCCCACGTGGTGAGCGCGCGCGGACATTGGTGACAGGAGCGTCAGGATGGCGGCGATCGCGAGAGTCTTGATCATCCAGAGCGTCCGCGCGCCGATCGCGCGCACTGGACGGCGAGCGCTCCCACCAGCAGCCACATGGCCACGATCGCCGCGCTGCCGAATGGGATCCAGACCAGCCACTCGGCCACCGCCTTGCCGCGCGCGATGCCCTGGAACGGGATCAGCGCGCTCCACAGCAGATAGCCCAGCGGATAGAGCGCGCCGCCGGCGGTGATCAGGACCACGACGACCCGGCGCAGCGCCGCGTGCCCGATCACCGAGACGGCCACCATGCTGACGACGATGATGATCGTCCCCAGGCCCTCGGCGTGCAGGTGGAAGAGACGGAGCCCGGCGTCGAACTTCACCAGCGCCTCGTCGAGGATCTGCTCGTCGACGTCGCGCACGCCGACCAGCCCGTGGGTCTGGGGGCGGGCCAGCATGATCCCGCGCGCCCAGCGCGTCAGCTCGAGCTTGAACTGCGCCATCGACGCGCCGCCGACCTCGGCGCACGCGATGAGGACCACGCCGACGAGCAGCACGGGGATCGGGGGCAGCCGCCAGGATTGATTAGATGGGGGGCCCCTTCGGCTCCCCCCATACCCCCCCGATGCGCTTTCCGCGACCGGCGGTTCGATCATCGCGTGGCTGACCGGGACGCGCTTCCCGCGGCCGGCGGTTCGATCATTACGTGGCCTGGCCGACGCGTGGGGCGTGGTCACGCGCCCGTCCGGCGCGACCGAGGGCCCACGCGAGAGCGACGAGGGCGAGGATGGCGGCGCTTCCCAGCGGGGTGAGCACGTAGCGCTCGGCCAGCGCGATGCCGGCCTCGCGTCCCATCTCGAGCGCGGCGAGCGCGTAGGCGAGATAGCCGAGCGGGAACAGCGCGGCCGCGGTGAGCAGGACGTAGAGCAGCCCGCGGGTGGCGACGCCGGGAACCACGCTGGCCACGATGGTGCCCGCGAGCAGGACGAGCGGCGCCAGCCCGCCGGCGTGCGTGTGGAAGAACGAGAGCCCGGCCTCGGCGGTGAAGACCGCGCGGTTGCGGATCTCGTCGTCGTACTCGGCGGAGCCGGTCAACCCGTGGGCGCTGGCGTTGGCGGCCACGCGGGCGCGGGCATGGCGCTCGACGACGGGGCGCAACCCGGACAGGAAGGGGCTGGCAGTCTCGCCGAGCGCCAACATCGCGATCGCCACCAGGATCAGCGGCAGTGGAGGCCGTCTCACGACTCGCGTCTCAAGTGCGCGGAACCTTATCATTTGCGTCCGGGCTTGTCGATTCGGGGACGCGCGAAAAGATGGACGGCCCGCGGGGTGGCCCGGGCTACACTGAGCGCCGTCGATGGGATCGGCGCGCTATCACTTCTCGGGAATCGCCGGAGCGGGAATGAACCCGCTGGCCCTCGTGATGCGCGCCCGCGGTCACGAGGTCCAGGGCAGCGATCGCTCGTTCGATCGCGGTGAGAACGCCGCGGTCGAAGCGAGCCTGCGTCGAGCCGGCATCGTGATCGCGCCTCAGGACGGCACCGCGGTCACGCCCGAGATGCGGGCCGCCCGCGCCCTCGGAATCGAGCGGGTGGCGCGGCCGGCCCTGCTCGCCGAGATCGTCAACGATGGCCGGCCGGGTGTCGCCGTCGCGGGGACCAGCGGCAAGAGCACGATCACCGGGATGCTCGCGTGGATCATGAGGGACGCGGGCGCGGGGGCCACCGTCATCGGCGGGGCCGCGCTGGTGGGCGAGGGGAGCGGCGGCTGCTTCGCGGCGGGCTCCGCCGACGGCCCGGTGATCGCCGAGGCCTGCGAGTCCGACGGCACGCTCGTGGGATATCGTGCGGCGATCGGCGTCGTGCACAACATCAGCCGCGATCACGACGAGATCGACGCGCTGCGCCTGCAGTTCGCGGCGTTCGCCGATTACAGCGGGCGCGTGCTGATCAACGTGGGTTGTCCGGAGGCGGCGGCCCTCGCCCGCTCGCGCAAGGCGCTCACCTACGGCGCGGTGGCCGACGCCGACGCCGTCCTCACGGTGATCGCGCCCGGACCCGACCGCGCGGTCGGCGCGCTGCGCGTGGGCGATCGCGAGATCGCCCTCGACGTGCCGCAGCCCGGCGTGCACAACCTGGAAAACGCCGCCGCCGCCGCGCTCGTGGCCATCGAGCTGGGAGTACCGCCGACGGTCGTCGCGAGTGCGCTCTCGCGCTTTCCCGGCGTGGCCCGGCGCTTCGAGGTCGTCGGGATCACCTCGAACGGCATCCGGGTGGTGGACGACTACGCGCACAACGCCGAGAAGCTCCGGGCCGCGATCACCACCGCGCAGACCGGGTCATCGCGGGTCGTCGCCCTCTTCCAGCCTCACGGCTTCGGTCCGGCCCGCTTCCTGCGGCCGGAGCTTCGCGAGCTGCTGCCGCGCGTGCTGCGCGCGCAGGATCGCTTCGCCTACCTCGAGGTCTTCTACGCGGGCGGCACCGTGACCAAGGACGTCTCGAGCCGGATGCTCGCCGACGATCTGGGGCCGAACGTTCACTGCGGGTACGCGCCCGATCACGCCGCGGCCGTCGAGTGGATCCGGGGCGAGGCCCGCGCCGGCGACACCGTGCTCGTCATGGGCGCCCGCGATCCGTCGCTCCCGCGCCTGACCCGCGCCGTCCTCGACGCGCTCGATTCCATCCCGCTCGCTCACTGATCGGGCCGCCCCCGAATCGATCGCGACTCGCCGGTTTTGCCCCTCGTATGACGAGGATTTCCCCGCCTGAGGAAATTCTTTGCGGTCCGCGGCCCTCCCGAGGCCGTCCGCCGAGCGTATCGCCGTGTTGTCGTTGCCCATTTCCGGCGTGTCCGAATGCGGGCCGCGATCTTGCTCTGGACAGAGCACATGCGTATCAGTTGTGTTGTCGCTCCACTCCTTGCGGCTCTTTCGCTCCTCCTGGCGTCCGTTCCCTGGGTCGAGGCCATGCCGTTGACGCGGCAGAAGCTCCCGGAGCTGCGGCCACCGTTCATCGCCAACGAGGGACAGACCTCCGCCGAGGTGGCGTACTACGCGCCGACGCCCGCGGGCACGCTGTTCGTCACCCGTCGGGGCGAGCTGGTCTATCGCCTGCGGGAGACCCCGTCGGCCGGCCGTGACCGCCGCGCGGACACGCCGGGCTGGAGTCTGACCGAGACGCTGGTCCGCGGCCGCCCGCGCCCGGTGGCGCGCGACCGTGGCGACGCCCGCGTCAGCTACTTCGTCGGCGGTGACACCCGGCGCTGGCGCTCCGACGTGGTGACGTGGGACGCGGTCGACCTGGGCGAGGTCTGGCCAGGCGTCTTCGTGTCGATACGGGCGCGCGCCGGCGGAGCGGAGAAGATCTTCACGGTGCAGCCCGGCGCCTCCGTCGACCGCATTCGCGTGCGGGTCGGCGGCGCGCGCGCGATCGCGTCGGACGACGCCCACGGCACGCTGGTGGTCCGGACCGGACTGGGTCCGGTCGCCCTGACGGCGCCCGTCGCGTATCAAGAACTCGACGGTGTCCGTCGCGAGGTCCCGGTCGCCTATCGGCCGCGCGGCCTCGAGTACGGATTCGTCGTCGCGGCCTACGACCCCACGCGGCCGCTGGTCATCGATCCGCTGCTGCAGGCGACCTACCTCGGGGGCAGCGGGGCCGAGGACGCCACCGCCCTCGCCGTCGCGCCGGGCACGGGCGACGTCTACGTGACCGGCCAGACGGCCTCGATCGGCTTCCCGGGCACGGCCGGCGGGGCACAGCCATCGAAAGGTGGTGACGCCGACGCCTTCGTCGCGCGCCTGTCCCCGAGCCTCACCACGCTCCTGCAGACGACGTATCTCGGGGGCAGCGGCTTCGATCGGGCCACCGCCGTCGCGGTCTCGCCCCGGACCGGTGACGTGTACGTGGCGGGATACACGTACTCGACCGATCTCCCCGGCACGTCGGGCGCCGCCCAGCCGGCGAGCGCCGGCGGCGGCGACGCCTTCGTCGCGCGCCTGAGCGGCGACCTCACCGCGCTCAAACGCGTCACCTACGTCGGGGGCGGTGGCGCCGACTACGCGAATGCCCTCGCGCTGGCCCCCGCGACCGGCGACGTCTACGTGGCCGGCTACACGGCCTCGACCGACTTTCCCGCCACCGCCGGGAGCGCGCAGCCGGCGAGCGGCGGCGGCGCCGACGCCTTCGTGGCTCGATTGACCGAAAGCCTCGGCGCGCTCACCAGGGCGACCTATCTGGGCGGCGGCGATTCCGAGGACGCGCTCGCGCTGGCGATCGCTCCCGCCACCGGCGACGTGTACGTGGCCGGCATGACCGAATCCGGAAACCTCCCCGGCACCGTCGGCGGCGCGCAACGGTGGAGCGGCGGTACCGTGGACGCGTTCGTCGCCCGCTTCTCCGCCACCCTGACCGAGCTCGTCCAGGCGACGTACCTCGGCGGTGAGGCGCCTGACCAGGCCTCGGCCCTGGCGATTCATCCGACGACCGGCGACGTTTACGTCGGCGGTCAAAGCGAGTCCGCCAATTTCCCGGGGACGAGCGGCGGCGCCCAGCCCGCGAGCCGCGGACAAACGGATGCATTCGTGGCGCGTCTGACGAGCGGCCTCACCGCGCTCACCGGCGCGACGTATCTCGGCGGCGGCAACTTCGATCGAGCGGCCGCGCTCGCGATCTCGCCGCGCACCGGCGACGTCTACGTGGCGGGCGACACCCAGTCGACGGATTTTCCCGGGACGAGCGGCGGCGCGCAGGCGGTGAGCGGAGGCGGGTACGAGGCCTTCGTGGCGCGCCTGTCGAGCAGTCTCGCCACGCTCGCCCAGGCTACGTATCTCGGCGGCCGCTTCTTCGATCAGGCGCGCGCCCTTGCGATCCCGGCGAGCGGCGACGTCTACGTGGCCGGCAAGACGTACGCGAGCCCCGACTTCCCGGGCACCGCCGGCGGGGCGCAGCCGGCGAGCGGCGGTGACAGCGACGCCTTCGTCGCGCGGTTCACGTCGGGCCTGGCCCTCGCCGACGCCTCGCTCGACGCGCGAGTGAGCGTGAACCAGCCGACGTTCGCGGTCGGCCAGACGGTGATCGCGAGCTTCCTGCTCACCAATCCCGGGCTGCCGGCCGAGGCCGATCTCTACGTCGGCGCGCTGCTGCCCGACGGCGTCACGATCGTCTGCTGGATGACGAGCGGCGGCGCGATGGTCGGCAGCGCCGCCGACGTCGGGTCGCTGCGGCCGTACGCGGCGCGGGTCGCTCTGCCGGCCCCGTTTTCCATGGACCGGCCGAACTTCTTCTCCTACCAGTGGACGGGCACCGAGCCGCGCGGGCGCTACGTCTTCTTCGTCTTCGCGGCGCGCGCGGGCGCGCTGGCCGACGGCGTCATCACCGCCGACGAGATCCTCGCCCTCGCCACCACGCCCTTCACGTTCCCGTAGCCGGGCGCTACTTCGCGAACGTGCCCTTGAGATTCACCAGGCGCGGCTTCTTCATGTAGTCCTCGGGGGAGAGGCCGAGGAACTGGTCGACGCCGCGGAAGGTCTCGATGACGGTAGGGACGAACTGGGCGCCCACCTTGTCGATGCGACTGATGTAGATGTCGCTTACCACGTTCTGGAACTTGTCGAAGCGGATGCGACCCTGCGGGGCGTCGAGGTCCATCTTCCGGAGCGCTTCGATGAAGCGGGGCGCGTCTTCCACCTTGCCGCCGATGGCCTTGGCGGCCTGGTCGAGGGCGAGCAGCGCCGAGTAGGTGAACACCGCGGGCGCGCCGGGGTCGCGGTTGAACTTGGCCCGGAAGGCCTGGACGAACTTCTTGTTGCGTGGCGTGTCGAGCGTGTACTGGTACGGCTGGCTGTTGTAGCCGCCCACCGCGGCGTCGCCCGAGGCCGGGAGCAGCGAAAGGTCGCTGAAGCCGACGGCGGCGTCGACGAGGGGGATCTTGCCCTGCATGCCGTACTCCCGCCACTGCTTGACGAAGCGCACGCCGTCGGCGCCCACGGTTTGCACGCCGATCACGTCGACGTCGCGGCGCAACTGGGCCACGTACGGCGCGAAGTCCGCGGTGCCGAGCGGGGCGTAGACTTCCTGAACGACCTTGCCGCCCGCCTCCTCGAACGCGCGCGCCCACGCCATGATGATCTCGAGCGGCCCCACGCTGTCCGACGCGATGATGGCCGCCTTCCGCGCCTTCAGGTGCTTGTACGACCACGTGCCGGCCGGCCCGCCGGTCATGTTGCCGGTGTAGGTGATCCGGAACACGTACGGGTTCGGCTGCAGCGTGAGGTTCTCGGCCACCGCGAAGCCGGAGATCAGGAGCGGCAGCTTCTGGGCGTTGACGTAGTCCTTCACCGCGATGGCGGCGGCGGAGAGCACGATGCCGACCACCGCGTGGGCGTGGTCCTGCTCGCCCAGCTTGCGGATCTTGGTCACCGCGACGTCGGGGCGAACCTGGTAGTCCTCCACGATCAGCTCGAGCTTGCGTCCGCCGAGCTGGCCGCCGGACTCGGCGTGATAGAGCTGGGCGCCGTCGACGATGTCCTTGGCGAAGCTCGCGAAGACACCGGTGACGGGCGCGAGCACCCCGATCTTGACCGGCCCCTGGGCGGCCGCGGGAGCGGCCGTCACGAGGGGCGCGAACAGTGAGAGACCGGCGGCGGCGATCAGGAGGCGATGGCGTCGATGCATGATCTATCCTCTCCGGCGCTTGGTGGCGCCGCTCGGGTGCGTTCCCGCGCCCCCGCGCTTCTCAGGCGCCCTTGAGCGCGGGCAGGACGTGCTCGGCGAACAGCGTGATGTTCTTCTTCGCTTTTTCGTGGGGCAGGCTCCCGAACTGGAAGAGGCCCATGATCACCCCCGCTCCCAGCTCGCGCATCTGGGCCTGGATCTCGCGGGTGACGTAGTCGGGATCGCCGATGATCGACAGTCCCTCCTTCTGGAGGAGGTCGAAGTCCATCTCGTAGAAGGGCAGGTCCTCGGCGCTGCGGATCTCGGCCGGGCGCCGGGGCGGCGACTGGCCCAGGAGCTTCATGGCGCCCCGGTGATAGGACAGCAGCCGCTGAAACATATAGTGCAGATGCTCCTCCGCCTCGTCTCGGGCCCGCTGGTTGGTCTCGGCCACGTAGACGTTGCGCAGGAGGTGACAGTGCGCGGGCCCCGGCGTCCATCCGTGACGGGCCGCGAACGCCCGGTACTTGTCGAACGCGGTCTTGGCCCGTCCGACCGAGCGGTAGGCCACGCCGGTGCCCACCCGCCGCCGCGCCGCCGTCTCCAGGCCCTCGTCGCTGTCGGCCGGCATCATGATCGGCGGATGCGGCTGCTGGAGGGGGCGCGGCCAGATGGAGACCCGGTCGTAGCGCCAGTATTTCCCCCGCCAGTCGAACGGCTCGTGAGTCGTCCACGCCTTGACGATCAGGTCCCACGCCTCGTTGAGCCGCTCCCGCGCCTCCGTGATCGGCACGCTCAGCGCCAGGTATTCCTGGGGCACGCCCCGCACGAACCCGGAGATCAGCCGCCCGCCCGACATGACGTCGAGCATCGCGGTCTCCTCGGCCAGCCGCACGGGATGCGCGTGCAGCGCGGCCAGGTTCCCGAACACGCCGATCTTGATGCGCTTCGTCCGCTGGGCGATGGCCGCGGCCATCAGGTTGGGCGAGGGCATGAGGCCGTAGGGCTTGGCGTGGTGCTCGTTGATGCAGATCGCGTCGTAGCCGTACTCCTCGTACAGCTCGATCTGGCGCAGGTGCTCCTCGTACACCTCGTGGCCGCGCACGGGATCGTAGAGGCGATTGGGGTCGGGATAGTACGACGCCGCGTCGAGATGCGGCCACGGCACGAGATCGAACGCGTACACCTGCATGGGCGCGCCCAATGTAGCACGCCGTCGTGTGTGATATGGTCGCCGCTGCGGATGACCTTCTGGACGATCCAGACCCTCAACGGTGTGTCGTTCGGTATGCTCCTCTTCCTGCTCGCCGCCGGCCTCTCGCTGATCTTCGGCCTCATGCGCATCCTCAACCTCGCCCACGGCTCGTACTACCTGCTCGGCGCCTACGTGGCGCTCTCGGTCATGAACGTCAGCGGAAGCTTCGTGGTCGCCGCCGCCGCGGGCATCGCCGCCGTCGTCGTGCTCGGCATCGTGATGGAGCGCGTGTTCCTCCGCCGGCTGCCGCCGCGCGAGGAGCTGCCGCAGGCGCTGTTGACGTTCGGGTTCCTCCTGATCGTGGGCGATCTCTCGCTGGCGTACTGGGGCGGCGGTCCGCAGACGCTGCCCAAGCCGGAGTTCCTCGAATTGCCGGTCCGCGTCGGTCCCGTGATGTTTCCCGCGTACCGGCTCTTCGTGATCGGCGTGGGCGCCCTCGTCGGCGTCTCGCTGTGGTTCCTCCAGGAGCGCACGCGGCTCGGCGCCATGCTGCGAGCGGCCATCGACGACGCGGACATCGCGCGCGCCACCGGCATCGACGTCTCGCGCCTGTCCACCGGCGTCTTCGCGTTCGGCGCCGCGCTGGCCGCGCTCGGCGGGATCATCGCGGGCCCGCTGCTCGGGGTCTATCCGGGCGCCGACTTCGAGATCCTGCTCCTGGCCTTCGTGGTCGTCATCGTCGGCGGGCTCGGCAGTCTCAAGGGCGCGTTCTTCGGCGGGCTCCTGATCGGCCTCCTCGACAACTTCGGCAAGGCGCTGTTCCCGCAGCTCGCGATGTTCACGATCTTCGCCCCGATGGCGATCATCCTGGCCGTGCGCCCCTCCGGCCTGTTCGGGAGCCGGTGAAGACGAAGCTCGGGGTCGCCGCGGGGGCGCTCGGTCTCGCGCTGGTCCCGTTCGCGCTCTCGTCCTACCAGCTCGGCCTGCTCACCAAGATGCTGATCTTCGCGCTCTTCGCCATGAGCCTCGATCTGGTCCTCGGCTACGGCGGCTTGCCATCGCTCGGCCACGCCGCGTACTTCGGCGTCGGTGCGTACACGGTGGGCCTGCTGGCGCTGCGGGTGATCGACAACTTCTGGATCGATTTCGGGGCCGGCCTCGTCGCCGCCGCCGTCACCGCCGCGCTCTTCGGCTTGCTCGCCCTGCGCGCGCGCGGCGCGTATCTCCTGATGATCACGCTGGCCCTGGCCCAGGTGCTGTGGGGCATCGCCTTCGGCTGGCGCTGGCTCACCGGCGGCGACGACGGACTGCCCGGCGTGCCGCGCCCCTCGGCGGGGTTGCCGTGGAGCCTGGCCGGCGGCCTCGCCTACTACTACTTCGTGCTCGTGGTCTTCCTCGCGGTGACGGCGGCGCTGTGGATCGTGGTGCGTTCGCCGTTCGGCATGGCGTTGATCGGCATCCGCGAGAGCGAGCGGCGGATGGAAGTGCTCGGCTACGACACCTGGCGCTACAAGTACGCGGCGTTCGTGCTGGCGGGCGTCGTGGCCGGATTGAGCGGCAACCTCTACGTCTACTACAACGGCTTCGTGAGCCCGGCGTACCTGTCGATCGTGTTCTCGGCCATGGTGCTGATCATGGTGATCCTCGGCGGTGCCGGCACGCTGCTGGGGCCGGCGCTGGGCGGCGCCATCATCGTGCTGCTCGAGAACGTGGTGAGTTCTAGCACCGAACGCTGGCTGACGGTGCTCGGGGTGATCTATGTGGTCGTCACGCTCTTCGCTCCCGCGGGGATCATGGGATTTTTGATGAACATGGGGGGCCCCTACGGCTCCCCCCATACCCCCCCGACGCGCGGCGAGCTACCGACGGTTCCGACGCTTCCCGCGCGTGGGGAGTCCCCGACCATTCGAAACGTATGAGCGCGCTTGCGGTCCAGGAGTTGACTCATGACTTCGGGGGGCTGCGCGCGTTGGATGGGGTCACGTTCGAGGTCGCCGAGGGCGAGCGGCTGGTCATCCTCGGCCCCAACGGGGCGGGGAAGACCACGCTGTTCAACGTCATCACCGGGCTGCTCACGCCGGCGTCCGGGCGCATCACGCTGTTCGGCCGCGACGTCACGCGGTTGGCCACGCACCGGCGGGCGCGGCTCGGGCTCGGCCGGACGTTTCAGGTCACCACGCTGTTTCCGCGGCTCACCGTGCTCGAGAGCGTGCTGCTCGCGGTTCAGGGCTCAGACAGCGCACGCTTCACGCTGCACCGGCCGATCACGGGCTTCCCGCGGCTCTACGCTCGCGCCGAACAGCTGCTCGCGGACTGGTCGCTCACCGAGCGGCGTCACGTCCGCACGCGCGAGCTGTCCTACGGCGAGCAGCGCCAGCTCGAGCTCTTGCTCGCGCTGGCCGCCGAGCCGCGGGTGCTGCTGCTCGACGAGCCGACCGCGGGGCTCTCGCCCGCCGAGACCGCGTCGGTGGCCGAGATGATCCGGCGCTTCCCGCGCGACGTGACGATCCTGCTCATCGAGCACGACATGGACGTGGCCCTCGCGCTGGCCGAGCGCTTGATCGTGCTGCACTACGGCCGCGTGGTCGCCGCCGGCCCGCGCGACGAGATCAAGGGGGACCCGCGCGTGGCCGAGATCTACCTCGGCGTGGAGGAGAGCTGATGCTCGAGGTCGACGACCTCCACGCGGCCTACGGCGAGAGCTGGATCGTGCAGGGCGTGTCGCTGCGCGTGGCCGACGGCCAGATCGCCGCGGTGCTCGGCCGCAACGGCGTGGGCAAGACCACGCTGATCCACGCCATCGCCGGCCTCAACCCGCCGCGCCGCGGACACGTGAGACTGAACGGCCAGGACATCGCCGGGCTGCCCGCCCACCAGATCGCGCGCCGGGGCGTGGGCCTCGTGCCCCAGGGCCGGCGGGTGTTCCCGTCGCTCGACGTCCGCGAGCACCTGTTGGTGGGCTCGCGCAAGCGCCGGGCGGGGACCTGGGATCCGCGACGGGTGATGGATCTGTTCCCGCGGCTGCGCGAGCGGCTGCGTCACCGCGCCGGCAAGCTCTCGGGCGGCGAGCAGGCGATGGTGGCCGCCGGCCGCGCGCTCGTCGGCAACGCCGACATCCTCCTGATGGACGAGCCGTCGGAAGGCCTCGCGCCGCTCCTCGTCCGCGAGCTGGGCCGCATCCTGCTCGATCTCAAAGCCGGCGGCGCGTCGATCCTGCTCGTCGAGCAGAACCTCGCATTCGCCCTGCGCGTGGCCGACCACGTCTACCTCATGAGCAAGGGCCGCATCGTCCACGAGTGCGCCCCCGACGACCTCCGCCGCGACGACGCCGCCAAGTCACGCTGGCTCGGCGTCTGATTAGATGGGGGGCCTAGCCGCGGGCCCCCCAAGCCCCCCGCGCTCGTCGAAACCCGTCACCAGAACAGGAAGACAGCCTCAATCATCACCAGCATCAGGAGCGTCAGGGCCGTCGTGGACATCACCATCTCGGCCGTGGTCAGGGCGCTGGCGGGGCGGGACAATGCGGTCGGACGGTCGGTCGGGCGCATCGGAGGACCCCCTCTCGATCGAGCGGTCGGTGGCGAGTCGCGCCATGATGAGCCGCTCCTCTTCGGCCACGCGCTCGAGCGCGCGGGCCCTGATCGCGGCGAACCGTAGTCTCACGGTGTCGGGGTCGGCCGGGCGGAACCGCGTGCCCATCTCCCGCGGGGACGCGGGCGCGGACCGCTCGTGCCTGTGACTGGTCGGTCGGGATCTCGCCGGGTTGGGTGTCATGTCACTCTCCGGCAAGTAGACGAACGACGAGGTCGATTCGTTGACGAGCGCCCGCGATCCGCTGAGGGGGTCAGGCGCCGGGCGATTCGGGGGCGGTCATCGCGGCCGGCTCGAAGTCCAGCCGCTGGCGGACGTCGTCGGCCAAGCGGCGTCCGCCGATGATCTCGGCGAGCTGATCGGCGTTCTTGATCGGCCCGTGGTCGGCCCGGAACCTGACGATGGCTTCGGCCTGGCCGGACGTGATCCCGGAAATCTCACACAGCTCGGCGGGATTGGCGAGATTCACTCGAATCTTGGACATGATCGACCCTCCGTGGCTGAGGCAAAGTGCAAGCGACGGGCCGGGGACAACGCCCTGGCGAGACGGCGCGCTTTGACGGCGCGCCGCCGGCCCAGTAGAGTCGCGAGTCATGGACGACCTGGTGATTCGCGGCGGGCACGTGATCGACGGGACCGGCCGGGACGGGCGCGACGCGGACGTCTCGCTGCGGGACGGGCGCATCGTGGCCATCGGGCCGCGGGGCGCGGGCACCGCGCACCGGACCATCGACGCGCGGGGTCAGGTCGTGGCGCCCGGGCTGATCGACATCCACGCCCACTCGGACTTCACGCTGCCGCTCGCCCCGCGCGCCGAGTCCAAGATCCGCCAGGGTGTGACCACCGAGGTCGTGGGCAACTGCGGCTTCTCGGCGGCGCCCGCGCTGCCCGGCCGCGCCGCGGTGCTGGCCGAGTACCTCGCCTCCAGCGCGCCCGGCCTCGCGTTCCGCGACACGAGCTTCGGCGAGTACGTCGAGGCGTTCCCGCCGACCGCGGTCAACGTGATCCTCCAGGTCGGCCACAACACGCTGCGGCTGATGACCGCGGGCCTGGAGGACCGGCCGCTCACATCGGCCGAGCTGTCGCAGATGCAAGGCCTGCTCGAAGAGGCGCTCGCCGCCGGCGCCTGGGGGCTCAGCTCGGGACTCTTCACCGCGCCGGGTGGCGCCGCCCCGCCCGCGGAGATCCACGCCCTCGCGCGCGTGCTCCGCCGTCACGGCGGGACGTACGCCTCGCACGTCCGCGACGAAGCCAACGGCGTGTTCGACGCCGTGCGCGAGGCGATCGCGGTGGCCGAGGCGACCGGTGTGCACGTGCAGATCGCGCACCTCAAGCTCTCCGGTGTCGACAATTGGGGACAGGCCCCACGCCTGCTGGCGGAGATCGAGGCGGCGCGGGCGCGCGGGGTGCCGGTGGATTGCGACGTGTATCCTTACGACACCGCCACCAACCCGCTTCGCAACCTGCTGCCGCGCTGGGTGATGGAGGGCGGCATCGCGGCCATGCTCGAGCGGCTCGGGCGGCGCGAGGTCCGCGCGCGGGTGCGCGACGAGATCGCGCGGCGCGGCCTGACCAATTTCGGCCGCATCCCGTCCTGGGACGCCGTGCGCGTGGCGGTCTCGCCGAATCTCCCGGAGGAAGCCGGTCGGACGCTGGGCGACCTCGCGCGCCGTCGCGGGATCGACCCCCTCGACGCCGTCTGCGACGTGATCCTCACCGATCGCGGGGCCACGCGCATCCTGGTGACGTCGATCTCGGACGACGACGTGCGGGCCATCGTGACGATCCCGTGGACGCTCGTGGGCTCCGACGGCAATGCGATCGAGCCGACCGGCGTGACGGGCCGGGGCAAGCCGCACCCGCGCTACTACGGCACCCACGCGCGCACGCTCGGCCAGTGCGTGCGCGATCTCCACTGGTTCACGCTGCCCCAGGCGGTGTTCAAGGTCACCGGCGGCGCCGCCGCCGCGCTCGGTCTCGCCGGCCGCGGTGTGCTCCGCGAAGGCTACGCCGCCGACGTCACCGTCTTCGACCCCGCGCGCATCGCCGACCGCGCGACCTACGACGAGCCGCACCAGTTCGCGTCGGGCGTCTCCACCGTGATCGTCAACGGCGCCCTCGTCGTCGACGGCGGTGAGCACACCGGCGCGCTGCCCGGTCGCGTCCTTCGTCGTCAGGCCCACCGCGGTCAGGTCGACGTCTGATCGCATGATCGGCGCCGCGGTGCCGCGCGTCGAGGACGCGCGGCTGCTCTCGGGGCAGGGACGCTACGTCGGCGATCTCACGCTGCCGGGGATGCGGCACGCGGCGTTCGTCCGCAGCCCGCACGCCCACGCGCGCATCGTCGCGATCGACGTCAGCGCCGCGCTTCAGGCCCCGGGCGTCGTCGCCTGTGTGACCGGCGAGGAGCTCACGGTCCACGCGCGGACGATGCGGGCGCCCTCCCGCATGCGTGACTATCGCGTCACCGATTTTCCGGCGCTGGCCCTCGGCAAGGTCCGCCACGTCGGCGAGGCGGTGGCGGTGATCGTGGCGACGAACCGATACGTGGCCGAGGACGCCGCCGAGCTGGTCGCCGTCGAATACGAGCCGCTGCCCGTCGTCAGCGACGTCGAGACCGCGCTCGGTGTCTCCCAGGATTCCAGGACCGCTGCGGCGAAGCCGCAGCGCCCCACCGATGGGGGGGTATGGGGGGAGCCGCAGGGGCCCCCCATCCACGAAGAAGCCGGGACCAACGTGATCCTCTCGCGCACGTTCTCCCAGGGCGACGTCGACGCGGCGCTGGCCGGCGCGGCGGTCGTCGTGGGCGATCGCTTCAGGTTTCATCGTCACGCCGGGGTCGCGATCGAAAACCGCGCGTGCGCGGCGCGCTGGGACGCCGGGGACGGATCGCTGACGCTGTGGTCGTCGACGCAGATCCCCGGGATCGCGCGCGACATGCTGGCCGAGTTGCTGGGGCTTGCCGTGCAGCGCGTTCGAGTGATCGCGGCTGACGTCGGCGGCGGCTTCGGGATCAAGACCGTGCTCTACCCCGAAGAGATCGTGATCGCGGCGCTGGCGCGGATCGTGGGCGCTCCGGTGCGGTGGATCGGGGACCGGCGCGAGGACTTGCTCACCAGCACCCAGGCGTGGGACGAGACGATCGACGCCGACCTGGGCGTCGATGCCGAGGGCCGCATCGTCGGACTCCGCGCCCGCGTCGCCGCTGACCTCGGCGCGTACTCGATCTACCCGTGGACCGCGAGCATCGAGGTCATCCAGGTCGTGAGCTTCCTGCCCGGGCCGTACCGGGTGGCGAACTATCGCGCCGAAGCGCTCGGGGTCGCGACCAACAAGGCGCCGATGGGACCGTACCGCGGCGTGGGCCGGCCGGTCTCGGTGTTCGTCACCGAGTCGCTGCTCGATCGAGCCGCGCGGCGCCTCGGTCTCGATCCCGCCGAGATCCGCCGCCGCAACCTGTTGAACCCCGAGGATCTGCCGTATCGGTCGGCGTCGGGGATCGTGTGGGACAGCGGCGGCTTCCAGGAGTCGCTCACTCGCGTCCTCGAGGTGGCCGGATATTCCGAGCTGCGCGGCGAGCAGTCACGCGCGCGGGCGGCGGGACGCTGTCTCGGGATCGGGATCGCGTCGTACGTCGAGCTGACCGGTGTGGGCTCGGCGATCCCGGTCTCGCCCGGCGCCGAGATCGCCACCGGCACCGAGGGCGCGACCGTGCGCGTCGAGCCGGGCGGGGGCGTCGTCGCGATCTTCGGCCTGGGCTGTCAGGGCCAGGGCCACGAGACCACGCTCGCCCAGGTCGTGGCCGGCGAGCTGGGCGTATCGGTGGGCGACGTCCGCGTGCTCTACGGCGACACGGCCGTCGGTCCGCACTCGACGGGAACCTATGCGAGCCGGAGCGCGGTGCTCGGCGGTGGCGCGGCGATACTCGCCGCGCGCGCCGTGCGCGACAAGGCGCTGGCCATCGCTGCCCACCAGCTGGAAGCGAGCGTCGCCGATCTCACCATCGAGGGCGGTGTCGTCCGCGTGCGCGGCGTGCCCGGGCGTGAGATCGCCCTCGGAACGATCGCCACGATCGCCTACGCGGGGACGAAACGGTTGCCTCCGGGGGTCGAGCCTGGGTTGGAGGCCACGAAATTCTACGATCCCTATTTCGGCACTGCCTCCAACGCGACACACCTGGCCGTGGTCGAGATCGATCCCGCGACGTGGGCCGTCCGCGTCCTCCGTCACGTCGTGGCCGAGGACTGCGGCCGCGTGATCAACCCCTTGATCGCGTCGGGCCAGACCATCGGCGGCGTGGCCCAGGGCATCGGCGCCGCGCTGCTCGAAGAAGTCGTCTACGATGGGGACGGCCAGCTGCTCACCGCGAGCCTGATGGACTACCTGGTCCCCACGGCCGGCGAAGTACCGCCGATCGAGGTCATCCACCTCGATCATCCGTCTCCGACCACGCTCGGCGGCTTCAAGGGCGTCGGCGAAGGCGGGACGATCGGCGCTCCCGCGGCCCTCGCCAACGCCGTTGCCGATGCCCTCGCCCCACTCGGCATCGACGTCACCGAGCTGCCCGTGACCGGAGAACGACTCTTTCGTCTAGTGAGCGCTCGGGACGGCAGGGCCGCCCACTCGACCCGGTCGAGAAGGATCTAGCGCGCATGGAGTACGCCTGCGCGTTCTGCGGCGAGACGAACGACCTCTTCGTGGATCCGAGCGGCGCGCGACGTCGGACGTTCACGGAAGACTGCACGGTCTGTTGCCGCCCCAACCTCATCACGCTGACCGTCGACGACGACGGCGACGTCGCCATCGAGGTCAGTCAGGAATACGAAGCGTAGCCCTAGGCGGGGCCGAATCCTACCGACGTCTGGTCGTCGGTGATGAGCGGGCGGAAGCGGACGGGGAGGCCGATCGCGAGCGTCTCGAGCGGGACGTCGACGACGCGGCCGATCAGCGACACGCCCTCGCGCAGCCTGACCACCGCGATCGCGTAGGGCACCTCGCCGGTGTGGTGGCGGGGCGCCACGCGGATCACCGTGTAGCTGGCGATGGTGCCGTCGCCGGCCAGCGTCACCGGCTGCCACGCCCGTTGCTGACAGGCGGCGCAGAATTCCTTGGGCGGCAGGGCCAGCTCGCCGCACTTGCCGCAGCGAATGGCCGTGAGCGTGCCCGCGCGGGCGCGCTCGAAGAACTGCTTCGATGTCACCACGGCGTCAGTCACGGCTGAACAAGCTCACCAGCACGGTGGCGAGGTTGCCGCCCAGCGTATGGGCCAGACCGATGTGGGCGCCCTCGACCTGTCGCGGCCCCGCTTCGCCGCGGAGCTGGGTCGTGATCTCGGCGATCTGCGCGGCGCCGGTGGCGCCGATCGGGTGGCCCTTGGCCTTGAGCCCGCCGGAGGTGTTGACCGGCAGCTTGCCGCCCAGAGACGTCCAGCCCTTCTCCGCCGCGATACCGCCCGTGCCCGGCTCGAACAGGCCGAGGCCCTCCGTGGCCACGATCTCGGCGATCGTGAAACAGTCGTGCAGCTCCACCACGTCGACGTCGGCGGGACCGATGCCGGCCTGACGGTACGCCGCCGCGGCCGCGCGCTCGGTGGTCGGCACCCGCGCGAGGTCCTTCTTCTCGTGCATCAGCATGGTGTCCGAGGCCGCCGCCGAGCCGAGCACCCACACCGCGCGGGGACGCCGGCGCGCGACCTCCTCGGAGGCGAGCACGACGGCGGCGCCGCCGTCGGTGAACGGACAGCAGTCGTAGAGCTTGAGCGGATCGGCGACGTACGCGCTTTTGAGGACCTGCTCGAGGGTGATCTCTTTCTGGAACTGCGCCTTGGGGTTGAGGGCGCCGTGACGGTGGTTCTTGACCGCCACCGCGGCCATCTGCTCTTCGGTCGTCCCGTACTTGGCCATGTGGGCGCGCGCGACCAGCGCGAAGACGCCCGGGAACGTCAACCCGAGCGGCTGCTCCCACGTCGCGTCCGAGGCGTACGCGAAGTACTCGGTGGACTCGGCGGTCGGCACGTTGAGCACGCGCTCGCCGCCGCCGACGAGGACCACGTCGGAGACGCCGGCGGCGATCTCCATCACGGCGTGACGGAAGGCGGCGTGCGAGCTGGCGCACGCGGTCTCGAAGCGCGTGGTGGGCACGGTGGGGATGCCGAGCACGGAGGCGGCCTGCGGCCCGGTGTGGAGCTGCTTTTCCGTCTCGCCGCCCACCACGTTGCCGTAGTAGAGCGCCTGGACGCTGGCGGGACTCAGCTCGGCGTCGGCGAGGGCGTCGCGCGCGGCCTCGGCGAACAGCTCCGCCGACGACCGGTCGTGCTTGCCGAACTTCGTCACCCCGACCCCCACCACCGCGACTCGTCTCATGTGGTCCTCCTCGGGCCCATCCTAGCCAGAGAGGTATAGCGCAGGCCGTGCGGTGCGTCAAAGTCAGAATGCCGGTCGCGTGAGTGCTAGCATCGGGGTCGATGAACGCGGACGGGCTCCTCATCATCGGGTGCGGGTGGATCGCGCGGCGGCATGCGGCGGCGGCCCGCCGGCTGGGCATCCCGCTCGCCTTCGCGAGCCGGGACGTCGAGCGCGCGCGCGGCTACGCGCGGCTGTTCGGCGGCGTCGCGGCCTACGGCGACTACGCCGAGGCCCTCCGCGATCCGCGGGCCGCCGGCGTGATCGTCTGCACGCCGCACGATCGTCACCTGGGCGACGCGCGCGAGGCCTTCAAGGCCGGCAAGCACGTGCTGATCGAGAAGCCGCTGGCGCGGACGCTCGACGAGGGCGACGAGATCATCGCGACGGCGCGCGCGGCCGGACGCGTGCTGATGGTGGCCGAGCAGTTCCACTTCATGCCGGCCTTCCGGCGGGTGAAATCGCTGCTCGACGCGGGGCGTCTGGGCGAGCCGCGCGAGCTGCACCTGATCGCGCGGGGCTTCGGCGCCCGCCGGGGCTGGCGGGCCACCGAGTCGGCGGGCGGCGGCGCGCTCATCGACGGCGGCATCCACTACGTCCACAATCTCCGCTGGTGGGGCGGGGAGGTCCGCCGCGTGATGGCGCTGCGCCCGCCGCAGACGGTCATGGGCATGGAGGGCGAAGACGCGATCACGCTGCTCGCCGAGCTGGAGAGCGGCGCCGTCGGGCTCGTGTCGAATTCGATCGGCGCGCCCGGGCTCTTCCGCCAGCAATGGTCGACGGTGACGGGCACGCGCGGCAGCTGTCTGGCCGACAACCGCGGACGCTTCGTGCTGGTCCGGGGCGAGGGCGGCACGCGCCTGTCGTTCTTCCGGCGGGACGTCAGGGGATACGAGGCGATGCTGCGGACGTTCCGCGAGGCGATGACGCGAGGGACGGCCGTGGAGACGGACGGCGCCTCCGGGCGGGCCGACCTGGCGATCGTGCTCGCCGCGTATCGCTCGCTGGCCGAACGCCACCCCGTCGAGGTCGACGCCGTCGGAGTCGCGCGATGCTGAACGAAGACGGACTGCTGCTGATCCTCGTCCTCGCCGCCTGCGGGCTGGTGGTGCTGGGAACGCTCGAGCTCCTGTGGCCCACGCGGCCGCGGCATCTTCGCCGAGCCGCGTCGGCGCGCGATCTCTCGCGTCGACCGCCGTCGCGCATCGTGTCCCCGCGACAGGTGGCGCGGCCACCTCGAACGGCACCACCCACGCCGGCGCCGCTTCCCGCGGCACCGCCACCCGCCGCCGCGACGCCGCCCGTCGCGGTGACGCCGCCCGTCGCCGTGACGCCGGCCGTCGCGGTGACGCCGCCCGTCGAGACGAGAATCGAAACGCCGAGTCCGCCATCCCCGCCCTCGGTGGCGCCCGCGCCTCAGGAGCCGGTCTCCGTCGCGCCCCCGCCCGTCGAGCCTCCGGTTGAGGAACGCCAACCGCCGCGGGTCGCCTGGCCTGTGGTCTCCGACGCTCTGTCGCCCGCCACCACGCTGCCTTCCGGGGCCGCGAGGTTCTCTGAACCCGAGCTTCCGGTCGTCGAGCGCGGATTCGCGCTGCTGAAGGAGCAGCGTCTCGGCGAGGTCGTGACACTCGCCGAAAGAGAGCTGAAGGCCATGAAGACCGCGGGCCCTGCGGCGTCCGCGCTCGGCACCACTCAGGACGCGGCGCGCCTGTGGGGCCTGACCGGACTCGCCAAGCAGGGACTCGACGACTTCGAGGGCGCGCGCTTCGCGTTCGAGGAGGCGATCGCGGTCGCGTCGGGGAGCGAGCGGGCGACGTGGGAGGGCCACCTGGTGGCGCTCACGCTGGCGGTCGGGCGCCGCGCGCTCGACGGCCAGGCGACGGCGTCGCCGGCCGATCGCATCGCGTCGCTCACCTCGGCCATCGAGTGGCTCGAGCGCGGTCTGGCCATCTCACCGAACTACCCCGCGCTGCGCGAGGTGGTGACCGGGGCCCGCGAAGCGCTCTGGACCGCCCACGAAGCGGTCGTCAACGACCTGCTCCAGAGACGCGAGATCCCCGGCGCGCGCCGCGCCCTCGAGGTCGCGATCGCGGACCCGGAGTGCCCGCCCGATCGCCGCCTCGCCTTCTGTCGCCTGCTCGACGGCATCACCGCCGGCGGCTAATGAACCTCGCGGAATTGGTTGACCGGTCTCACGTCAGGGTCGGCTGGCCTAGGTCCTCAAAAAGAGGAGCTTCGCTCCTCTTTTCTGCGAAATCGGCACTCGACCCCGACGTGAGTCCGGTCAACCAATTCCGCGAGAATCATTAGCTTCGGTCCACGACTCCGCGGGCCCACGCCAGCTTCTCGGGGGGCATCACGAGCTTGGCCGGGAACTCGCGGCCGAACGGGCGGGTGGCGTCGACGCCGAGCTTGGCGGTCACGCCGCGATCGTCGGCGCTCGGGTCCAGCATCGCCCCGAGGCTCCCGCCGATGACCACGAGGTCGCGATCGGCCTGCATGCGGGTGGCCATGGCCCACAGCACGTCGGACTCGTCGAACACGTCGATGTCGTGGTCCACCACGACCACGAATTTTAAGTAGTGGTCGACGCCGAGCACGATCGGGATCACGTGCTTGGCCTCGCCGGGCCGGCTCTGGCGGATGGCCACGTAGGCGGTGAACGACGACGTCCCCGAGAGGGGGACGTGGACGGCGGTCACGTTGGGCACCACCCGCGACACCGCGTTGGTGATCTCGGCCTCGCGGACCAGGCCGAGGGTGGTGATGTGATCGCCGGCGCGGCCCGATCCGATCGACTGGAACCATGGGTTCCCGCGCATGGACAGGGCTCGGGCCACGAACACGTGCTCGGTGCTCCTTCGCGAGAAGTATCCGGTGAACTCGCCGAACGGCCCCTCGGGCTCGCGCACGCCGGGGAGGATCTCGCCCTCGATCACGATCTCCGCCGCGGCCGGCACGTGCAGATCGATGGTCGCGCACGGCGCGACCTGGAGCGGCTCGCCGAAGAGTCCGCCCACCACCTCGAACTTGCCGACGTCGGGGGCGGGATAGGCCAGCGAGCCCATCGACACCAACGGGTGCAGGCCGAGCACGACCGCGCAAGGCAGGGCCTCGCCGCGCGCCTCGGCCCGGCGCTGGTACTCGAACATCCGCCGTCGCGAGTGCAGGCTGACGCCCAGCCGGTCCTTGCCCTTGAGCTGGAAGCGGTGATAGCCCTCCGTCTCCACTCCGGTCTCGGGATCGCGGGCCACCAGCATGCCGGCGGTGAGATAGCGGCCGGCGTCGCCGGGGAAATACTTCGGGATCGGCAGCGCGCCGAGGTCGAGGGCCTCGCCGGTGACCAGGCGTTCGCGGAACGGCGCGTCGGCGAGGACGACGGGCTTGATCGGCTCCTTGATCCGCCGCGCGTATTCGGCGGCCAGTTCGCGCTCCCCGACGCCGAGGGCGCGGGCCAGCGCGCCGCGGCTGGCCACCACGTTGGCGACGATGGGGATGTCGTGGCCGACCACGTTCTCGAAGAGGATGATCGGCCAGCGACGGCGCCGCTCGTACTCCAGCACCACCGCCATCACGTCGTACTCGAGACTCACGGGCTCGCGGATGGTGACGACCGCGGACGGATCGGCGTCACGAGACGCGGCGACGAACGTTCGGAGATCCTGCGCGCTCACTCCGGTCCTCCTGGGCAGGTAAGGCTAGCACGGTTGCGTGTATAGTCTGCGCCGTGACGGCCGTCGGAATCATCGGACTCGGCCTCCTGGGGAACGCGGTCGCCTCGCGGCTGCTCGCGGGCGGCCATGACGTGATCGGCTACGACGTGGTTCCCGACCGCGTCGCCGACGTGGTCCGTCTCGGAGGCCGCGGCGCCGCCTCGGCGGCGGAGGCGGGGAGTCCCGACGTGGTCTGCGTGATCCTGCCGTCGCTGGCTAGCGTCGAGGAGGTGATCCTCGGCGCCGACGGTCTGGTCGCGCGCGGCCGGCCGGGGCAGACCATCGTGCAGATGAGCACGATCTCGCCGACCCTGACCCGCCGGCTGGCCCGCGAGGTCGCCGCGGGCGGTCCGGGCGG
This sequence comes from Candidatus Acidiferrum sp., assembly GCA_035317605.1. Lineage (GTDB taxonomy): Bacteria > Methylomirabilota > Methylomirabilia > Rokubacteriales > CSP1-6 > DATHGT01. Next base: position 17,395 of record DATHGT010000090.1, on the reverse strand, counting down.
TCTGTCGTTCCTCGATTGTCCGATCAGCGGCACCAGCGGGATGGTGGCCCAGGGCCACGGCGTGATCTTCGTGGGCGGCGAGCGCGCCGCCTTCGAGCGGTGGCGCGACGTGCTCGGCGCCGTGCTGCCGCGGCCGGTCTACGTCGGCGACGCCGGCCAGGCCATGGTGCTCAAGCTCATCGCCAACCTGCTGGTCGCGCTGCACAGCGCGGCCGCCGCCGAGGCGCTCGCGATGGCGCGCCGGGCCGGCCTCGATCTCGACCTGGTGCTCGAGGTCCTCGGCAACGGCGCCGCCGGCTCGCGCATGCTCACGGTGCGCGGCCCGCTGATCGTGAAGGACGAGTTCCCCGCGCAGATGAAGCTCGACCTCTTCATGAAGGACCTGCACCTGATCCAGGACGCGGCCCGCGACATCGGCACCCCGCTGCCCCTCACCGACGTCGCCGAGCGTCTCTACGCCGCCGTCCACGCCGCCGGCCACGGCGCCGAAGACCTCGCGGTCGTCGTCAAAGCGCTGTGACTCGGAGCGGTCAGATGCCGAGGTAGCGCGACTTCACCGCGTCGTCGGCGGACAGTTCGGCCGGCGCCGAGGTGTGGACGATCTGGCCGCGGCTCAGGATGTGGACGCGGTCCACGACCGACAGGGCCAGCGGCAGGTTCTGCTCGACGAGGAGGATCGAGAGGCCCTGGCCCTTGAGCTCGGCGATGGCGCGGGCGACCTCGCGCACGAGCAGCGGGGCGAGTCCTTCGGTCGGCTCGTCCATCAGCAGCAGGTCCGGGTTGGTCATCAGCGCGCGGGCGATGGCCAGCATCTGTTGCTCGCCGCCCGAGAGCTTGTTGGCCCGGTTGCGCGCGCGCTCGCCGAGCCGCGGGAACATCGCGTAGACCCGGTCGATGGTCCACGGCGCGGTCGACGCCGGCGCCTCGCGGCGGGCGACGTCGAGGTTCTCCCTGACCGTGAGCGAGGGGAACACCCGCCGGCCCTGGGGGACGAGCCCCATCCCGTGTTGCACCGCGCGGAACGGGGGCCAGTGCGTGATGTCCGCCCCCTTGAACCGCACGCGGCCGCGCCGGGGCGGCGTGAAGCCGATGATCGAGCGGATCAGCGTGGTCTTGCCCATCCCGTTGCGGCCGAGGATGCCGACGACTTCGCCCGCGCCCACCGCGAGCGAGACGCCCTGCAACACGTGGCTCACGCCGTAGTACGTGTGCAGGTCCGCGACCTCAAGCACCGAGATAGATCTCCCGCACCAGCGGGTCGGCCTTGACGTCGTCGCGGCGGCCGTCGGCGATGACGCGTCCGTAGTGAAGGACCGTGACGTGCTCGGCCATTTCCAGGGCGATGTCCATGTCGTGCTCGATCATCAACACCGTGATCGCGGGGTCGAGGGTCTGGAGCAGGCGGGCCATGTGCTGGGACTCCGCGGGCGACAGGCCCGCGGTCGGCTCGTCGAGCAAGAGCACCTTTGGGCGGCCAGCGAGGGCCAGCGCGATCTCCAGCTGGCGCTGCTCGCCGTGGGAGAGGTTGCGGACGGTGGTGTCCCGGCGGTCGTCGAGTCCCACCAGGGCCAGCGTGGCGCGGGCCCGCTCGGCCAGCGGGGGATAGGCGGTGTGCGGGCGCAGCATCGAGAACTTGGTCCGCGTGAGGGCCTGCACGGCCAGCAGGCAGTTCTCCAGCACGGTCAGCGCCGGGAACAGGTTGTTGATCTGGAACGTGCGGGCCAGACCGAGGGCGGCCCGTCGATGGGGCGCTGTCCCCGTGACGTCGCGGCCGAAGAGCCGGATCGATCCCGCGGAGACCGGGATCGTCCCCGCGATCAGGTTGAAGAGCGTGGTCTTGCCGGCTCCGTTCGGCCCGATGAGGGCGCGGCGCTCGCCCGGACGCACGGCGAGCGACACCGCGTCGACCGCCCGCAGCCCGCCGAAGGCCCGCGACACGCCGTCGAGCGCGAGCGCGGGAGGGCTCAGCGGGCGCCCTCCCAGCGTCGCATCAGCACGCCTTGCAGGGCGGATACTCGCGCGTGTAGAGCGGCAGCTTCAGGTATTCGTCGGGGTTGTACTTCCAGAACTGGCTGACCGCGGGCATGGTGGCGATGACCGTGTTCTGGAGCTTGCCGCCGACCCGCTCGACCTTGCGCACGTAGATGGTCTGGATCGGATTGCCCCAGCGATCGACGCTGATCGGTCCGCGCGGCGCATCCCGCATCTCGACCTTGCGCAGCGCGGCCAGCAGTGCTTCCCGGTCCTCGACCTTGCCGCCCACGGCCTTGATGGCCTCCACGATCCAGCGCGCCCCCGTGTAGCAGGCCTCCGAGTAGTAGGACGGGATCTTGCCGGCCTTGGCCTCGAACACCTTGAAGAACTTCTGGTTCTGCGGGGTCCCGAGGGCCGCCGAGTAGTGCAGGGCGGTGATGGCCCCGAGCGCCTCGTCACCCATCTGTGGCAACACCGACTCGTCGGTGGTGGTCCCGCCCCCGAGCAGCGGCTGCTTGGCCTTGCGCCCGGTCTCCTCGTACTGCTTCATGAACTGCAGGGCGAGCCGGCCGACCATCAGGGCCAGCACCGCGTCGGCGTCGGGCTTGATCTGGGCCAGGAACGGGGCGAAGTCGTTGGTGTTGAGCGGGGTCCAGATCTTCTGGACGATCTGGCCGCCCCCTTCCTCGAAGGTCCGCTGGAAGCCGCCCACCGTCTCCCAGCCGAACGCGTAGTCCATGGCGATGGTCACGACCTTTCGGTGTTTGGTGTTCTTGACCACCCAGTCCGCGAAGGGATGCATGGGCTGGCTGGTCGCCCACCCCGTGCGCACCACCCACTTGGCGGGCTTGCGCTGGGTGAGGTCGTCGGAGGCCATCACCGGATAGGTGGTGGGGATCTTCTGGGCGTCGGCGAACGGATGCAGCGCGTACCCGGTGGAGGCCAGCAGGCCGCCGGTCAGCACGTGGATCTTGTCCTGGTCGACGAGCTTGCGCGCCTTGGTCAGCGCGGTGGCGGTGTTGCCCTCGGTGTCCTCCACGATCAGCTCGATCTTGCGGCCGGCGACCTGGCGGCCGACCTCGTCGAGGTACAGCTCGGTGCCGTTGAGCATGTCCTTGCCGAGGGCGGCGAAGGCCCCGGTGAGCGGGGCGAGGAGCCCGATCTTGATGGGGCCGCCCTGGGCGGCGGCGGCGGTGGGCCCGCCCAGCGAGACGGCGAGGCCGAGGAGGACCACGACGGCGACGATGCGTGCACGCTTCACGTTCATGATCGCTCTCCTTTCAGAGGGGCCAAGCTCGGTCACGACTCGCCTCGGGGCAGCGGCGTCGCCTCCGCGCGGAGGGCGCCCACGATCCCGCGGGGGGCGAACAGGATGACGCCGATGTACACGGCACCGAGGATCAACAGCCACCGCTTGGTGTAGACGCTCACGAAGTTCTTGAGGAACACGATCAGGAGGGCGCCCAGAGCCGGTCCCACCAGGGTGCCGGAGCCGCCCAGCGCGACCATGAGGAGCGCCTCCACCGAGGTCACCAGCTGCACGTCGACCGGACTCACGAACCCGTTGTAGTACGCCCACAGCGCGCCCGCGAAGCCCGCGAAGAGTCCCGACAGCACGAAGGCCAGGTACTTGTGGAGCCACACGTTGTAGCCGAGGCTCTGCATCCGCGATTCGCTCTCGCGGATGCCCTTGAGGCTCATGCCGAAGGGCGAGCGGACGAGCACCCCGAGGAGCCACCAGGCGAGCCCCGCGCAGGTCAGCGTGAAGTAGAAGAAGGGCAGGGGCATGGCGAGGTCCCACGGCAGCCCCAGCGCCGGCCGCGCCACCCCCGAGATCCCGTTGTCGCCCTTGGTCATCGACACCCAGCGGAAGGCCAGCCCCCACACGACCATGCCGAGGGCCAGCGTGATCATGAGGAAATACGTGCCGGTCGCCCGGATGGCGAGCACGCCGAAGAGCGCCGCGGTGAGGGCGGCCGCGGCCAGCGCCGCCACCAGGCAGGTCGCAAACCCGGCGCCCCGTTCGACGGCGAGGATGGCGACGGCATAGGCGGCCACGCCGAAGTACGCCGCGTGGCCGAGCGAGGGCAAGCCGGTGTAGCCGAGCAGGACGTCGAGGCTCATGGCGAAGATCGCCGAGATCAACGCCTGGATCAGCAGGGTCAGCGGATAGGACGGCAAGAACGGCGCGATCACGCCCAGTCCCGCGAGCACCACGGCGGCGCCCAGGACACGGCGGCTCATCACGCGCGGCCGAACAGCCCCGTCGGCCGGAGGGCCAGGATCAACGCCATGGGGGCGAACAGCGTGAAGTACGAGAGCTCGGGGAAGAGGGCCTTGCCGAAGTTGTCGAGCAAGCCGACGAGGAGGCTGCCGACCATCGCGCCGGGCAGGCTGCCCAGGCCGCCCACGATCACCACCACGAACGCGTAGGGCAGCACCTCGAAATCGGCGCCCGGGTAGACGCCCAGGAACGCGCCGCCGATCACCCCGCCCAGCGCGGCCAGCCCCGCCCCCAGCGCGAACACCAGCAGCGACACGGTGGGGACGTTGATGCCCACGCCCTGGGCCATCTCCGCGTCGTCCACGGCGGCCCGGATCAGCGCCCCCGCGCGGGTGCCCTCCAGGGCCAGCCACAGGGCGGCCCCGATGGCCAGGGCCACGGCCACGATGAAGATGCGGTAAGATGGGAACAATAGGCCGCCGACCCGGACCGACCCGCCCAGCACCGATGGGACCGGGATGGTGTAGGGGTCGCCGCCCCACACGAGGAGGGCCACGTCCTGGAAGATCAGCGCGAACCCGATGGTCATGAGGACCTGGCCCAGGGTCTGGGTGGCGGGGAGCCGGCGCAGGAAGAGCCGCTCCATGCCCACACCGATGAGGGCGATGGCCAGGGCGCCGCCCGCGAGGGCGGCCACGAAGCTGCCCGTCCGCCAGACCACCGACAGGCCGACGTAGCCCCCGAGCATGAAGTAGGAGCCGTGGGCGAGGTTGACCACGCGCATGACCCCGAAGATCAGGGACAGCCCGCTGGCCAGGAGGAACAGGAGGGCCCCGTAGGACAGTCCGTTGAAGGCCTGGGTGACCCAGAACTCGGTGGTCACGGCAGGGGTGTAGTGGTCATACCGTTACCAATTTTAGCCTAGAAATCGTTAGTATAGGCGCAACTTCTCCCTGGAGGTGTCCGTGAAGGTGCCCCGTGACCGCTTCGATTACACCCCCATCACGGCCCGCCGGCCGTTCAAGCTGCCCAAGGGGGCGCGCATCGCCGTCTGGACCATCGTCAACGTCGAAGAGTGGGACATCGACAAGCCCATGGCCCGCCAGTACCTGCCGGCGCCGCAGGGCGTGGCGACGGTGCCCGACGTCCCGAACTGGGCGTGGCACGACTACGGGATGCGCGTGGGCTTCTGGCGGGTGTACGACGCGTTGAAGAGGCGGAACATCCGGGCCACGACCGCGATCAACGCCAACGTGTGCCGGTCCTACTCGCCGGTCGCCCAGGCCATGAAGGACGCGGGCTGGGAGTTCATGGGGCACGCGGTCAAGCAGGGGGCGCTGCACCTCGTGCCCGACCAGCGCCAGACGATCCGCGAGTCGATCTCGCTCATTCGCGAGTTCACGGGGAGCAAGCCGAAGGGGTGGCTGGGACCGGGGCTCACGGAGACCTGGGAGACCCTCGACATCCTCGCCGAGGAGGGCATCGAGTACGTGTCCGACTGGGTGAACGACGACGTGCCCTACGACATCAAGACCGTCGCGGGCCCGCTCGTCTCGATTCCCTACACGATCGAGCTCAACGACATCACGATGATGGTCCTGCATCACCACGCGTCGTCCGAGTGGCTCCAGCGCGCCCGCGATCAGTTCGACCGGCTCTACGCCGAGGGGGCCAAGACCCCGCGCGTGATGGCGCTGGCCGTCCACCCGTACATCTCCGGCGTCCCCCATCGCATCAAGTACTTCGAGGCCGTGTACGACTACATCCGCAAGCAGAAGGGGGTGTGGATGGCGACGGGCGAGGAGATCTACGAGCACTACAAGGCCACATGGGGGGCCTAGCGGCGGGCCCCAAGCCAGAATTTCGATCATTGAAGGGCTCGGCTCGCCGCTGGCGCGGCTCACCTCGCACTGCCACGTTCTCAGCTTCGCCGACGCACCGCTTTGAGGACCGCGCGCGCAACGTCGATGGCGTCGAACGGTCCCACCAGCGCGCCGTGAAATCCCGCGTGGAGCAGGGGCGCGGGGTCGAGGGTCTCCCAGCTCACCCCGACGACGGGCAGTCCGCCGCCGCGCTCGAGGGGCCGCTGCTGGATCTCGCTGAGCATCCGCGTCCCCGTGTCGTCGCCGGGGACGACCTCGGTGACGACCACGCTCGGAACGAAGGCAGCCAGCATCCGAAGCACGTCGGCGGCTGAGGTCTTGACCAGCACGATGGCTCCGGCCGCCTTCAACGCGCGGTTCACGGCCGCTTGCACGGGACCGCCGCGGCCGACCGACACCACCACGAGCCCGCTCAGCACGTCGGCGACTTCGATCTCGCCCTCGACGTCGCGGTCGACACGCGGGGCCTCTTCGTCTCGAATCATGCGCCGTCGCGGTAGCACGACTGATGCCGGACTCGAAACGGCCCTGGAATTCGTGGCTTACGGAGGTACGAGGGGCGGCGGCCCTGCCCCGGGGGCCAGCAGACTGCCCGATGTCAGGCGAAGGTGACCCTATCTGACGGGAGCGACGACGACGTCGGTCGCATGTCCGGCCAGGAAGTTCTCGACGTTCAGCACTGCGCGCAGCAAGCCGTCGCGCAGGACTTCCGGCGTCTGCCCGGCGTTGTGAGGCGAGAGCACGACGTTGTCGCGGCCGAGCAGGGGGTCGCCCGGCTTGAGCGGCTCGTCGTGGAACACGTCGAGGGCCGCGCCCGCGATCTTGCCCCCCGACAGCGCTTCGAGCAGGGCGTCCCGCTCGACGAGGGCGCCGCGCGCGGTGTTCACCAGCAGGGCCGAGCGCTTCATCGAGCCCAGCTCGCGGCGCCCGAGGAAGCCGCGCGTCTCGGGGACCAGCCGCAGGTGGAGGGTGACGACGTCGGCCTCCTTGAGGATGTCCTCTTTCGACGCCGCGCGGGCGCCGAGCGCCTCGACCCGCTCGGGCTGACCGCGCAGGCTCCAGGCCAGGGGCTCCATGCCGATGGCCTTGGTGAGCGCCACCACGCGCGCGCCGATCGTACCGATGCCGAACACGCCGACGGTCTTGCCGAGGAGCTGGGTGAGCAACTCGCGCGGCCACTTGCCTTCGCGCATCTCCTGATCGAGCCGCGGGATGCGGCGGGCGAGGGCGAGCATGAGCGCGAGCGTGTGCTCCGCGACCGCGAACGCGTTGGTGCCCGGGGTGTTGGTGACGGTGACGCCGTGGCGCCCGGCCGCGCCGAGGTCGACGTTGTCGGTGCCGGTTCCCCAGATCGAGACCATCTCGAGGCGCCGGCACGCCGCGAACACGCCCTCGGTGAAGCGCGCGTGGGCGCGGATGTTGATGACGATCCGCGCGCGGTCGATCCGCCGGATCAGCTCCGCCTCGTCGTCGGCCCCGCGCGCGGCGTGGACGCGGACGTCGCCCAGCGATTTCGCCTTCTCGTGGGCGACCGTCTTCTCGAAGACCGAGGGAAAGTCGTCGGGGACGCAGATGTCGACGGCCGCGCGCTTGTCCGCCATCGCGCCGGCTACGACCGGTCCGCGAAGACCCGTTGCGCCGCGGCCACGCCCGCGCCGGGATCGGCCTTGAAGCCGACGTCACGCAGCGTCAGCTCCAGGGCCGAGAGCGTCGGCAGCACGTACTGCGGGCTCGAGGTGATCCCCATGGTACCGATGCGGAGCGTGCTCGTGCGCAGCTCGGCCAGACCGGTGCCGATGAGGATCCCGTGGTCGCGGCGCATGCGGGTCACCACGGCTTCGGGCTCCACGTGGGGAGGCGTCCGCACGCACGAGACCGTGTTGGACCACACCGAGGGGTCGGGGAACATCTCGAGCGCCATGGCCTCGAGCCCCGCGCGCAGCGCGGCCGCCGCCGCCTCGTGACGGCGGAATCGGTGGGCCAGACCCTCGTCGAGGACGAGCCGGACCGCCACGCTCATCGCGGCCGTGAGGTGCGTGGGGATCGAGACGGGCTGGCGTCGCGGGGCGCCCGGCTTCACCCCGCCGCCGCGGGACTGGGGAATCCACAGCTGCTTCCAGCGCAGCAGGTCGTAGGCATAGCTCGTCGCCGTGGTGCGGCGTCGCTCCATCGCCTCCCACGCGCGCGGGCCGACCGAGGCGAGCGCGAGGCCCAGCGGCGCGGCCAGGCACTTCTGCGAGCCGGTCATGCAGAGGTCCACGCCCCACTCGTCGGTGCGCACGTCGATGCCGGCCAGCGACGACACGGTGTCGAGGAGGAACAGCGCCTCGACCTCGCGCGCGATGCGCCCGACCTCGGCGGCGGGATACGTCGTCCCCGTGGACGTCTCGTTGTGCACGAGCGTGATGGCCTTGGGCCGCACGCGGCGAGCCTCCGCGCGCAGGCGCTCCAGGTCGAGCGGGCGACCGGCCTCGACGGTGAATTCGGTGAGCTCCGCTCCCACGCGGGCCATGATCTCGCGCATGAGCACGCCGAACTGGCCGGCGGCCACCACGAGCACCCGGTCGCCGGGCTCGATCACCGAGAGCGCCCCCGCTTCGAGCGCGGTGCGGCCCGAGCCCGGCAGCAGGATCACTTCGTGCCGCGTCTGGAACACCTCACGCAGGCCCGACGTCGTCGGCTCCAGCACCTCCTCGTCGAAGCTCGCGTCGTATTGAATGGACGGGGGCTGGTTGAGGGCCTGGATGACCGGGAACGGCATTTCCGTCGGCCCGGGGATCATGAGAATCGGTCGAGTGGAGCAGCGTCCCCAGTTGAGCGCCACGGTCATGATGTCACCTCGAAGCGAAGAGACGTGACGGCATTCTAGCATCCGATTCCACCGCGGGATCTTCCGTTCACCTTCGAGCGTTACCATTCGGAAGATCAGCCCGAGCGAGGTGGCCGATGCGTCCCTTTCGTCTCGTGAGAGTCGTCGCGACGTTCTCGATGCTTCTCCTGGTCGTCGCGCTCGGACCGACGCCGGCCTCCGCGCAGTCCAACGGCTCCATCTACGCGGTGCAAGGCGCGACGGTGCCGGTGTTCTTCAACTTCTCGGTGTCGGGCCAGACCCTCGTCGCGACCATCCTCACGTTCGGCCCGTCAGGCAACCATGGCCAGTGGTTCGCCGCGTTCGGCAACACGAATGGCGTGAGCGGAACGGGACAGCTCCTGTTCCCCTCGGGCTTGTCGCTCACCCAACCCCCCGCCAGCAGCTTCAGCTTCCAGCTCGACCAGCCCAACGGCTCCGCGGGAAGCTTCACGACCAGCGGGCTCCAGGGCTTCCTCTCCGTCACCTCCGGTCGCATGGTCCGCATCTTTCCGTGAGCGTGCGCGCGTGACATGGCGGCGTTCAGCCCTGATCGTGGTGCCGATCGTCCTGGCGCTGTCCGCCTCCGTCGCGTCTTGTACGAAATCGCGCTCGCTCGAACTGACCGGCGCCAGGAGCGCGCGGGTCGAGGAGCTGCTCCCGCCTCCGGCGCCTCCTGAGAGCTACATCGGCGTGCAGCTGTGCCGGGCCTGCCATCCGGCGATCGCGGCGACCTTCGCGCAGACGAAGATGGGGCGGTTGTTCCTGAACGCGCCCCGCAACGCCAAGGAACGTCACGCCTGCGAGACCTGTCACGGTCCCGGTAAGGCGCACATGGAGGCCGGCGGCGGACGGGGCAAGGGCGGACTGATCAGCTTCGCGCGCAACGATCCCACGCCGATCGCCGTGCGCAACGCGATCTGTCTCGACTGTCACGCCAAGGGCGATCGTCTCTTCTGGACGGGGAGCGCGCACGCCGGCAGCGACGTGGCGTGCACGAGCTGCCACCGGGTCATGGACAACGTCTCCCACGCCAACAACCTGGCCAAGGTCAACGAGATCGAGACGTGCGGGACGTGTCATCTCCAGAAGCGCGCGCAGCAGATGCGCTCCTCGCACATGCCGCTGCGCGAGGGCAAGATGTCCTGCAGCTCGTGTCACAACCCGCACGGCACCGTGTCGCAAGCGCTCCTGAAAGAGAGCTCCCCGAACGAGACCTGCTACACCTGCCACGCGGAGAAGCGCGGGCCGTTTCTGTGGGAGCACGTGCCCGTGCCCGAGAACTGCATGAACTGCCACGAGCCTCACGGCAGCAACCACGAGAAGCTCTTGAAGGTGTCGATGCCGCGTCTCTGCCAGCAGTGCCACGTCCTGCCCGGACATCCGAGCAACCCGTACGGGACCGACCCCCCGTCGCTCCGCTTCACGGTGGCGCGTCAGTGCGCGAACTGCCATGCGACGATCCACGGCTCGAACCATCCCGCGGGCCGGTTCTTCGCGCGCTAGGGTGGGCATGAGCGCCAGGCTCGCGGCCACGGTGATGATGATCGCGGCGCTCGCGATCCTCACGTCCCTCGGGCCGGCCGCCGCGCAAGTCTCCCTCGGCCCCGTCAACCTGGAAGGCGAGGTCGAAGGGGGCGTGCGTCTGCTTCCGGCGGCGCCCTCCCAGGCCGACCGGCAGAAGTTCGAGGAATACCGCGACCTCCCCGAGGGCGCGTTCCTGGGCCACCTGCGCATGCGGATCTTCACGCCCGACGAGCAGTACTCGCTCGAGGCCACGGGCTCGAAGTGGGGACAGCGGGACCAGGAATTCGGCCTCGGCCTGGGCCGTCTCGGTCTCTGGAGCTTCGGGTTCTCGTGGGACGAGACCCCGCACCTGCTCTCGACCACGGCGCGCATGCTGGAGACGGAAACCGCGCGCGGGGTCTTCACGCTGCCCACGCCGCGGCCCCCGCTCGACGCCGCGAACTTCGGGCGCCGCCTCGGCGAGATCGGCGTGCGCTGGGACACGGGGAGGTTCTCGTTCCGGCTCACACCCACGCCCGACCTCGAGTTGCGCGCCGACTACACGCGCATCGACAAGCGCGGCGATCGGCCCATCGGCATCGCGTTCGGCGGCCCCGGCAGCAACCTGCTGGAAACGCTCCAGCCGATCGACGAGACCATCCACGACCTCAGGCTCAAGGTGAACTGGGCGCACGATCGGTGGCAGCTTCAGTTCGGCTACGCGCTCTCGATCTTCGACAACGGACACCGTCTCGTGACCGCCGACAACCCCTGCTTCGGTCTGCCGGCCCCGGTGACCGCGACGCCGCCGGGCTGTGGAGCCGACGCCGGCGGCGCCCAACCCAGCGGCGGTGTCTCGCTGGCGCCGCCGAACCAGGCCCACACCTGGAACCTCGCGGGCGGCGTGAACCTTCCGATGAACACGCGGATCAACGCCAGCGTGGCCTATGGTCTCCGGTTCCAGAACGCGGGCTTCCTCGGCCAGACGGTCAATCCCGCCCTCGTCTCGCCGCTGCTCGGCCTGCCGGCGGGGAGCCTCGACGGCACCGTGGCCACCACCCACGTGAGCCTCCAGGCGGTGACCCGGGCGCTGTCTCCGCTCACCCTGAGCGCCAAGTACCGGTACTACGACTACAACGACGTCACCAAGGAGCTTCAATTCGCCGGCCGCGCCGTGAACGACCGCCTGGTCGTGGCCGAGAACGTGGTCGCCCTCCGGCCCGACTTCACCAAGCAGAACGCCGACCTCGACGCCAAGTGGCGGTTCGGCGGCCTGCTCGCCGTCACCGTCGGCACCGGGTGGGAGCGCTGGGACCGCAACGAGAAGGTCCGCGAGGTGCCGACCACCGATGAGTACTTCGCGCGGGCCGTGGTCGACCTCACCCCGGCGGACTGGCTGACCGCGCACCTGACCTATCGACCGTCGGCCCGGCGCATCGACGCCTACAACACGTGGACGCACTACCTCTCCCAGCACGTGGATCCGGTCAGTCCCGCGGCGCTGGCCAACAACCAGTCGCCGCTGCTCCGGAAGTACGACGAGGGCGAGCGCGACCGCCAGCGCCTCGACCTGCTCCTCTCGATCGCGCCGAGCGACCGGCTCACCGGGACCGTCAACGCGGGCTGGAAGAGCGACGACTATCTGCGGTCGCCGCTCGGCCTTCAGGGGGCGACGTCGTGGTCGGCCGGGGCCGACCTCACGTTCACCCCGTTCGAGCGGCTGAGCGTCAGCGCCGGCTACGTGCGCGAGTGGATCTTCGAGAAGCAGCGCGCGCGCAGCGGCACCGACGCGACGTCGGACTGGATCTCGGACAACGCCGACACCGTCGATACCGCGCACGTCGGCCTGAAGGCCAAGCTCTCGGAGAGGATCGACTGGAGGCTGGGCGCGAGCTACTCGACGGCCACCGGCACCGTGCAGACTCGCAACGCGGGGGGCGTGACCCCGCCGCCGGCCGTGAGCGCCAAGCGCGTTCCGGCCTTCGTGGACTCGCTGCTCCGGTTCGACGCGGGCCTACGCTATCGGTTCCGCGACGACTGGACGGCCGGCCTCGCCTACGCCTACGAGACGTTCAGCCAGCACGACTGGCGCAGCGACATGCTCAATCCGTTCGTCCCCGCCGTGGGCTCGTCGATCCTCCTTGGCACCCAGCCCCACGGGTACGACGCGCACGTCGTGACCCTGACCCTCGGCTATCGTTTTCGCTGAGGGGGCTAGGAGGAGTGGGACGCGGCCTTGCGGGCGCGGATGAAGTACAGGTTGCGGGCGTAGATGAAGACACCCGCGCCCTGTCCCAGGATGAACACCGGGTCCATCCGGTAGAGGGCGTAGGCGAAGAGCGTCAACCCACCCCCGATGGAGAAATACCAGAAGGGGGTGGGGATGACGCTCTGTTTACGACGCTCGGAGGCGATCCACTGGACGAGGAAACGCGCGGAGAAGAACGCCTGCCCGAGCAGACCGATCCCCAGCCAAACCTGATCCGTCGTCATCGTGCAACCTCGTCAGCCCGCTCGCGCCCGGACTCAGCCTTCGGTCAACATCGCGCGCAGCACCTCGTAGGCCCGGCGCACGTCGGTCGTGCGGTGGCGGCCCGAGACCAGCGCGAAGATCTTCTCGGCCTCCTCGCTCGGCACCACCGCTCGCCGGCCCGGTCGGACGTCGGTGAGGTGGCGCAGCGGCACTTCGAGCGCGACCGACACCCGGTACAGACTGTCGATCGAGATCGACTTCTCGCCGCGCTCGACCTCGCCGATGAACTTGCCGCTGAGCGACGACCGTTCACCCAGCCGCTCCTGACTGAAGCTCTTGCTCTTGCGCAGCTCGCGTAGCCGCTGCCCCAGGAACTTCCGCACGTGTGGTACCGCCCGTTCTCCCACTGTCGTCCCTCGATGACGGTCAGACTGCCGGCCGGGCCGGAGACCGTCGAATGTGCTGCGTGCAACGCAATGCTGCGTGGTGACTCACGGTAAATCCACTTCTACGGCGCCCCCCTCGACACGAGCCGGATACAGGGGAATCGACAGCCCCTCGGCGACCTGACAGCGCCCGGTCCGGAGATCGAAGTCGAACCCATGCCACGGACAGACGACCGCGTCGCCCTCGATCCACCCCTCGGCGAGCGGTCCGTCCTCGTGGGGACAGATCGCGCCGCACGCGTAGAAGCGGCCGCCGCCCCCGTTGAACACGGCCACGGCCACGCCGCCGCTCTCGACGAGCGTGCCCTGGCCGACCGCGATCGTTCCCGCGTCCTCCACCACCTTCACGAACGGCATCTACTTCCTCCCCAGCAGCTCTTCGATGACTTCCCGGAACGCCGATTCCGGGTGGGCGCCGACCAGGGCCCGTCCGTTGATGAGGAAGGTCGGCGTGCTCCTGACTCCGATGGCGCGCGCCTGAGCCACGTCGGCTTCGACCGCGCGGGCGAACCGCCGCTCGGTCACGCAGCGGCTGAACGCTTCCCGGTCGAGTCCGAGGTCCACCGCATAGGCGATCAGCCGGTCCTCGGCGAACCGGCTCTGCTCGGCGAAGAGCCGGCCGCGATAGTCCCAGTACCGGCCCTCGGCCGCGGCACAACGCGCGGCCTCGGCGGCCAGGCGGGCCTGCCGATGTGAGGGCAGCGGAAAGTCCTTGGCGACCAGACGAATCCGACCGTCGTACTCGGCGAGGATCCGTTCCAGCGACCGCTGGACCCGCTTGCAGTGTGGTCACTCGAAGTCGGAGAACTCGACGATCGTGAGCGGCGCGCGCTCGGGCCCTCGCGTCATCGCGGGCGTCACGGTCAGGTCCACCTGGGCCGCGGCGGGGGTGATGGAGCCGGCGGCCAGCAATAAGGACAGGAAAAACCGCCGCCAGGCCGTCACGCCGCCCGGCCCCCTTCTTCGGTCAGCGAGGTGATCACGTAGGTGCCGCTCTTCTCGTCGCGCTCCAGGGTCACGATCCGCTGCTTGGCCGCGTCCTCGAGGAGCTTGGAGAAGGTCGAGTACCCGTAATACGACTCGTTGAAGGCGGGGTTCTTGCGCGTCATCGTCTGCTTGACCATCGAGCCCCAGAGCGTTTCCTTGTTGTCGCGCATGAGGGCCTGGATGGCGTCGATGAGCTGGGCCATCGCCTCGGCCTTCTTCTCGGGCAGTCCGCGCAGCAGGGTCGTCTTCTTGGTGTCCCGGATCAGGTCCTCGTAGAAGATGAACTCGTCGCAGTTGGCCACGAGCAGGTCGGACGACGACGACTTCACGCCGAGCCCGATCACGTAGCGGTCGTTCTCCCGGAGCTTCGAGACGAGCGGGGAGAAGTCGGAGTCGCCCGACACCAGCGCGAAGCTGTCGATGTGGCTCTTGCCGTAGGCCATGTCGAGGGCGTCGACGACCATGCGGATGTCGGCCGAGTTCTTGCCGCTGTACCGGGTCTGGGGAACGTCGATCAACTCGATCGCCCACTCGTGAAACGGGCGCTTGTACTCGGTGAAGCGATTCCAGTCGGCGTAGGCGCGTCGGACGATGATCTTGCCTTTCTCGAGTAGCCGCTCCAGCACCAGCTTGATCTCGAACTGCTTGTACTGAGCCTCCTTGACGCCGCGGGCGATGTTCTCGAAGTCGATGAACAACGCCAGCTTGCGTTCTCCATTCATTGACTACCTCCGGGGTACATTATATGTCGGTACGACGGCATCGTCGCGGTTCCACGAGGGTATTTTGCGGCCTGACGTTGCATAGTAGAGCGGCAATGGCGCGATTGCTTTTCGCACGATATGCAGGTGACGACGGGTGATAGGGAGGCGACGACGGATGACACGGATTCCCCCCGGGCAAACCTTGACCGCCAAGTGGCCGGTGCTCACGTACGGGTTGACGCCGCGCTTCGACCCCCGGCGGTGGACCTTCCGCTGCTTCGGCCTCGTCGAGCGTGAGGTCAGCTTCACGTGGGAGGAGTTCGTCGCCCTTCCGCGGGTGACCGTCACCTCGGACGTCCACTGCGTCACCCGGTGGTCGAAGCTCGATAACGTCTGGGAGGGCGTCCACATCCGGGAGATCATGAAGCGGGTCACGCCCTTGCCCGAGGCCCGCTACGTGATGGAGCACGCCGATCCGGACTACACGACCAACATCGCGCTCGAGGATCTCGTCGACGACGACGTGCTGCTGGCCCTCAAGCACAACGGGCGCGACCTCGAGCCCGACCACGGCGGCCCCGTGCGCCTGGTCGTCCCCAAGCTCTACTTCTGGAAGAGCGCCAAATGGCTCCGCGCCTTCGAGTTCCTGGAGGTGAACCCGCCCGGCTTCTGGGAGCAGAACGGCTACCACATGCACGCCGACCCCTGGCAGGAGGAGCGCTACTCCGACCAGGAAACCCGGGCCATGCAGACCATGCGCGCCGAGGCTGCACGAAGGCTGCGCGACCGGAGGTAACGCCACCGCCCGGAGCGCCCTCGCCGGCGCTCCCGTGAATACTTTTCGAACCGCAACCGTCCTCACCTGAGAGACGTCTTGTCCGACGGTACGAAAACCAAGCTCAGGTGAAAGGAGATTTCGATGGACGGTCGACGATTCTGGCGTCGGTGGAGCTGGCCGCTGGGCGGCGTGGTGGCGGCCCTGGTCGTGGTCCTGCTGGCGCCCCAGTGGGGGTTCACGAAGGCGGCGCAGGCGCCGCTCTGGACCGAACGGCCGGTGGTGGCAGCGGCCGCGGCACCGGCGGCGAACGACGGCTGGGTCCGGCTCGCGCGCGAGCTGAAGCCGGCGGTGGTCAACATCAGCACCAAGCGCGTCGCCGGGACGCCGGAAGCGAAGAATCCGTTCGGCGACGACGAGCGGCTCAACGAATTCTACCGGCACTTCTTCGGCAATCAGGGTCCTCAGGCCCGCCGGCCCGTCCGCAGCCTCGGCTCGGGCTTCGTGATCAACGCCGACGGCCACATCCTCACCAACAACCACGTCGTTGACGGCGCCACTGAGATCCGGGTCAAGTTCTCGGACGACCGTGAGCTGTCCGCCAAGGTGATCGGGCGCGACCCGAAGACGGATCTCGCGTTGATCAAGGTGGAGGCCACAGGGCTGCCGGTCATTCCGCTCGGTCAATCCGGCGAGCTTCAGGTCGGCGAGCCGGTGATGGCCATCGGCAATCCGTTCGGCCTGCAGCAGACCGTCACCACCGGCATCGTGAGCGCGACCGGGCGCGTGATCGGCGAGGGGCCGTACGACAACTTCATCCAGACCGACGCGTCCATCAACCCCGGGAACAGCGGCGGTCCGCTCATCAACACGCGCGGTCAGGCGGTGGGCATCAACACCGCGATCTTCACCCAGACCGGCGGCTCGGTGGGGATCGGGTTCGCGATTCCCGTCGACCTCGCCAAGAGCGTGGTCACCCAGCTCGCGGCGAACGGTCACGTCGTGCGCGGCTATCTCGGCGTGAGCATCCAGCCGGTGACCGCCGACCTCGCCCGGGGCTTCGGGATTTCCGAGGCGTCCGGCGCGCTTGTTTCGTCGGTGGTCGAGGGTTCGCCGGCCGCCAAGGCGGGGATCAAGCCGGGTGACGTGATCACCGAGTACGACGGCCGCAAGGTGGCGCGCGCCGATGAGCTGCCGCGGGTGGTGGCCGAGAGCCCGGTGGGACGCGAGGTTCCCGTGACCGTCATCCGCGACGGCGCCCGCGCGTCGCTGCGGGCGACGATCGTCAAGCTCGACGACGGGCGCGAGGCGAAGGCCGCGCCGACCCGAGAGTCGACCGAGGACAAGGCGACGCTTGGTCTATCGCTTCAGTCGATCTCGCCGGCCGAGGCTCGTGAGCGAGGTTTGGGTGAGCGCGGCGGTGTGCTCGTGCGTGGCGTCCAGGACGGGAGCCCGGCCGCCAACGCCGGGCTGCGCGCCGGCGACGTGATCGCCGAGATCAACCGGACGCCGGTCAAGAGTCCCGACGACGTGCGTGGCGCGATGGCCAAGGGTGCCAAGGACAAGCCTGCGCTC
>DATHGT010000089.1:0-4534 GCA_035317605.1 Candidatus Acidiferrum sp. | reverse complement strand
CCCGGCTTCGCGTCGAAAAGGCCGGCCCGTCCCCCGGCTCGCCTTCGACGATCACCACGATGCCTTGAAACTGCCGGGGTTCGCCGACTTCCACCTGGACTTCCAGGGTTCCCCGATCGCTGACGCTGTCCTCGATCTGCTGGCCGCTGGCGCCCTCGGCCTGCTGCTGGACCTCGTTCTCGATGGGTTGCGGGCCCGCCTCCTGCACCAGCGCGGGCGGCTCGATCAGCTCGCGAAGCGTGAGCGCGTACTCGAAGCGCTCGGGCCGGCCGGCCAGCTCCCGCACGCCCAGCTCCTCGATGAGGACCCTGTCCACCCGGGTCGCGGTGGCGATGTCGGCCACGAACGGCACCGGCTCGGCGGCGCGAAACTTCTCGCGCAAGCCCTTGAGCACCTCCCGCACGTCGGGGCCCGTGAGCACGCCCGCGAGCGTGAACCGCGCGGCCCGGCGGCCGAGCCGCTGGAGAAAGTCGTTCTCCAGCGCGGGCACGGCGTGCTGGGCGACGACGTGGTTCTCCTGGCTGTCGACCTGCTGCACCAGGGGCAGCTCGACGTCGCCGAGCATCGGGGTGGTCGGACTCACGGGCCTGATCCGCCGCGGCCGCCGGCGCCTTAGGCCGTGGGCTTGAGCGAGGTCAAGTGCACGACGATGGCGTCGATCAGGCTGAGGATGTCGGCCTTGACGGTGTCGAGAGTCGGCAGACCGGTCACCACGTTGACGACGCTGAGCACCTCATCGATCGCCGGGGCTTCGTTCGGCAACAGGTTCTTGGACGTTTCGAGCAGCGTCTTGATGGCGGCGGTGAATTTGGACACCTCATCCAGGTTCGGGATGCTGCTCACGTCGAGCTTCTGAATCTCCGTCTTGAGCGTGCCCATCAGCGCGATCAGCTTGTCGATCAGGCCCGGGAGTGGGGGGATGAGGACCCCGAGCGCCTGGATGGCGGGCCTGATCTTGGTGACGTTCTCGTCCAGGAACTTCTTGAAATCCTCCAGGACTTTCTTCAGCTGCTCGTACAGGTTCGGTTCTGCCATGTTCGTGTCTCCTTCGACGATGTCGGGGTTAGTGGCCTCGTGCGTGCTCCACCGCGTCACGGAACTGTTGCAAGCGCGCCAGGAGGTCGCCCAGGGGGGCGACGAAGCGCTCCAGGCCTGACGCGAACGAGAGCCCGAGGTCGAGCCCAGGCACCAACGCATCCATCAGGCTCTGGGCCTCGCCGAGAATGTCGGTGTCGAGAGCGGGGGCGTCCGAGGGCTCGAGGGGCGTGGTGTGGTCGCGCAGGGTCAGCGCGTAGGCGAAGCGCTCCGGCTTGCCGGCCAGCTCCTGGAGCTGGAGATTCTCGATCAGCATCGTGTCGATCTCGGCGTCGGCGATGATGTCGGCTGCGAACGGCACCGGCTGGCCCGCGCGGAACTTCGCCTCGAGCTTCTCGACGAACTCGGCGGCGTCGGGGCCGCCGGCGATGCCCCAGAGGACGAGCCGGGTCGGCCGCCGTCCGAGGTTCTGCAGCAGGCTGCCCTCCATGCCCGGCAGCTTGTGTTCGGCGAGGACACGTCGCTCGGCGGTGGCGATCTCCTGCACCTCGGGCAGCTCCAGGTCGTCGAGCATCGGTCGCATGGAGCTAGACGTCGATTCCGTGGCGGCGCGCTTCCTCGTCGAGGATGCGCTTGATCTTGGCCGCCAACACGCTGAGGTCGTCGTCGACCATCATCTCGATCCAGGCCCCGCGCCTGGCCGACGCCGCGGCGGCGCCCTCGTCGCTTCGGGGCTCGAGGGGACCGAGCGATGATGGCAACGGGAGCAGGAGCGGAGACGGGATCGGCTCGCGCGGGCCGGCTCCGGCCGGGACGGGCGCGGGCCCGGCCGGGACGGGCGCGGGCCGCGCGTCATCGGCCACGCGAGCAGCGAGGGGACGCGCGTCGATGGGCTCGGTCGTTCCCTCGTGCGTTGGCGGCTGGCGGCGCTGCGGGGACGACGCGGCCGGCCGATCGCCGGAGCCGCCCGACCATGCGGCGAGTCGCATCAGCAGATCCACCGGCGCCGCCGGGCCCGAGGGCCGAGTCTCCCACTGTCGGCGGAAGCATTCGCCCTCGACGCCGACGAGTCCGGGGAGGCTCGGCGCCGCGCGGCGAAGCGCGACGGCCGCTCGCCGCACGAGGCGCTCGCGCCACGCGGGCGCGAGTGCGGGCCATGAGGGGCGATGATCGGGCGCGACGCTCGACCGTCCGCGCGCGATGCGGCGCTCCGACCCGCGGTCCGCGCTCCCTGTCCCGATCGCGGCCTGAGGCGTCGCGGTCGGGTGGACGAGCGGCGTGCGGCGCCCGCCGGGCCACGCGTCGAGCGGCTCACCGCTCGCGCGGGGCTCGGGCGCCGCCGGGCCGTTGCTCGTCTCGCCCATCAACCGTTCGAAGTCTTTCGAGGCGGGCCACCGCTTTGCCGGAGCGCCACGACCGTTCACCGGCCTCGAGCGCGTCTCGCGGCGCCCGTGGGAGTCCAGGGGGCGTCGGGAGTCGATGGCCAGGCGCCCCAGGTCGGCCAGTCGGGACAACAGGGAGGCGCCGGCGCGCTCCGGCAAATCGCGCGGATCGCCATCGTCCCGTCCCGCGTCGACACCACCTATCATGGTCGAACGACCGAGCCCCGCGGCCTCGGGCGCGTTCCTCGAGGCGATGACCGCGCGTGCGGCGGCGTCGATCGGCTCGATCCGGCCGGCGGGGTGGGGGCGAAGGCCGGCCGGACGATTCGCAGGTCGCTCGCGGGAGACGCCGATCGGCGGGATGTCGCCGGCACGGCCGAGGGCGGCCGTGAGCGTGACGAGCGAATCGCCGAGGAGCGTCGCGTCCAGCAGGCGCGGGTCGAGGTCCGTCAGCTCCACGGTCCACGCGCCCGCCCGGCGCAGGTGTTCCAGGCGCGCGTCGTCGCGGCCCAGCGCGTGCTGCCATCGCGCGAGCACCGGGCGCGTGGTGACGACCGGGGGCAGGACGCTCATCTCACCGGTTCGGCGTCGTGGCTCATCTGCAGATAGAGGAGGATCTGGCCGATGGTCATGCCGCTGACCTCCTCCGGCGTCCACCCGAACTCCTTGGCGAGCACGAAGCACGCCTTGGCCAGCGGCGCCTGCACGAGCTCCTCCAGCGCGTCCCGGGGCGTGGAGATCCCGCTGATCGCGTTGATGCGGTCGACCAGGAAGCGCGCGAGCCCGGCGGGCAGCTGCGAGACCTGCTCGAGCTTGAGCGGAGGCTCGACCACGGCCAGCTGGATCATCAACGCCGCCGACAGACCGTCGTCGCCCCGGGCCGCCTTGCCGATCCGCTGCAGGTCGTGCACGGTGAGCGGCCGCAGCGCCACGCAGCCGTTGCCCGGGCCCGCCCCGTTGGCCGGCAGCAGGTCGGCCGGGACCTGGGTCTCGTGGGTCAGCCCGCCACCGGCCAGCAGCTCTTCAGCCGTCAGAGTGATCACCATTTCGATCGCCGGTCATTCCTTGTCGTCCACGGTGATGAAGAGGCCCTTGAACGTCACCGATTCCATGACGAAGTCGTCTTCGGGAAGCGTGTAGGCCCAGTTCTCGAATTTCACGCCGTGCACGGTCAGCGTGCTGCTGGTCGCGGGCACCGCCGGGTCCTTCAGATCCAGCATGAGATTGAAGGACGGCTGGGGGTACGGCTCGGCCTCGCGCGCCGTCAACGCGCCCTTGCCCAGCAGCAACCGCAGCAGCGCGCCGTTGATGTAGGCCCGGCCGATCTTGCCGCTGACGTTGATGTTGCCGGGGCGCAGGGCCGCCGGGTGGCGCCGGCCGATCTCGTGGAACAGCTCCAGCTCCGTGTCGACGTGAACCTCCACGTTGGTGGCCCGCCCCACGGGACTGAGCTGGTAGGCCGTGATGATCTCGTTGGCCGCCTGGCCTTCCGGCGAGTCCTCGGAGGCCAAGGTCAGCGTCGCGTCCGAGCCGCGGAACACGTTGGTATTCGGCATGGGCCCTCCTCCCTACTGCAGGAACATCACGACTTTGATGTAGTCGATGCTGAACGTCGGCTCCAGCGTCATCGTCACCTTCGCGATGCCCTGCTTCTCCTCGTCCCGGGTGGCGGTGACGTCCACCTCATAGGTGATCAGCATTTCGTCGTCCACCATGCCGGCCAGGAAGCCGTTGATGGTGCCTTTGAGCGCCTTGCGCACCCGGTCGTTGTTGAGCAGGCCGATGTAGGGCTCGGACGCGGAGCGCACGCCGTACTTGGCGTAGTCCACGATGCGGCGCACGCTGATCTGGCGGAAGGCGCCGTCGTCGGTCGTGATCCCCTTGACCACGCGGAAGCCGCGACGCACCTCCAGCGCCAGCACGTGGGCTTGGACGAGCTGCTCGAGCTGGGCCGAGGTGAACTTGGTCTCGAGCCCGGGGACGGCCAGGACCTTGTTGGTGAGGCTGACCTCGGGGTCGCGCGAGGCGAGCATTCCCGCGATGGCGGCGGCGGCGTAGGCGCCCGGCAGCGTGACGTCCTTGCCGCTGGCGTCGTCCGTGGCCTTGATGCCCGGGGC
>DATHGT010000088.1:0-24462 GCA_035317605.1 Candidatus Acidiferrum sp. | reverse complement strand
CCGGTCAAGCGAAAACTTCGTGTGGCATCCGGCAGCGGGTCCGGCTCGGTGACCGGCGGCTCGGAAGGGACCGCGAATCAGCCTGGCCACACCTCACCGACGGCAGTGAGCGCACGACGGAGCGTCGAGTCGTCGAGATAGAGCCCCGCATCGACCGCTTGTCGGAGCAATGGGGACGCCTGGCTGATCCTCCCTGCTGCCTTCGCCTTCAGAATGAGCCCCAACGTGCCGGTGAAGGACACGTGGAGGCGCCGGGCCTCGGCCCGCGCGGCCGCGTCGTCGAGAACACAGAGAACGTCCGTGCCCGTCGCCAGGGCAAAGTTCAGGACGCTGCGCTCGCCTCGGCCGAGTACCCGCATCGGATCGACACTCTCTGACGCGGCGTCATCGACGATGGGCGGCATGGCCCCGGCCAGTTGCGCGACGCGTGCGGCGACCTCGTCCTGCTTGTCGCCGATTTCGTCGTGGACGGCTCGCGTCAACCTGACGTCAGCGGGATCGCCGAGAAGATCGAGATGTTCCAGGCGGGCGAGGACGATGAGCGGGCTCGTGTTCGGGCAGACGATCACGCGGGCATGTCGCGATGGGAAAACGCTACGTCGTGGTCGAGGTCGCGGTCGTCCCAGCGATGCAGCCGGATGTGCCAGCGACCGCACCAGTCGAGGAATTCGCGCCGGCTGATCCCGGCGAGCTCGGCGGCCCGACCGCTCGAGAACAGTCCCCGCTCGACGAGTCCCGCCAGGGCCCGAAGTTTCAAGTCGTAGCGAAGCTCCTCGGGCGTGCGCCGCAGGATCTCCGCTAGCTCGTCCGGGACCTCGATCGTGATGTCCATGTCCGTACTCTACCCGATTCCGGGAGAACGCGAGATCTGACAAACAAAAAGGGCGATACTGTCCCACATGGCAGACGTGAGGGAGACCCGCATCACCGTGCGCGTGCAGGCGCGGGGCGGGAAGTTCCTGGGCGACGACATCGGTGGCGCGGTGGTGACGATCCGCGACGCCCAGACCGGGGAGCTGTTCGCGACCGGGACCACGGCCGGCGTCTCGGGCACGCTCAGCCCGAGCTACGCGGCCAACGCATCGCTCAGCACCATCGTCACGCCGGCCACGGGCCAAAGCACCGTGCAGTGGCTGCTCGCCGTCGACACCGACTCCCGGAAGACCAACACGTCGTCGTTCACGGCCACGCTGTTTCTCGATCGGCCCCGGCTGCTCGGCTTCGAGGTCTACGGACCGCTCGGAGGACTCCAGTCGGCGCACCGGGTCACCGCCACGCAGTGGATCGTTCCGGGTCAGAACCTCACCCAGCCGCCCGGCCTGGTCCTCCTGCTGCCCGGACTGCTCGTGCAGGTGATGAGCCCAGCCACTCACACCGCCTTCCCACCGTCCAGCTCCCCGACCGCGCTCGACCTCGTCGCCAACGTCGCGATGATGTGCGGCTGCCCGATCAACGACGAACCGAGCGACAATCCGTGGGTGCCCGGTGACTTCGACGTATCCGCCCAGATCCGCGAAGTCGGTGGCCCCCTCCTCGACACGGTGACGCTCGCGTTCAACCAGACCCACACGTCGGGCCTGTTCGCGGGCACATGGCAGATGCCGTCGAACCGCACCACCGATCCGATCTTCTACGAGGCGATCGTCAGCGCGCGCCAGCTGAGCACCGGCAACGTTGGCACGGGCACCGTGACGTTCTTCAGCAACCCCGCGCCCTCTCGCTGAGACAGCGCGTCGAAGAGGAGCACATCATGGCGACCAAGAAACCCGCACGAGCCGCCGCCGCCCGCTTCGCCTTCCAGTACGCGGTCAAGTTCCTGTGTACGGCCAACATTCCGGGGACGTCGCAGACGACCACCTCGCTCCTTCCCGGCACCTACGAGACCGTCGTCAACGTCCACAACCCGAACGCGGTCGCCGTGGTCTTCCGGATGAAGCTGGCGTCGGCCGGCGGCGACATCTCGGGCTTCATCCGGGGTGAGCTGAAGCCAGACCAGGCGACCAAAGTCGACTGCAGCCAGGTGAACAAGTTCGACCTTCACCTGATCCACGGCTTCGAAGGATTCCTGGTCATCGAGAGCCCCCGGAGCCTCGACGTGGTGGCGGTGTACACCGCCGCCGGCGACACCGGGAAGGTCACGACCATGGACGTCGAGTACATCCGCGAGCGACGCCTGGGCTGAGCATCGCGCTTCCCGCCACCACATCCGCCGGGCGCCTTCCCTTCGTAAGAAGAGACGAGCAGTCGATCACGAAAGCGGGAGGACCGAGATGAGCGCAGCGGCGGTGGAAGTCGTCAAGCAGGCGTATGAGGCGTTCGGGCGCCGCGATGTGCCGGGGGTGCTGAACCTCGTGGCGGACCAGGTGGATTGGCGGTTCCAGGGAGCCAAGCGGTTGCCCTACACGGGCGCGTGGAAGACCAAGGGCGAGGTCGCCCGGTGGTTCGCCGCCATCGCGGAGGTCGACGACATCCAGGCGTTCGAGCCGCGCGAGTTCATCGACGGCGGCGAGCACGTCACCGTCATCGGCTGGGAGCGCACGGCGGCGCGCCCGGGCGGCAGGGTCTTCGAGACCGAGTGGGTCCACGTGTTCACGGTGCGGGGCGGCAAGGTCACTCGCTTCTGGGGCATCTACGACACGGAGGCCTCCGCCGCCACCCGCGGCTGACACCGACTCCTTCGCCGGGCGCGACGTGAGCTACAATCGCGCCTCGAGCGAAGGAGGGCACCATGACCGAGCAGCCGCTGACTCAGGTCGAGATCGACCAGCGTGTGTTCGAGCTCTACGACGAGTACTGCCACGGGGGGATCGACCGGCGCGAGTTCCTCCAGCGGGCGAGCGTGTTGACGGTCGGCGGGCTGGCCATGGCCCAGGCGCTGTTGCCGCGGTACGCCCAGGCCCAGACGATCTCCTTCACCGACCAGCGGATCATCGCGCGCTACGTGACGTACCCCTCGCCCGGCGGCACCTCCGGCACCATGCGCGGCTACCTGGTGCAGCCGAACGACAACGGGCCATTCCCCGCCGTCCTGGTGATCCACGAGAACCGCGGGCTCAACCCGTACATCGAGGACGTGGCTCGCCGGGTCGCGACCGAACGGTTCGTCGCCCTCGCTCCCGACGGGCTCTTCCCGGTCGGCGGCTACCCCGGCAACGACGACGACGGCCGCAAGCTGCAGGCTGGCCTCGACCAGGCCAAGCTGCGCACGGACATGGTCAACAGCGCGCGCTTCCTGAAGGCCAACGCATCGTCCACGGGGAAGCTTGGCGTGACGGGCTTCTGCTGGGGCGGCAGCACCACGAACTTCCTGGCCGCGACGCTCGGCGCCGACATGCGCGCGGGCGTGCCGTTCTACGGCGCGGCGGCCGAGACCGAGCGCGTGTCGGCCATCAAGTCAGCGCTGCTGATCCAATACGCCGAGACCGACGATCGTATCAACGCGATGTGGCCCGCCTACGAGACCGCGCTGAAGACGCACAACGTCCAGTACGAAATGCACATCTATCCCGGAACCCAGCACGGCTTCCACAACAACTCCACCCCGCGCTACCACGAGCCGTCAGCCAAGCTCGCCTGGGAGCGCACGATCGCGTTCTTCAAGAAGCACCTGGCGTAGAACTCGGAGGGGGGCCTTGCCCCCCTCTCGAACTACACCAAGCTCACGGAGCGGCCGGTGGCGGACGACCTCTCGATCGCGTCGATCAGCTTGTGGCGCTGGACGGCGAGGTTGAAATCGACGTCGAAGGACGGGCCGCCGCGGAGCGCGTCGGCCATGCGCGCGTAGGCCTGGGCGACGTTGTAGGGCTGGCCGGCCGGCGTGGCCTCGGGAACGAGCTTGTACTTGGGCGGGATCGGCATCGCGGCCATGGGCTCCTTGCCTCGGCCCGCCTGGATCTGGCACGGTCCGAGGCTCAGCGCGCCTTTCGCGCTGATCAGCAGCGCGCCTTCACGCCCATAGATCTCCAGCCGGTTTCCGCCGGGATTCGAGGGCACGGTCGCGATGTTGACCGACACCTCGGCGTTGCTCGCCAGACGGCCGACCACGTTGATGCAGTCGGGCGCGTCGACCTTGACCGGCGCTCCCTCGAGGTTGCGCCACTCCGGGATTCGGGTCGACACGCGCGCGGAGACCTCGGCGAACTCGCCGAGCACGGCGCACATCGCGTCGATGGCGTGGCCGCCCGCGATCGTGAGTGGGTTGGCGCCGTTGGCGCGGACGCCCTGCCAGATGCGGCCGGGACCACGCTGGAGCTGCGCTTGAGCGGAGGTCGTCAGGTTCGCGGTGAGCACTTCGCCGATGTAGCCCTCCCGGATGAGATCGCGCGCGTACAGGATCGCGGGCTCGCTGCGGGCCTGCAGACCGACGGCGCTCTTCAGCGAGCGCTGGGTGGCGAGACCCGCCATCTCCTCCGCCTCGGCCAGCGTCTTGCCGAGCGGCCACTCGCAGAACGCCGCCTTTCCCGCCTGCAGAGCGGCGACGACCAGGTCCCGGTGACCGGGCACCCGCACGCAGACCACGATCAGATCGACGTCCGGGGCCGCCGTCATGTCGCTGAACCGGTGGAAGGCCCGCTCGGCGCCGAAGGCCGCGGCCGAGGCCTTGGCGGTGTCCTCGTGCGAGGTGCAGACCGCCTTCAATTCGTAATTGGGCAGAGCCTTCAAGGCGGGGACGTGGGCGTTGGCGCCCCAGCCGCTGCCACCCTGTGTCACGGTCGCTCCCACGATTCCCACGCGAATCTTGTCAGCCATCAGAACCTCCAGGTGTGATGAGCATGGGGGCCGCGAAGGGCCCCCATGTCGGTGAGTCGCGACCTACGTGTCGTTTATCAGCGGCGCGCGGGGGCGGCGATGTTGTAGAGGCGCGCGCAGTTGTCCCAGAGGATCTTCTTCCGGACGTCGGCGCTGAACGGCAGGCCGAAGAACTGGTGCATGGCCTCGGGGAACGCGCCGTCCGAGTGCGGATAGTCCGTGGAGACCACGAAGTAGTCGGCGCCCATCTTGTCGACGACGTCCACCGCGGGCTCCTCGTCGACGTCGAGGGCGATGTAGCACTGGCGCTTGAAGTACTCGCTGGGCGGCATCGCGAGCTGGTGCTCGCAGCCCGGACCGAACTTCTCCCACTGATCGTCGAGACGCCACAGCCACCAGTAGAGCCAGCCCGCGGTGCCTTCGAGAAACGCCGCGCGCAGCCGCGGATGGCGCTCCATGATGCCGCCGGTGGTCATGCTGGCGATGGCGCCCATCAGCTCGACCGGGTTGCGGATGGCGTGGGCGATCGGGTGGAAGTTGGCGTGACCGACGTAGCGTCGGCCGGCGTCGTCCTTCAGCGACGTGTTGCCGGTCGGATGGAAGCCGATCGGCACGTTCAGCTCCTCGAGCGCGCTCCACAGCGGGTCGCACGCTTCGTCGTGCAGGTGCTGACCGTTGACGGGGTTCGGGGTGCCGATGACCGCGACGGCTCCCAACTCGCTCACGCACCGCCGGGCTTCCTCGACCGCCGAGGGGATGTGGTGCATAGCGATCTGGGCCGCGAACTTCAGCCGCTCCGGCCGGCCCTTGCAGTAGTCGGCCGCCCAGTTGTTGTAGGCGCGGGCCAGGGCGGCCGCGTAGGCCGGCTCGAGGTCGTCGTGCATCAGGATCTGCCGTCCGCGGGTGCCGTACATGACGGCGACGTCCACGCCCTCGATGTCCATGGCGATCAGCGTGGACTCCGGGTCGAAGCCGGCGCCGCGCGCGACCTGGAAGTGCGGATGGCGCGAACGGCTCCGCCGCCGCAGCTCGCGGCTGGACGCGGTGGCCCCCGCCGCCTTGCCGTGCGCGGGAATCGCGAGCCCCGCGACTTCCATGCCCATGATGGTGTCGGCGTGGCCCTTGTCCTCCGTACTCACGCTGAGCTGTCGCTGCTGACCGCCGAAGAATTTCGGCAGGTTCGCCCGGTGTGGCCCCTCGAGGTACCGGGCCCACAGGTCGTCGGGCTCCATCATGTGCAGGTCGCTGTCGAGGATCAGATAGCCGTCACGTGCCATGTCGCACCTCCACCGGTTCTCAGGAAGGTTCGCAGCTCGCCATCGTGCCGACCCGGAACTTGTTGTCCTTCAGGTCGCGGCCGGTTTGGCCGTCCAGGTGACCACCGCGAAAGATCACTTGGTCGCCGCTCGCCGAGTAGGTGCCGGGGTTCTTGCCGTCGAGGTCGGTGTATCGTCCACCCGGCTGCACCTTGAAGCCGAGCCCGATCAGAATCCGCCCACCGCTGCCAAAGCACGCGTACTCGCCGGACTTCAAACCGCCGGTCTTCGGACCGGCCGTCTGAGCCGTCACCGGTCCCGCGTTCGCCAACAGGAGAGCGATCCCGCCGATCGCCATCGAAAGCTTGATGCGCAAGGCCTTCCTCCTGCCCCTTGATACAGCGCGGATACCGGGGTGTCAAACACCGAGGGCGTCGTGTCAGTACCGGTGAAAGACCAGGCCGTCGAGGAGCTTCGGATAGAAGTGGGTGGACTTCTGCGGCATCAGCTCGCCGCCCCGCACGACGGCCTGGAGCTCCTCGGGCGTCGTCGGGGCGATGAGGAACGCGGCCTGGTATTGGCCGGCGCGCACCAGGCGGACGGCCTCGGCCTGATCCGGCGTGTATTCGACGTTGGCGCGGGCGTCCAGCTTGGCGTCGGTGATGTCGAGCAGCGGGCGCAACACGCCCTCGTGGAGGATCGAGACGGCCAGCTCACGCCAGGCCCGCGAGGTGCCGGCGGGCCACGGCAGGGCGTCGAACGCGCCGTCGCGCAGCGTGAGCGCCGCCGCGCGCTCCGCGCTCACCACCCCGAGGGTCCGGTTGGTCGGGCGAAACGCCGACGGATCGTCGAGCGGCGTCGCCTCGAACCAGGGTCGCGCGCGTCGCGCGAGATCGTCGAGCGAGAAGTCGGCGACGTCGTGGATCAACCGATGGTTCGGCAGGATCGTCAGGCCCGGCGCCTCCAGCGTGAAGAATGCCATCAGCTTGTCGGAAGCGTCCGGATGCCGGCGCGCGTACTCGACGGCCGTCTCGTAGCGATGATGGCCGTCGGCGATGATCGTCCACCTGGGCGACGTCAGCGTGACGACCCGGTCGATCACGTCGGGATCGGTGATCCGCCAGAGGCGATGGCGCTCGCCCTTGAGGTCGCGCGCCTCTGCGATCGGCGGTCCCGCCGGCGCGGTGATCGCGCGCAGCGTCCCCTCGGGGTCGGGGACGAGCATGAAGAGCAGCCCGACGTCGGCCCCGGTCGCCTCGAGCAGGCGCATCCGGTCCTGCTTGGGTCCGGAGTGCGTGCGCTCGTGGGGCAACACGATCTTGTCGGCGTAGTCGGTCACGGCGCCCAGCGCGATGAACCCCAGGCGGGTGATGGCGACCCCGCCCACCGTGTACGTCTGTTCGTAGGGATAGATCGCCGGCCGCTCCTCGCGCCCCCACACGCCGGCGGCGAGCCACCGATCCAGCGTCTCGCGCGCGCCGTCGTATCGATTGGCCGGCGGCAGCGTGACCCGCACGATGTTGTCGGCGCTCATGGCGAGCAGACGGTCCTGCATGTCGGGCGGAATCTGGTCGTAGGGCGGCGCCACCACGGCGGTCACGTCCCTCACGCGGTCGATGCCGTACCGATAGCCCCGAAACGCCCGAATCTTCACGACGGCGATGGTAGCATCGGTGGTGACGGCCGGTCGGGACCCCTGGTGCCGGTCACCACGGAACCGAACACCGGCGGGCGTCGTTGATGTGCTGACAACAACCGCGAGAGGGGGACACCATGCGGACTTCCCTGCTGCTCAGAAGCATCGTGACCGCCGCCCTGGTCGGCCTGGCCTGGGTGGGGGTGGCGAGCGCGCTCGACGTCGGTGAGAAGGCGCCCGAGTTCGCGCTGAACGGACCCGATGGCAAGCCCGTCAAGCTCTCCGAGCTGACGGCGAAGGGGCCCGTCGTCATCTACACGTTCATCGCCGCGTTCACCCCGACCTGAACGAAGGAACTGAAAGGCTTCGAGGCGGCCCTGCCGCAGTTCGAGGCCTTGGGTGCCCAGGTCGTGGGCATCAGCACGGATCACCACCTCGCCCTCGCCGCGTGGCAGAAGGACCAGGGCAGCAAGCAGCTCCTCCTCTCCGACTTCCGCCGCCAGATGCTGCCCGCGTATGGCGCCATGCAGACCGACGAGAAGAGCCCGGTCTACCGCTACGCCAAGCGCGCGTATTTCATCATCGACAAGACCGGTACCGTGAAGTTCGCCAAGGTCATGGACAATCCCCTGAACCTGCTCGACGCCGACGAAGTGCTGAAAGCGGTGAAGGCCTCTTCGTGATTCGTCGCACCGGAATCATCGTGACGGCCCTGGCGCTGCTGATCGTCGGCGGCGCCGGGGCCGCCCCCGACTTCGCCAGCTTCCAGGTCCAGCCCTACCAGCCGCCGAAGCCGGCGCCGGCCTTCTCGCTGCCGTCGATCGACGGCAAAACCGTTCGCCTGGAGGACTTTCGCGGCAAGGTGCTGCTGCTGTTCTTCTGGGCCACCTGGTGACCGGACTGCCGGAAGGAGTTACCTTCCGTCAACCGGCTGTACGAGGAGTTCAAGGGCAAGGGGCTCGAAGTCGTGCTCGTGAACTTCCAGGAGAGTGCTGACACCGTTCGAAAGGCGGCCCAGGATCGCGGTTACGTTGCTCCCGTGCTGATCGATGGATCCGGCGACGTCACCGGCCGGGTTTACGGCGTCTGGGGCCCCCCCACGTCGTACCTCGTGGACCGGCAGGGCCGCCTGCTCGGCCGCATCCAGGGCGCGCGGGACTGGACCACCCCCGCCGCCCGCAACCTCATCAAGGCCCTGGTCGAAGGGTAAGCGTCGGAGGGTCGTCCCCTCCGACGCTCGCCGACGTCGTTACCAGCGATTCCCGCCGCCGCCGCCGCCGGGCCTACTGCCGCCACCCGGCCGGCCGCCACCGCCACCGAAGCCACCACGGCCCCCGCCGCCGCCGGGTCGGCCGCCACCAGGCCGGCCGCCACCACCGCCGCCCGATCCGGCCGGCTTCGCCATCTCGACCTTGATCTGTCGTCCGTCCAGATCCTTGCCGTTCAACCGCTGGACCGCGGCCGTCGCCTCTTCCGGTGTGGCCATCTCCACGAAGCCGAAGCCGCGCGATCGGCCCGAGAACTGGTCCGTGATGACCGTCGCGGACGTCACGTTGCCGCACTGCGTGAAGAACTCGCGGAGACCTTCGCTCGTCGTGGAAAACGAGAGACTGCCAATGAAGAGCTTTTGTGCCATGGGGCGCCTCCGTCTTCCGCCTGTGGGTGTACACGTCGCCGGGCGCGGAAGCGGGCCGAGACGCGGTCTGAGATGCGAGGGCTCCCGATTGAACCGACGATCGAACCAGACGGTCGCAGTATACCTGAAGCCCTCACCTCCAGCACCTGTCAAGCATCGCCCGTGCGGCGACGCGTTTCACTCCCGGCGGGAGTCCGCTAGACTGGCCCGCATGGAGGGGTAGCCCTTGCCCTTCATCGCGGGGGAGGCGTCATGGCTCGAACGGCTGACATCGTGATCATCGGCGGCGGGGTGACCGGCTGCAGCATCGCCTACCACCTCACCCGCCGCGGCGTCCGCAACGTCGTGGTCGTCGAGAAGAACTTCCTGGCCTCCGGGGCAACGGGCAAGAGCTCGGCCTGCATCCGGCAGCACTACAGCACCCCCGAGACGTGCCGGATGGTGCTCCAGGCCCTGCGCTTCTTCGAGCACTTCGCCGAGCACACGGGCGGGCGTACCGCGTCGTTCACCCGGGTGGGCTATCTCCTCGGCGTCGACGACCGGCTGCGCGTGCCGATGGAAAAATCGGTGGCCCTCCAGCAGTCGATGGGCATCGACTCCCGCCTGATCACGCCGGCCGAGATACGCGAGATCGAGCCGCGCCTCCGCGTCGACGACTTCGTGGCCGGCTGCTACGAGCCCGAGGCCGGCTACGCCGACCCATCACAGACCACGCAGGGCTTCGCGGCATCCGCGCGCGAAGGCGGGGCGACGTTCCTCGAGCAGACCGAAGTCTTGGGGCTCTCGATCACGGGCAATCGGGTGACGGGAGTCGACACCAATCGCGGGGAGATCCAGGCGCCCGTGGTGATCAACGCCACCGGTACCTGGGGCGATCGCATCGGCCGCATGGCCGGAGTCGAGATCCCGCTCACGGTATGCCGCCACAAGATCAACTTCTTCACGCGCCCGGCCGGCGCGCGCGAGCCCCACCCGCTCGTCTACGACTTCGTCAAGAACATCTACACGCGTCCGGAGACCGGCGGTCTCACGCTGGTCGGCCCGCTCGACCCGGAAGAGCTGGACGACCGCGCCGACCCCGACCGCTACAACGAGGGCGTGACGTTCGAGGAGACGGCCGAGGCCATGGAGCGCGCGATGCATCGCTTCCCGGTGATGGAACAAGGTGAAGTCGCCAAGGGCTACGCCGGCTGCTTCGACGTCACCCCCGACTGGCACCCGATCCTCGACGAGAGCCCCGTGAAAGGCCTCTACCTCGCCGTCGGCTTCTCCGGCCACGGCTTCAAGCTCTCCCCCGCCGTCGGCGACATGGTGGCCAGGCTGGTGACCGACGGCAAGACGCCGAGCGACGACGTCCACGCCTTCCGCTTCTCCCGCTTCGCGGAAGGCAAGCCGATCCGCGGCACCTACGGCGACTGGCTGATGTGCTAGAGCGCGCGGAGGAAGCGGTCGAGCGCGGTGATGACGACGTCGGGGGCGTCGAGGGTGACGTGGTGGTAGGAGCCGGGGACTTCGACGATCTCCGCGTGAGGGACCAGCTCGCGGATGCGGGCGACGTGATCGGGCGGGAGGTTGGGACTCAGCTCCGCGCGGACGTAGAGGGTCGGCGCTTTGATCCTCGAGAGGAGCGGCCAGCAGTCCGCGGGGCCGCGCAGCCGGTTGGCGTCGGGATCGAAGCGGTAGAACCAGCCGCCATCCCGCTCGACGACCCCGACTTCCCCGAGGTGATGCAGGAGCGCTGACTCGGCGATCGTCTCGCGCGGGACCAGTCGGAACGCCGCCGCGGCCGCCTCGCGGGTCGGGTACGGGTTGCGCGTTCGCTGCTGGCCTCGGGCGCGCAGTGAGCTGAGCCGCTCCGCCGGGATCGCCGGACGCGAATCCAGGACCGCCAGGGCGCGAACGCGGTCGGGGTGCCACGCGGAAAGCGCCATCGAGTTGTGACCGCCCATCGAGTGGCCGGCCAGGATCACCCGCTCCCAGCCGAGTAGATCGAAGACGCCCAGCAGGTCGCCCACGAAATCCTCGGTGGCGTATGCCGGAGGCGCGGGCCATCCGCTCTCGCCATGGCCGCGCTGATCGAGGGCCACCACGTGGAACCGATCCACGAACGCCCCGGTTACACGGTCGAACCAGTGGGCGTGGGCGGCGCCTCCGTGGAGCAGGCACAGTCCCGGGCGACCGGGCTCGCCCCATTCGAGAGCGTGGAGCGTGACCTTGCCGGTGTCGAACGTCCGATGACGCGCGGTCGCGCAGGCGAACGGAGAGCTTGGCATCGCGCGATTGTACTCGGTTCGCACATCGTCAGATTTTTCTTGGTCGCGCGAGAAGCGTTCGAGTATTTTCGAAATCGCCAAATGGACGACACATCAGACCTGCCCTCGCGACGTCGGCTCTGGGTAGGCAGCAGCTTCGCGGTGGGCGTCGGGGTCGCGGTACTCCTGGGGTTCTGGTTCTTCGCTCCTTCCGTCCGGGCACGTGCCACCACCGGCCCCCAGCCCGTCAACGCGGCGGTGGTTTCGCCGCCCGCCCTCGGCACTCCGCCCCCTGGACCATCTCCCGCGTCGCCCGCGGTCCCCCCCACACCCGCGTCGCCGCTGCCGAGCGTCGAGGGATGGCCGTCCAGCGTGACCGGACGCGTGCGCGATGCCGAGGGGCGCGCCGCCGTGGGGGCATCGATAGTCGCCGCCGGCCGCGAGTCGCGCACCGACGCGGACGGCGCGTTCACGCTCGGTCCCCTGCCGGCGAGCGCGTCGCTGACCATCAAGCTCCCCGGTCACGCGAAAGTCACGGTGGCGCCCACGCGGGCGGCCATCGACGTGAAGCTCAAGCGCCAGCCGATCAAGGCCGCGTACCTCACGTACTACGGCTTCGCCGACTCCAAGATTCGCGGCCGGGTCCTCGATCTCGTCGCCCGCACCGAGCTGAACGCGGTCGTCCTCGACGTCAAGGGCGACCGCGGAT
Source organism: Candidatus Acidiferrum sp. (assembly GCA_035317605.1). GTDB lineage: Bacteria > Methylomirabilota > Methylomirabilia > Rokubacteriales > CSP1-6 > DATHGT01. The sequence goes on along the minus strand of DATHGT010000088.1, from coordinate 12,224 downwards.
GGATCCCCTACCGTACGGAGGTGCCGCTAGCCCTGGCCGCCGGCGCCCAGGGCCCGGTCATCCTCAAGGACTTCGACGGCATGATGGCCGATCTGCGCGCCCGCGGGGTCTACACGATCGCGCGCATCGTGACCTTCAAGGACAACGTGCTCGCCCAGCACCGGCGCGATCTCGCCATCATCGACACCCGCACCCGCAAGCCGTGGACCGATCGCGAGGGCCTGGCCTGGGTCGACCCGTTCCGCACGGAGGTGTGGGACTACAACCTCGCCATCGCCCGCGAGGCCATCCGCAAGGGCTTCGACGAGGTCCAGTTCGACTACGTCCGCTTTCCCACGGACGGCAAGCTGGCCGCGGCCCGCTACGCCCGGCCCAACAGCAAGGACACCCGGCTGCGGACCATCGCCGGCTTCCTGGGCCGCGCGCGCACCGAGCTGGGGGCGATGGGCGCCTTCGTGGGCGCCGACGTGTTCGGCTACACCGCCTTCAACGAGAACGACACCGACATCGGCCAGCGGATCGAGGAGATCGCCCCGCATCTGGACTACATCTGCCCGATGGTCTATCCGTCGGGCTACCACGTGGGGATTCCCGGCTATCGAAATCCCGTGGCCAATCCGTACCACGTGGTCCACGAGAGTGTCCGCTTGATCCGCAAGCGCTCGGCCGGACTGCCCGTTCAGGTGCGTCCGTGGCTTCAGGACTTCAAGGACTACGCGTTCGACAAGCGGATCTTCGGGGTGCCGGAGGTCCGGGCTCAGATCAAGGGCGCCGACGACGCGGGCGGCCTCGGCTTCATGCTCTGGAATCCCAAGAACGACTACACGGGCGCGGCGCTGCGTCCCAAGGGCACGCTCGCCGCCAAGTGAAGCGCGCCGTCGTCGCCGCCTTCCTCGCTCTCGGTGTTCCCTGGGCCGCGTCTGGAGGGTCGACGCTCCCGCCCAACGAGCTCGGTCGGGTGATGATCCTCGAGTATCACAAGATCGACTATCCCGAGCATCGCTGGACGCGGACGCCCGAGAATTTTCGCCGGGACCTCGAGACCCTGTACGCGCGCGGATATCGGCTGGTCAACCTCAACGACGTCCTCGACGCGCGCATCGCGATTCCCGCCGGCACCACCCCGGTGGTGCTGACCTTCGACGACTCCTCCCCGGGCCAGTTCCGCTACGTCCAGCGGACCGGCGCCGTGGAGATCGATCCCAAGTCGGGCCTCGGCGTGCTGGAGGCGTTCATCGCGCAGCGTCCGGACTTCGGACGCGCCGCGACGTTCTACGTGCTGCCGGGGGCGAGCCGCCCGAACCGGCTCTTCGATCAACCCGAATACGAGGCCCGCAAGCTCCAGTACCTGGTCACCCGCGGGTACGAGATCGGCAATCACACGCTGTGGCACGCCAATCTCGGCAAGTACGACGAGCCCACCGTGCGCGGCCAGATCGCCGGGGCCCAGCAGTGGATCCAGCGCCACGTGCCGGACTACCGCATCCGCACCCTGGCCCTGCCCCACGGTGTGTACCCTCGCCACGTCGCGTGGGCGCTTCGCGGCGAGGCCAAGGGCGTGGCCTACCGCCACGACGCGATCCTGATGGTCGCCGGCGGTGCCGCGCCCTCCCCGTTCGCCCGCGGCTTCGACCCGACGCGGCTGCCCCGCATCCAGGCCGTCGATCAGGATCTGGGATACTGGCTGGCGTATTTCGAGAAGAACCCGGGCGAGCGCTTCGTGAGCGACGGCGATCCCGCCACCGTCACGATCCCGCCCGGGCGCCGCGAGCGTCTCAAGCCCTCGCTGGCGAGCGGTGTGAAAGTGATCGAGCGATGAGGTCTACCGATAGATGAGATACGACGCGCGTCGATTCAAGAAGCTGCTGCGATCGACCTCCGCCCAGGCCAGGACCCGCGGCAAGGGCTCGCGCCTGAGCAACGCCCACATCGTCGACCGATTCACCAGGAGGTTCTGGATGTGCTCGGGCCTCCACTCCGCCCGATGAACCTTCGCTAGCGTGTCGGCCACCGCCAGGGCCACCGTCACCGGCCGGATAGCCTCACGGTCGGTCACCACGAATCGGATTCCCCCGCAGGCGATCCGCGCGTAGATGTCGCCGGTCGGGGTGAACCGTACCGGCTCGAACTTCACACCAGCGAGGTTCAGACGGTCGAGCGCGGCCACCACCCGCTCGCCCTCCATCCAGGGCGCGCCGATCACCTCGAACGGTGTCTCGGTCCCCCGGCCGACGGAGATGTTGGTCGCCTCGAGCAGCCCGATCCCGGAATAGAGCAGCGCCTGGGTCACCGACCGGATGTTCGGCGACGGATTGACCCACGGCAGCCCGGTCTCGTCGTACCACGTCGAGCGATCCCAGCCGGTCAGCGGCACTACGGTAAGGGCGAGGGGAAGCTTCCGCTCCTCGGCGACCATCCGCGCGAACTCACCGATCGTCATGCCCGTGCGGACGGGGATCGTGTAGGGGCCGGTGAAGGAGCCGAGGTCGGCATCCATCAGCGGTCCCTCGACCACGCGTCCGGTGATGGGATTGGGACGGTCCAGCACCACGACCGGAATGCCGAGACGCCCGGCTTCCTCCAGCACGTACACGAGCGTGGTCAGGTACGTGTAGTAGCGGACGCCGACGTCCTGGATGTCGAACACGATCAGGGTGACGCCGCGCATCATCTCGAGCGTGGGCCGGCGAGTGGGACCGTAGAGACTCCAGATCGGCCGGCCGGTGGCGAGATCGCGCCCGTGCGGGACGTCGGCATTGGCGACGCCCGTCACCCCGTGTTCGGGAGAAAAGATGGCCTGCAGGCGCACGGCGGGCGCCGCCGCCGCGATCAGATCGATGGCGCGGCGGCCCTGGGCGTCGACGCCGGTCTGGTTGGTCACGAGGCCGACGGCCTTGCCGATGAACATCGCGAACTTCTGCCGGACCATCGTGTCGAGACCGGACAGGACGCGTCCGCTCACCGGCGCCGGTGACGTGGACGACCCTTCCGCGGCGGTGTCAGCGCCCGTCGAGGTCGATGCCGAACCGCCGGCCGTCGGCGAAGCCCCTCGGCCGAAGAGCGTGGCGCCGACCGCCGCCGCCACGCGGTGTCTCAGGTCACGAATGCGCGCGACGCCGCCACCGTTGGGATGGACGCGATTGGTGAGGATGATCATGTAGGTCCGGGTGGCCGGGTCGAGCCACGCCGCGGTGCCGGTGAATCCCACGTGCCCCACCGAACCCCGCGGGAAGAACGGCGCCATCGTGCGCGCGTAGCCCGACGAGATGTCCCAGCCGAGCGCGCGGCTGCCGTCGCCTTCGGGGCTGGGCGTCCACATCGTGCGCACGGTCTCGGCGCGCAGGACACGACGGCCGTCGAGAGCGCCGCCCTTCAGCAGCATCCGGCACAGCCGCGCGAGATCGGCCGCGGTCGAGAACATCCCCGCGTGGCCGGCCGCGCCGCCGAGCAGGCGCGCCCGCGGATCGTGCACGCGGCCCTGGAGAAGCGCGCCGTCCGCGAACTCGGTGGGCGCGACGCGAGCGACCACCGCATCGCGCGGATGGTACGTGGTGTCCTTGAGCTGGAGCGGATCGAAGACCGAGCGCTGCAGATATCGATCGATCGGCTCGTCGCTCACCCGGCGGACGACCTCGGCGAGTAGGATGAACCCGGTGTCGCTGTACTGGAACACCGTGCCCGGCGCGTAGTCAGGCGCCTTGGCGGCCAGCAGCTTTGCGGCCTTGGGAAACCCGCTGGCCAGGGCGCCGTTGCCGGGGATCGGCGGAAAGCCGGCGGTGTGGGTCAGTATCCGGCGGATGGTCACCCGACTGAACGAGGCGGCGCGGAATTCCGGGAGATAGCGGGAGAGAGGAGCGTCGAGAATGATCTTGCCGCGCTCGACGAGCGACATGACGGCCAGCGTGGTCCCGAACGGCTTGGTGAGGGAGGCGACGTCGAAGATCGTGTCCGGCAGCATGGGCAGCGGATGCGGGACCACGGCCCGCGAGCCCCACGCCCGGTGCAGGAGCACCTCGTCGCCGCGCCCGACGAACACGACCACTCCGGGAATCTCGCCGGACGCGACGGCGTCGGTCGCGGCGGCCTCGACTCCCGAGAAGTCGAAGGGCTGTCCGCTACAAGCGGCGGGACGAACGGCGATCGCGAGGAGCACGATCCCGACGATGACGGCGGCCGGGACAGCGCCGTGACCACGACTCACCTCGCGATCTTAACACTCGGCCCGCCGCCGATCGCCAATCTGCGTGGCGCGCGTTGATATCCTAGGGAGCCATGCCACACGTCTTCGTCACCGGGGCCACGGGCTTCGTGGGACACGCCCTCCTGCACCAGCTCTGCGCGGCCGGTTACATGGTGCGCTGTCTGGTCCGTCGCGGGTCCGAGGGACGTCTCCGCGGACTCGGCGCGATCGCGAGGATCGAGGGCGACGTCCTCACCCGCCGCGGCCTCGCGGAAGACATGGCGGGGTGCGACGCGGTGATCCACCTCGTCGGGATCATCCGCGAGCAGCGCGCGGCCGACGTGACGTTCGAGCGCGTCCACGTCGAGGGCACGCGGAACGTGCTGGAGGCCGCGAAGGCCGCCGGCGTCCAGCGCTATCTCCACATGAGCGCGCTCGGCACCCGGCCCGGCGCCGCTTCCCGCTATCACCAGACCAAGTGGGCCGCGGAGGAAGCGGTCCGGGCGAGCGAACTGGCGTGGACGATTTTCCGCCCATCGATCATCTACGGACGCGGCGACGGCTTCGTCACCCTGCTGGCGTCGATGGTGCGCCGACTGCCGGTCGTCCCTGTGATCGGTTCAGGACGTCAGCGGCTGCAACCGATCGCGGTCGAAGGGGTCGCCGCGGGTTTCGTGGGAGCGCTCGAGCGTCCGGTCGCGATCAAGCAGACGTACGAGGTCGGCGGCCCCGAGCCCGTGACGATGCTGGAGCTTCTCGATCTGATCGGCCGCGCCGTCGGGCGCCGGCGCGTGCGCAAGGTCCACGTGCCTCTCGGCGTGATGCGCCCGCTGGCAACGCTGCTCCATCCCCTGCCCGGCTTCCCGGTGACGCCGGATCAGCTCCTGATGCTCGGCGAGGACGGCGTGTGCGACCCGCGGCCGTTCTTCGACACGTTCCAGCTCGCGCCGGTGCCGCTGGCCGCCGGTCTCGAGCACATGCTCAGCTCGTGAGCGGCCACACGCGTACGCCGTGAGCCGCCCCTTCAACACGTCGCTCCGCCGCGGGGCCGGCGAGCCTCACGACCTCATCGCGCGCGTGGAGGCCGAGGTGCGCGACCGGATCGCCGAAGCCGTCGACTTCGTCTGCCTCGAGTCGATGGTCGACGCGCGGCGCGCGGGCGGCCTCCCCGCGCCGGCCGCCGACAGCACGTCTGATCGCGCCGAGTTCGATCGGCGCGTCCAGACGTTCCTGGCCCGGCTGGGCGACGCGATGCTGCCCGTACTCGACCCCGAGCAGCGGCAAGCGCTCACGGCCTCGGGCCGCGTGACCGGCGACCCGCTCGATCAGCTGATCGCCGTTCAGGTATCGCTGGCCAAGCTCCTGCCCGACTACTGGCAAAGGTTCGAGCAGGTGCGGACCGCGTACGCCCTGGAAGCCGGCGACCCCGCGCCGACGTCAAGCCGCGATCGCCCGGGCTGGCTCGACCGTCTCTTCGGCCGCTGACCTGTATGCGCCGAGCGCCCAGAGATTTTCGAGATCTTCCAGGGCACGACACCAGCGGCCGTAGCCATCGAGCAGCGCCGCCCTCGCGTCGGTCAGATGATCTTCCATCTCGTCCAGCCGCTTGCGCAGCGTCGGCTGTGTCTGGCTGATCGCGGTCAAGCACCCGCCGGGCACCGACGACGCCAGTCGATCGAGAAGCTCGCTCATCTCCACTCTCAGAGCCTGCTCCACCGTATTCATCGCTCTCCTCCCAGGGGACTCGTATACTAAACACGTGTAGAGCTATTCGTCAACCGCATCATATGGGGGTAGGAAGCAAGAAACGCGCTATCTGAGGGGCCGGAAGAACGCTCTGACCTCGGCGGCGAGCGCCTCGGGTTCTTCGAGCGCGGCGAAGTGGCCGCCGGCGGCCATCGCCGTCCAGCGGCGGACGTCGAACACACGCTCGGCCCACGCGCGCGGCGGGCGAACGATCTCATGAGGGAAGGCGGCGTAACCCATCGGAACTTCAACGCGGGCGCCGTCGGGGATCGGCCAGTCCGCGTGATAGCGCGCGTAGTACGGCCAGAACGACGAACCGATGGCCCCGGTGACCCAGTAGAGCATCACGTTGGTGAGGATCTCGTCCTTGGTGAACCGTCGCTCGACGTTGCCGCCGCAATCGCTCCACGTGCGAAACTTTTCCACGATCCACGCCGCCAATCCCACCGGCGAATCGGTGAGCCCGTAGGCCAGAGTCTGCGGCTTGGTTCCCTGGATCCACTGATACCCGGTCTCGTCACGCAGCCACCGGCCGAGATCCTCGAGGTAGCGGCGCTCCTCCTCGGTGGGGTTCGCCGGCGGCCGGAGGTCTCGCCGCAGCGTGAGCAGGTTCACGTGGATGCCCGTGAGCTTCGCGGCATGCGCGTAACCCAGGCGCGCGGTGATGAACGCGCCCCAGTCGCCGCCCTGCGCGCCGAAGCGCGCGTAGCCCAGGACATCGGTCATGAGGGCGGCGAACGCGTCGGCGATCTCGCTCACCCCGAAGCGCGGCTGGTTCGGGCGGAACGAAAAGCCGTAGCCGGGGAGCGACGGAGCCACCACCGTGAACGCGTCGGCGGGATCGCCCCCGAACCGCGCGGGATCGGTCAGCATCGGGATGATCTTGTGGAACTCGAGCACCGATCCCGGCCAGCCGTGGGAGATCAGCAGCGGCATCGGGTCGGGCCCCACGCCAGGCTCGTGAATGAAGTGCACGTCGATGCCGGCGACGGGCGCCGTGAACTGCCGGAACCGGTTCAGCGCGGCCTCGTTCTTTCGCCAGTCGTAGCCGTCGCGCCAGTACGCGACCAGCGCTTTCATGTACGCGAGGTCGGTCCCGTAGCGCCACCCCGCATCCGGCGCTTCGTCCGGCCAGCGCACCCGCGCGAGCCGCTCACGCAGATCGGCGAGCACGCTATCGGGGACCGCGATCGTGAACGGCGCCGGCGCCATCACTTGCCCTTCAACTTGAGGTCTTCATAAGGCGCGGACGCGGCCATGCTCGGGATCAATCCGAGTCCCGATTCGGCGACGCGCGGCCCATACGCGCCGAGGCTGGCCAGCTCGAAGATCGGCGCGAACATCGCCTTGTCGTGCATGAGCTGCTGGATCCGGTGGAGGATTGCCTCGCGCTTGCCCCGGTCCAGCTCGGTCGCCTGCTCGCGGACGAGCCCCTCGATGTCCGCATACGTCCCGTAGGTGAACAGGCCCCCCGACGCCACGAACGCGTCGAGCCGGCTGGCCGCGTTCCCGAAGGCGGCGCTGGAGGCCAGGAACAGGTGCTTGAGGCGCTTGTCCTGATACTCCTTGAACAGCGCCGCGCGCTCCAGGGGCCGGAGGGTCGCGCGAATGCCCACGGCCCCGAGATCGTTCGCGATCGCTTCCGCGAGGGAGACGAACGTGAGGTCCGCGGCCATCGATCCCGCGTCGAAGCCGTTGGGATATCCCGCCTCGGCCAGCAGCTGCCTGGCCTTCGCGGGATCGTGAGCATAGAGCGGTGCCGGCCAGTAGAACTCGAAGCGCTGGGGGATGATGCTCGCGGTGAGCTTCGACAGGCCGAGGGTCTCGGCCTGATTGATCGCGTTCCGGTCGATGGCCAGGTTGGCGGCCAGGCGCACGCGGCGGTCCGCCCACGGCGACTTCGAGTCCCACTGCTCGGCGAACATCAGCCAGAAGGGCAGCGGCAGGTAGTACGGCTTGAGCGTCAGTCCCTGGCTGCGACGGACCTCTTCGGCGAGCGCCCCCCGGAAGAGGTAGGAAACGTCAGCCTCGCCCCGCTTCAGCATGGCCAGGCGCGTGGTCTCGTCGGGGACGCTGCGGATGATCACGGTCTTGATGTGCGGCACCTTGCGCCAGTACTGCTCGTTGGCCTCCAGCACCAGCTCGACGCCCGGCTTGAACGCGGAGAACTTGTAGGGGCCGGCGCCAACCGGGGCCTTCTTGAAGCCGTCCTCGCCGACCTTCTCGACGTACCGCTTGGGGACGATCCACCCCGCGCCCGTGGTCGGCGTGCCGTAGAAGGCCATGAAGTCCGGCCATGGACGCGACAGGCGAAAGCGCACGCGCTGCGGATCGACGATCTCCACCGCGCTCACCCGATCCTTGAACATGCGGGCCGCCGCCCCCCGGTACCGCTCGAACGAGAACTTGACGTCCTCGGCCGTCACCGGATCGCCGTTGTGGAACCGCACGCCCCGGCGCAGCACGAACTCGTACGTGAGTCCGTCCGCGGACACCGTCCACGACTCGGCCAGGCACGGGGTGAGCGGGTTGCCCGGCATCGGCTTCACCAGCGCGTCGTGCATCGCGTAGTAGAAGATGAACGGGGTGATGATCCCTTCCGCGTCGGCCGGATCGAACCAGCGCGGCGCGATCGAGATGGTCTGGGCGAGGATCATCTGCCCCTCGGGCGCCGCGACGGCGGGCGACGCCACGAGGGGATTCCAGGCGGAGAAGAGCAGGACACCAGCGCCGAGGCTTCGGATCAGTCGGCCCACGGGAGCACTCCTCTCGCGGAGTTTGTGAAGACGGACGTGTGCCGGTGATACCGCGTTCACCGCGGGTTGACAAGCTCCTCGGCCGGGCGGCGATCCGGCGAAGCCCGCGCGCGAACGGTGTGGCCGATCAGCCCACGGCGGAAGCGGGCGAGCGCGGGAGGTCGAGGCCGAGCTCGCGGCAGCGCTTGCGGAGCGTGTTGCGGTTCAAGCCGAGCAAGCGTGCGGCCCGGAGCTGGTTGCCGCCCGTGGCCGCCAGCACGTGGGCCAGCAGCGGGCGCTCGATGATCGCCACGGCGGCCCGGTACACGTCCCCGGGCCGCGAGCCCAGCAGCTCTTCGGCGAGCGCCGGAACGGTATTCATGATCACGCTCGTCGCCGCGGTCCCGCTCGCCTCCGCCAAGACTAGTACTCCTTGTAGTGGAGGAACTTCGCGTCGATGGTAAGCACGCCGCGCTCACCCTTCTTCTCGAGCTTCACGACACAGTCGATCGCCGAGAGGATGCCGTCGCCGAACAGCTCGTTGCACCGGTCGCGCAGGGCGTCGCCGTAGACGCCCACCAGCTCCATGAGCCGATACTTGAACGGATCGGTGGTGAGCGGAAAGTCCGTGCGCAGCGGCATGGCCGTGGTGACCATGGCCGTCTCGGCATCGACGCCGACCGCCTCGGCCAGCTTCTTGGCCTCCTCGGCGTTGAGTCGATGCTGGCCGTGCAGCGCGGCCGCGAGATACGTCGCGTCCTTGGTGCCGATGGCCTTCGCGAGGTCGTCGTAGCTGATCCCGCGAGTTTGGCGGGCGTTCCTGATCGCTTGGAGCGCGGCCGTTCGGTCCATTTTCCTCTCCTCCTTCGCAGAGTGTCTATGTCGGGCGCGTGAGCACGGGTGCGCGACCGGTGCTGGCCGCGACTTCATCCTGCACGGGCGAGCGGCGTCCGACTTCCATCAGAAAGTGCAGGATGTGGGTGCGCAAGCGCAGGTACTCGGGGTCGTCGATGAGCTCGGCCCGCGTGCGCGGCCGTGGGATTTTCACGTCGATGATCTCGGCCAACCGCGCGTCCGGGCCGCTGGTCATGAGCGCGATCCGGTCGGAGAGCAGGATCGCCTCGTCGACGTCGTGGGTGACCATGAAGACCGTGTTCCGGCTGGCCGTCCACATCCGGACCAGCTCGTCCTGGATGACGCCGCGGGTGAGCGCGTCGATCTGGGCGAAGGGCTCGTCGAGCAGCAGCACCTTGGGTTCCGTGGAGAACGCGCGGGCCAGACCGACGCGCTGGCGCATGCCGCCCGAGAGCGCGGCTGGCCGCTTTTGCTCGGCGCCGCCGAGGCCCACCATGTCGACGTAGCGCTGCACCCACTCCGTCACCCGGGCGGTCCGCCAGCTCGGATGGGCCGCGCGCACCGCCACCCGCACGTTGTCGAAGACGGTCAGCCACGGCATCAGCGCGAAGTTCTGGAAGACCACCATGCGGTCGATGCCGGGCCCCTTGATCTCGCGCCCCTCGAGAACCACGCCGCCCGCGCTCGGCCGCTCGAGCCCGGCAACGATGTTGAGCAGCGTCGACTTGCCGCACCCGGAGTGCCCGACCATGGTCAGGAACTCGCCCGCGTCGAGCGCGAAGGCGACGTCGCGGAACACGCAGAGCGCGCCTCGGCCGTCGGGCGCCGGAAAGTGCTTCGTCACGTGGTCGATCTCGAGAAACGTCATGCTCAGTCCGAGAAGGCGAAGCGGCGTGAGAGCTTCCCCAGCCCGGCGTCGAGGAGCACGCCGATGAGGCCGATGGCGAGGATCGCGAAGATCACGCTGGTGAGCTGCAGGTTGTTCCACTCGTTCCACACGAAGTAGCCGACCCCGGTACCGCCGATCAGCATCTCCGCGGCCACGATGGCCACCCAGGCGCTGCCGATGGAAATTCGCAGGCCGGCGACGACGGCCGGTGCCGCTCCCGGCAGGATCACGGTGATGAGCCGGCGCCACCACGAGAGCTGGAGGATCGCCGCCACGTTCAGATAGTCGCGCTTGATCGTGGCGACGCCGAAGGCCGTGTTGGCAAGGGTCGGCCACAGCGACGACATGAAGATCACGAGCACGGCCGCCCACGCCGAGTCCTTGATCGTGTAGAGGAACAGCGGCATCCAGGCCAGCGGCGAGATGGGCTTGAGGATCTGCACGTAGGGGTTCACGGCGCGATAGAGCGTCGGCGAGAGCCCGAGGAAGACGCCGAGCAGGATCGCCGTCACCGACGCGGTGAGATAACCAATGGCAAGCCGCCCCAGGCTCGAGAGGAACTGAAGCCCGATCCCCTTATCGTTGGGGCCGCGGTCGTAGAACGGGTTGGCCAGCATCTCGGCCGCGGTGCCCGCGACCGCGGCCGGTCCCGGCAGGCCCTTGCCCGGCTTGTTGCCGGCTACCGACGCCTGCCAGATCGCGAGAAAGATCACCGCGAGCAGCAGCGAGTAGCAGACGACGCGGAGGCGCTCACGATTCACGAGCGCGCTCACGCCCGCCGGATGGCGAACGTCTTGAGGTAGTCGTCCGCCTTGTCGGGGTCGAAGATCTTGGTCTTGCCGAGCACGAACGTGTGCTTGATCGCGTTGGTCTCCGGGGCCTTCTGGCCGACTGTTTTCATGGCGTCGCGGCAGGCCGACGTGAGGAATACCTCAGCGGCGATCTTCTTGTAGTCGACGTCGCCCTTCACGTAGCCCCAGCGCTTCATCTGGGTGAGGATCCACACGGCCATCGAGTGGTACGGGAACGGGTCGAAATCGATACGGTCGGCCACGTTCTTCGTGTTGCCGAGCCCGTCGGGATAGGCGCCGGTGAGGACCTGCTCGAGCACCTCCACGGGCTGGTTCAGGAAATTGCGCGGCGCGATGGCGGCGGCGATGGCCTTGCGGTTGGTCTTGTCGTGGGCGTGCTGGGTGGCGTCGACGATCGCGTTCAGCAGCGCCTTGAACGTGTTGGGGGCCTTCTCGGCGAACTCGCGCTTGGCCGCGAACGCGCAGCACGGATGGCCTGGCCAGATGTCCTTCGAGAGCATCCAGATGAAGCCGATCTCCTCGAAGACCGCGCGCTGGTTGAACGGATCGGGCCCGAGATAGCCGTCGAGGTTGCCGGCGCGCAGGTTCGCGACCATCTCCGGCGGCGGCACCGCGCGGATCTGCACGTCCTTGTCCGGGTCGACGCCGGACTCGGCCAGCACGTAGCGGAGCAGGAAGTTGTGCATCGAGTAGTCGAACGGCACCGCCAGCTTGAAACCCTTCATGTCGGCGGCACTCTTCACACCCTTGTGCTTGGTGGCCAGCGTGATGGCCTGTCCGTTGATGTTCTCCACCGCCGGCATCACGTAGGGCGTGGACTGCGAGCCCACGCCCATGCTGATGGCCAGCGGCATCGGCGAGAGCATGTGGGTGGCGTCGGTCTCGCCATTGATCGACAGGTCGCGGATCATCGCCCAGCTCGACGCCTTGAACACCTGCACGTTGAGCCCGTGCTTTTTGTAGAAGCCCATGGGCTCGGCCATGATGATCGGGGTCGCGCACGTGAT
>DATHGT010000087.1:0-7892 GCA_035317605.1 Candidatus Acidiferrum sp. | reverse complement strand
CTCGCCGGATTTCAAGTCGTTTCCTCGCCGGTCACGCCCGACGAGTTACTGAAGCCGTTCGCGTGATCGCTGAGCGCCCCAGCGTAGCTGAGGGCGCTCAGCATCCGAACGCCCTCTCTGCGGGTGCGATCGAGCCCAACTCGATCGCGTAAGCGAAACAGGGGGATTTGGGGGGTGCGTCTCGCACCCCCCATGTTTTTCACTCGTCTCGCACCACCCATTTTCTCACTCGCTTGCGGCGTGGGGGGCGGCGTGTACACTTGTAAATGTCCGCCGTGGTCGGTGGGACCTCGCCTCCGAGAAAACGCTCTTCCGCGTTCGCGAGGCGTGAACGGTAGCGGAAGAAAGTTCGAGGAGGAATCCTATGGCGGCAAAACTGTACATCGGCGGTCTCTCGTACTCCACCACCAGCGAAGGGCTTCGTGAGTACTTCGCCCAGTGCGGCAACGTCCTGTCGGCGACGGTCATCACCGACCGGTTCTCCGGACAGTCACGGGGTTTCGGCTTCGTGGAGATGGAGGGCACCGAGGAAGCGAATAACGCGATCTCCCAGCTCAACGGCCGTGAGCTCGATGGACGTCGCATCACGGTCGAGATCTCGAACCCACAGGCGCCGCGCACCGGTGGCGGCGGCGGTGGTGGCGGGCGTCCGGGTGGTGGACGTCCGGGCGGTGGACGTCCGGGTGGCGGCGGCGGACGCGAAAGCGGTTACGCCCATCGCCCGTCCAAGCCCGTCCGCTGGTAAGTCACCCCAACTCGCGCTGATCCCAAGGGCTCGCCGCCTCCGGCGAGCCCTTCGTTTTTCATCGTTTGTCTGCGGAGATGTTTTACCGGTTGTGCGCAGATGCGATCGAGCCTCAGCTCGATCGCTCACGCGAACAGGGGGGTTGGGGGGTGCGTCGCGCACCCCCCAACCTAAACAATGCGTCGCGCAGCACCCAACCTACAGAATCCGCTCGTAACGCCCGTACTCGTGCGCCGCGTCCATGAACCAGCGGACGGCCTCGGGGTCCGAGCGGGGCGGGATCTCGCAGGACGTCGACAGGATGAAGGCCGAGTGGCGGGCTGCGGTGTCCACGCAGCGCTTGACGTCGGCGTACATCGCCTCTTTCGACGTCTTCTCGAACTTCGTGGCGTCGACGTTGCCGATGGCTACGGCCCGGCCGTGCGACACCTGCATGAACCGCTCGAGCTGGTCGACGTAGAGTCCGGGATCGCCCTGCTGGTCGAGATCGAACGAGATCGTGGTGAACCCGCACCCGATCAGGTCCTCGAAGATCGGATACGTGGTCCCGCAGATGTGGGTGGTGACGCCGACCTTCTTGGCCTTGAAGTGGTCGACCAACTCCTTGTGGTACGGGGCCACGAAGTCCCGATAGTTGTCGGGAGAGATCAGGCTGATCGACGCCGTCGGCTCCGAGAACGAGAGCCCGATCCCGGTCTTGGCGATGGCCTCGCCCCACACCTTGCAGAAGTCGGTGGTCACCCGCATCAGATCGTGGATGAACTGCGGATCCTCGAAGGTGTCGAGCAGCATGGTTTCCGGATTGCGCAGGAGCATCGCGATCGTCCACGGCCCGACGGCCACGGCGCCGGTGGCCGTGGGAAGCTTGGCCTTGACCAGCGCCTCGCACTGCTCGAGGAAGCCGGGCAGGCGCGCGGTCTTGTACGGGTCGGGCATCGCGATCGAGGCGAGCTTGCCCTTGTCCTCGTCCAGCACGTGGCCGTCGATCGAGGGCACCACGTAGTCCGAGTACTTCACCCGGCAGCCGAACGCTTCCGCTTCCTTGGCGAGATCGTTGTACGCGAGCACGACGTCGGGCTGGTACCGCTCGTGGTAGTTGAGCATGGCGGTGATCGCCTTGGGCACGTCGGTGCAGTACTCCTCGATGCTGAGTCCGTCGAGCGTCCCCGCGAACGAGGCCACGATCGGGTAGACGGGCACCCGGTCGGCGAACGAGCGCTTGTAGGCGGCGACCACGCGTTCACGGTTCGAGTAGGGCGCCTTGCCTTTCTCGGCGTCCCAGAAGCGGTTGACCTCCATGTACTTGGCCGGCAGCTTCGCCTCGTATTCCATGAACTGGGTGATCGGATACCGGATGCCGCCGTCGTGGGTGCCCTTGAGGCCCTCGACGATCTCCTCCATCTGGTTCCAGGGGATCGTGAAGGCCATCTCGTGGTCCTGGGTCTGGCCGAAGATCCGGTCGCCGGAGCAGGGCAGGATCACCTGCGGACGGTCGGTCCGCATGGTCGTGACGATCACCTCGGCGCAATCGACGCGTCCCCCGAAGGAGGACGTGAGCTTGCCGCCGCGCTTCCACAGCGCGGCCTGGGTCAGCCGCATCACCTGGGCGGAGTTGGCGTAGATGCAGACTAGGTGCGGCTCGAACGTGGTGCGGTCGAGGGGGGCCACCAGCAGCGCGTGATACTGGCCGGGGGTGAACCGGTCGATCGCCGCTTCCGATCGTTGCCCGCCTTCCTTGGTCTCCGTGTACATGCCCTCGCAGAGCGTTCCCGAGTTGTGCAGGTGAGTCAGCTTCTCGAAGCCCATGGCCGCGATGCCGAGCGAGCAGATGCTGTCCTCCCGGGTGAGCGCGATCATCCAGCCGTACCGGCGCGCCATGTCGATGACCTGGCAGTTCATGCTGAGCTTCTTGAAATCGCGGGCGGGCCGGCGGGCCCGCTCGGGAATCTCCTCGCCGGGGCCGAGCATGCGGATCGCCACGGGAAACGTCTGGGGGCGAATGTAGAACTGCAATTCGCGGTCGGCGGTTTTGACGTCGATCATCCACGCTCTCCTCGAGACCGGATGCACCGAGCCTACTACGTGCGCTCCGGCACCCGCAACGCGACGGCCACGAAGCCCCCTCCCAGTGCTAAAATCCGTGGCCATTCGGTGGGGTCCGTCAGTCCTGCCAGTTGGAGGAATCATGGTCAACGCTCCCAGCGCGAGTTACAGCCAGACCGTACGGCTGGAGATCAAGAACACGCCCGGCATGCTGGGCAAGGTCACGTCCGCGATCGGCAAGGCCGGCGGCGACATCGGCGCCATCGATCTGGTCGAGGTCGGCAAGGGCACCATGACCCGCGACATCACCTTCAAGGCGCGTGACGACCGCCACGGCCAGCAGGTCGTCGACCGTATCCGCGCGGTGGCCGGGGTGAGCGTCATCAACGTCTCCGACCGGACCTTCCTCATGCACCTCGGCGGCAAGATCGAGGTCAAGGGCAAGATCCCGGTGAAGAACCGCGACGATCTCTCGATGGCCTACACGCCCGGCGTCGCCCGCGTGTGCATGGCCATCCACCACGATCCCGAGAAGGCCTACACGCTGACCATCAAGCACAACACGGTGGCGGTGGTGACCGACGGCTCGGCCGTGCTCGGCCTCGGCGACATCGGTCCCAGCGGCGCTCAGCCCGTGATGGAAGGCAAGGCCCTCATCTTCAAGGACTTCGCCGGCGTCGACGCGTTTCCGATCTGCCTGGCCACCAAGGACGTGGACGAGATCGTGATGATCGTCAAGGCCATCGCGCCGGTGTTCGGCGGCATCAACCTCGAGGACATCTCGGCCCCCCGCTGCTTCGAGATCGAGGAGCGCCTGCAGCGCGACCTCGACATCCCGGTCTTCCACGACGACCAGCACGGCACCGCGGTGGTGGTCCTGGCCGCCGTGCTCAACGCGCTGAAGATCGTGAAGAAGAAGCTCGCCGACGTCCGCATCGTCTTCACCGGCGCGGGCGCTTCCGGGATCGCCACCGCCAAGCTCCTCATGCGGGCCGGGGCCCGTCACATCATCGGGTGCGACCGCGCGGGCGCCATCTACCAGGGCCGCGTGGAGAACATGAACTCGATGAAGACGTGGTTCGCCGAGCACACCAACCCCAAGCGGGTGCGGGGCACCGCGGGCGACGCGCTGCAAGGCGCCGACATCTTCATCGGCCTCTCCGGTCCCGGCGTGGTCTCGCTCAAGGACGTCAAGGCCATGAACCGGGACGCGATCGTGTTCGCCATGGCCAATCCCACCCCCGAGATCCAGCCCGAGGAGGCCGGTCCGTACGTGCGGGTGATGGCCACCGGGCGGTCGGACTATCCGAACCAGATCAACAACTCGTGCTGCTTCCCGGGCTTCTTCCGCGGCATGCTGGACGTGCGGGCCCGCAGCGTCAACGACGAGATGAAGCTCGCGGCGGCCCACGCGCTGGCCGGCATCGTGGCCAAGAGCGAGCTGTCCGAGGAATACATCACCCCGTCGATGTTCGATGCGCGCGTGGTGCCCGCCGTGTCGGCGGCGGTGGCCGAGGCGGCGATCAAGACGGGCGTGGCGCGGCGGCGCCCGCGCGGCGCGGCGGCGCGGGGCACCGGCGCCTGACGAGTCCGCCGGAGCCGTGAAGGCCAGGGACCTCCTCTCGGCCTGCTTCCTCGTGTTCGGGGCGCTGCTGGTGTGGCCGCTGCTCAGCATCGCCAACCGACCCGCGCTCGTCGGGGGCGTCCCGTCGCTCGTCCTCTACCTCTTCCTGGTGTGGGCCGCCATCGTCGGGGTGCTGGCCTGGGTGGCGGCGCGCGCGGGGGGGGACGACCCGTGAACTGGCACGCCGACGCCTCGCTCGGGGGCATCCTGCTCGCGTACCTGTTGTTCCTCTTCCTCGTCGCCGCCATCGCCGAGCGCTACTCCCGCCGGTTGCAGACCCCGCCCTTCCGCACCGTGACCTACGTGCTGGCGATCTCCGTCTACTGCACGGCGTGGACCTTCTACGGCAGCGTCGGGCTCGCCGCCAACCGCGGCCTCGAGTTCCTGACCATCTATCTCGGGCCGGCGCTGGTGGCCCTCCTGTGGCCGACCGTGCTGCGCAAGCTGGTGCGGGTGGCCAAGGAGCAGCGGATCACCACCATCTCGGACTTCATCGCCAGCCGGTACGGCAAGTCGTCGCCGCTGGGCACCCTGGTGGCCGCCCTGGTGGTGTGCGGGATGATCCCGTACATCGCGCTTCAGCTGAAGGCCGTCTCGGCCTCGTTCAAGATGATGATCGGCGGCGACTCGGTGCTGTCGGGCTTCGACCCCACGCTGCTGGTCGCGGTCACCCTCGGGGTCTTCGGCATCCTCTTCGGCGCCCGGAACCTCGACTTCACCAAGCACCAGACCGGCCTGATGACCGCGGTGGCGGTGGAGTCCGTGGTCAAGCTCGTGGCCTTCGTGCTGGTCGGCGCGTTCGTGACGTGGGGAATCTTCGACGGCTTCACCACGATCTTCGCCCGCGTGGCCGCGCACCCGGAGTGGTCGCGGCTGCTGGTCCTCGACGCGCCGCCGGCCGCCTCCTACACGCGCTGGGGGGCGATGCTCCTGATCTCGATGACCGCGGTCATGCTGCTGCCCCGCCAGTTCCACGTGCTGGTGGTGCAGAACCCGCGCGAGCAGGACGTGCGCACGGCGGCCTGGGCCTTTCCCCTCTACCTGCTGGTCATCAACCTGTTCGTGCTGCCCATCGCGCTCGGCGGCCTCTTGACGTTCGGCAACGCCGCCGTCGCCGACAGCTTCATCCTGGCCCTGCCCCTCAAGGCCGAGGCCCACGCCGTCGCTGTGGTCGTCTTCCTCGGCGGGTTCTCCGCGGCCACGGCCATGATCGTGGTCGACTCGCTCGCGCTCTCGAAGATGATCTCCAACGACATCCTGCTGCCCTTCATCCTGCGCGGCCGGCGGTTCGAGGAGGTCTACTGGGCGAGCCTGAACTCGACGCGCCTGGGCATCCTCGTGGTCGTCACGCTCGGCTACGCGTGGGCCCGCATGGAAGCGGGCCAGCTCCTGCTCGTCGAGATGGGCCTGCTCTCGTTCATCGCGGTCACCCAGTGCGCGCCGGCCGCGCTGCTCGGGCTCTACTGGCGTCGCGGCACCCGCAAGGGCGCGTTCGTGGGAATCTCGCTCGGCTTCGCGCTGTGGTTCTACACGCTGATCCTGCCCGCGCTCGTCAAGGAAGGCGTGGTCCCGTCCTCGCTGCTGGCGCAGGGGCCCTTTGCCGTGACGTGGCTCAGTCCGGTGGCCCTCTTCGGTCTGTCCGGCTTCGACACGCTTAGCCACGGCGTCTTCTGGTCGCTGTTCTTCAACGTCGGCGCCTACCTGCTGGTCTCGGTGCTGACCACCCAGGACGCCGACGAGCGGAGCCAGGCCGCCGCGTTCGTGGGCGGCGCGGTGAGCGAGCCGAGCCGGACGCCGGCGGTCCTCTCGGTCTCCGAGCTGGAGCGGCTCATCCATCTCTATCTCCCCGCCGACGAGGCCGACGAGATCCTCGGCCAGCTCCTCGACGACAAGGCCCCGCGCGAGCTGACCCTGCCCGATCTCCTCGACCTCAGGATCCGCGTCGAGCGCCTGCTCACCGCGTCGCTGGGGGCCGCCGCCGCCCGCTACATCATCGAGGATCGCTTCACGATCTCCCAGGGAGAGGCCAGGCAGCTCGTGGAGTCGTTCCAGGACATGCAGCGCTCGTTGCGGAAGAGCGAGCGGCTGCTCGCGTCCGTGGTCGAGAGCGTGGACGATTGCATCTTCACGACCGACGTCGACGGACGCCTGATCACCGTCAACGCGGCGGGCCGCCGGCTGCTGGGGCTGACCGCGACGGAGGCGCCGGTCCTGACCTATCTCGACATCCTCGGCGAGGGCGATCGGCGCCGGGTGGGCGGGGCCATCGAGCGCGCGGTCGCCGAGGGCCGGGCCTGGCGGGGCAGCGTCAGCGGGCTCACCCGCGGCCGGCACCGGTTCCCGGCGCACCTGGCGATCTCCTGCGTCTTCGATCCCCAGCGCGTCCCGCTGGGCACGGTCGGCGTGCTGCGCGACCTCACCGAGCAGGTGGCGACCCAGCAGCGGCTGATCCAGCGCGAGAAGCTGGCCTCGCTCGGCGAGATGGCGGCCGGCGTGGCCCACGAGATCCGCAACCCGCTGGGCGGCATCAAGATGGCGACACGCCTGCTCTCGTCGGGCGAGGTCAGCGGCGAGCGCATCCCGCGCGAGATGGCGGAATCGATCCTCTCCGGAATCGTCGAGATCGAGTCGATCATCAGCGATCTCCTCGACTACGCGCGCGACACGCGCCTGGACTGTCAGGACTACCGGCTCGACCGCATCCTCGGTCCCGTGGTCGAGAGCGCTCAGGCCGAGGGCGAGCCACACCACGCGCGGGTCACCGTGCGCCGGCTCGACGGCGCGGTGTCGGCCAGCGTCGATGGCCCGCGCCTGCGCCAGGTGTTCGCCAACGTGATGAAGAACGCGCTGGAGGCCACGGAGCGCCGGGCCGACGGCCGCGTGGACGTCGCGCTCTACGGCCGGGGCACGGCGGCCGTGGTGGAAGTCAGCGACAACGGCGTGGGCATGACCGCCGAGGATCGCGACAAGATCTTCCTGCCCTTCTTCACCACCAAGCCCACGGGCACCGGTCTCGGCATGGCGATCGTGAAGAAGATCATGGATCTGCACGGCGGCGAGATCGAGATCGAGAGCGTGCCCGGCGAGGGGACGACGGTCCGGCTCGTCATTCCCCGCGCCGGTCTGGCGGCGCCGGTCGAAGTCGGATAGGGGGACCTGATGAAGCGTCGAATTCTGATTGTCGAGGACGACGAGATCTTCCTGCGCCCGCTCCAGCGGACGCTGGAGGTGGCCGGGTACGACGTGGTGGTCACCCCCAGCGGGGAGGAGGCGCTCGATGCCCTCAAGGGAGACGACGTCGATCTCGTGCTGACCGACAAGCGCCTGCCGGGCATGGATGGCGTCGACCTGGTCCGGCGCGTGCGCGCCGAGCATCCCGACCTCGCGGTGATCGTGATGACGGCCTACGGCACCATCGAGTCCGCGGTCGAGGCGGTTCGGTTGGGCGCCGCCGACTACCTGGTCAAGCCGCTGGAGTCG
>DATHGT010000086.1:0-2524 GCA_035317605.1 Candidatus Acidiferrum sp. | reverse complement strand
CGCTGCTGGACGCCGGCTGGTCCACGACCGATATCGTGACGCTCTCGCAGATCGTCGCCTTCCTGTCGTTTCAGATTCGGGTGGTGACCGGATTGCGCACCCTGGCCGGCCGCCCCTGACACGCGAGGTCTCACATGGCCGATACCGTCCTGACTCCGCCTGATCACACGGCTCCCGTGGCCTTCACCCGAGCCCAGCTCGAATGGCTTCCCTGGCTCGAACCCCTGGCGATCGACGCGATGACCGAGCGCCACCTGGCGAGTCTGGTGGACGCCGCGCGGGTGAAGTCGCCGTACTTCCGCCTCCTCGCCCGCGATCCCGACGCGCTGGAAGCGAGGACGCGCACCGACAAGGACATCTTCTACAACCCGGACGCCGGCCTCCCGCGGGCCGAGCGCGAGCTCGCCGCCGCCGCGACGTCTCGCTTCAACGGATGCGTCTACTGCGCGTCCGTGCATTCGCGCCACGCCGCGACCTACTCGAAGCGCGAGGCCGACGTCCAGCGCCTGCTCGACGAGGGCGTCGGCGCCGATCTCGGCGAGCGCTGGAACGCGATCGTGGCGGCCTCGGTGGCGCTGACCGTAACCCCGATGGCGTTCGGTCCCGAGCACGTCGACCGCCTGCGTCGGGCCGGCCTCGACGATCTGGCCGTCTCCGACGTCATCCACGCCGCCGCGTTCTTCAACTGGGCCAACCGGTTGATGCTCTCGCTCGGCGAGCCGTCTCTCTGAAAGGAGAAACCTCGTGATCACTCGCCGCCGCTTCCTGCGAACCGGAGCGCTCACCGCCACGGCCGTGCCCTTCGCGATGCGCCCGTTCCTCGCCTCGGCCCAGCCGCGCGCCACCAAGGTGCTCGACTTCCAGACCGGAGCCGACGTCGCCAAGGCCGAGCAGGAGGGCGAGGTCGTCTACTACGGCCACGACGGCGAGGCCGGCATCGCGGTCCTCCTCGATGCGTTCAAGAAGGACTTTCCGAAGATCAAGACCAGCTACGTGCGCCTGCAGACCGGTGCGCTCTACGCCAAGATCACGGCGGAGCGGTCGGCCGGGCGCTTCGGCGTCGACGTGCTGCAGCTGTCCGACATCTCGCCGGCCGTCGATTTCCAGAAGAAGGGCGGCTGGGAGCAGTACCCGTCACCGGAGTACGCGGCCTACAAGCCCGAATACCAGTCGACCCCGGCCGGTTACTACGGCGTGCCCGGCGTGAGCTTCGCCGGCATCTCGTATCACCGCGCCAAGGTCAAGCCCGAGCAGGCGCCGAAGACGTGGAAGGACATCGTCAATCCGGCGTTCAAGGACGGGATCAGCGCCAAGCTCGCCACCTCGGGCATGCAGCACGCGCAGTGGTACATCCTGCGCAAGATGTACGGTAACGACTTCTGGCAGGAGTTCGCCAAGCTGCGGCCCAAGGGCTTCGACGCGCGCGCCCAGTTGTTCGACCGGCTGGCCAAGGGCGAGGATCGGATCTGCGCCCTCGCCGAGTACGCCGGCTACACGCTCTATCAGGAAAAGGGCGCGGAGATCGAGTTCGTGGCGCCGCCCGAGGGCATGCCGGCCATCGCCATCTACATCGGCGTCGTCAACAAGGCGCCGCACCCGCAGGCCGCCCGCCTCTTCGTCGACTGGGCGATGTCCCGGCGCGGCCAGCAGATCTACCAGAACCAGAAGATCCTGCTCTATGGTTCCGTCCGGCCCGACGTCGGGCCGATGCCCACCGGCAAGAAACTCTCGGACTTCAAGCTGCTCTTCCCGACGGACTGGAACGACTACGTGGCGAGTCACGCGACGTTTGTCAAAGAGTGGAACGCCCTGATGGGATTGTGAACGGTGAACATGGGGGGCTCCGGGCGCCCCCCAAGCCCCCCGGGCGTTCGTCACGCCCCGGGGGACCCGGGGCGCTCCTCTATCTCGCGTATTTCGCGGGCCCGGTCGTGGTGGCCGGGCCCGCGGCTCGTCAGCTTGGTCGTGGGCGGCGGCGCGGCCGTCCTCGTGCTGTATCCAATCGCGTACCTGATCCAGGCGTCGCTGAGCGTCGGTGACCCGCAGGCTCGACCACCGGAAGCGTACGGGCTCGACAACTTCGCGGGCCTCCCTCGCTACGCCCACATCTTCGGCAACACGCTGCTCGTGGCCGGGGTGGCCACGATCCTCGCCGTGGTCGTCGGATTCGCGATGGGGTGGATCCTGTCCCGCACGAACGTTCCCGGCCGCGCGGCGTTCGAGCAGCTCATGGCCATGCCGTACTACGTGACCCCGCTCATGGGTGCCTTGGCCTGGGCCCTCATCGGCTCGGCCAGCAGCGGCTTCGTGAATCAGCTCTGGCGCGCGCTCGGCGGCAGCGGCCATCTGATCGACATCAACACGCCGGGAGGCATCGCGTGGGTGATGGCGCTGTTCGAGGGATCCGTGGCCTTCGTGATGATCGGCGCGGTCATGAAGTCCATGGACCCCGCGATGGAGGAAGCCTCCCAGGTCCTCGGCGCCGGCCGGCTGCGGACGATGCTCCGCATCACGCTGCCCCTCG
>DATHGT010000085.1:0-28542 GCA_035317605.1 Candidatus Acidiferrum sp. | reverse complement strand
CTAGAAGAGCGCGAAGGCGGCTCCGGCCAGCGCGCTCACGGCGACGACGACGAACGGAGGCGCCTTCCAGCCCACGAGCAGGATGAACCCGACCAGCGCGACCGCGAAGTCCCGCGGTCCCCGCACGGCGCTCGTCCAGATGGGCGAATACAGGGCCGCGCCCAGCAGCCCCACGACGGCCGCGTTGATGCCCCGCATGACGGCCTGCGTCCCGGCGCGCCGTCGAAAGCTCTCCCAGAACGGGAGCGTGCCGAGGTGCAGCAGGAGGCCCGGCAAGAAGATCGCCACCAGACCGAGGGCCGCGCCGACCACACCATTGGGTGTCGGGACCATCACCGCGCCGAGGTACGTCGCGAAGGTGAAGAGCGGACCGGGCACGGCCTGGGCCGCGCCGTAGCCGGCGAGGAACGCGTCGTCGCCGACCCAGCCGGGCGCGACCACCGCCTCGCGCAACAACGGCAGGACCACGTGCCCGCCGCCGAAGACCAGCGCGCCCGCTCGGTAGAACGCGTCCGCCATCGCGATGGCCTGGGATCCGGTGAGGCCGCGGAGGAGCGGCAGCCCGACGAGCAGCCCGAAGAACGCGACCAGCGCCGCCACGCCCACGCGGCGCGAGACTTTGATCGGCGCGTGCTCCGCGCGAACCTCGCCGCTGGGACGGCAGAGCCACGCGCCGAGGATCGCGCCGACCAGGATGGCGGCGAGCTGGGAAAACGCCGACGTGCCGAGCAGCACGAGCACCGCGGCCACGCCGGCGATCGAAGCGCGCGGGCGGTCGGGGCACAGCGCGCGCGCCATCCCCCACACGGCCTGGGCGACGATGGCCACGGCCACGAGCTTGAGCCCGTGCAGCACCCCCACGCCCACGGGGCCGCTCAACGCCGCGGCGCCGTAGGCGAACAGCAGCAGCGCCAGGGCCGAAGGCAGCGTGAATCCGACCCAGGCGGCGAGGCCTCCCCGGTAGCCCGCGCGCAGCAGGCCGATCGAGAAGCCGACCTTGCTGCTGGTGGGGCCGGGTGCGAACTGGCAGAGCGCCACGAGATCGGCGTAGCTCTGCTCGTCGAGCCACTTCCTCCGACGCACGTACTCGTCGTGGAAGTACCCGAGGTGAGCGATCGGCCCGCCGAACGAGGTCAAGCCCAGCTTCGTCGCGACCCACAGCACCTCGAGGGCGGAGCCTTCCCGTCGAGCGCGCCCGACTTCCGCGGTAGCGGTCAGGTCATTCATCGTTCAGGGCTTGCGGAGCGCGAGTGGCGGCAGCGCGAGGGCGTGGCGGCGAGCCGCGGCCCAGAGCGCGTCGAGCGCGTCGAGGAGACGCGGGGCGCTCGGGGCCAGGCACCGGACGAGGGCGCCGCGCCGCGGCAGCGCGCCCGCGGCGACGGCGACGTCGCCCTCCGGCGGAAAGCGCGCGGCCACCTCACACCGAAAGGCGTCCACGTCGTCGGCCACCACGACCAGCGACGCGAAGTACGGCTGCCCTCCCGCGGCGCCGAGCCGGCGGGGATCGAGCGCCCCATCGGCCTCGAGCACGAAGCGGTCGCGCAGCAGCCAGCCCTTGGCGTCGCGGACCGTGATCGCGCTGTCGAGGAGCCGGAAGGCCCACGCTTCGCCGCGACCCACACGTCCGGCCGCGAACGCGTCCACGAGGATCAGCCCGGCGCCGTCACCGACCTCCGCGGTGATGCGCTGGCGAAGGGCCGAGCCCGCGAAGGGGATGGTGTGATCGGGAACCCATTCACAGACCGCGCCCGCTTCGACCCGCAGCGCGACGTCCTGCACGGCCGGCTCGCCCGTCGTCCGGTAGACCTTGGTCGCCGAGGGTGTGGTGAAGCAGGCGTGGGCGGCGACGCCGACGTTGACGTCGATGGCCAGGCGATCGCCGCCGACGAGTCCGCCCGTGGGATTGAGGATCGAGACCACGGCCGCGGAATCATAAATCGCCAGGGGCGCCAGCACCTGGAGCGGCAGCGTGAAGCGGGCGCGCGAAAGAACGCTCCGGTCGCCGCGACGCTCGACGTCGAGCCGCAAGGCGCCGTCGCGGCCCACGCGCGGCGCCGTCGCGGCGCCGGGATTCACACCGGGAGCAGCAGCTCTGACTGGATCCATTCCACGATCGCGTCGACGCCGTCGCCGGTCTTGAGGTTGGTGAACACGAAGGGGCGGCGGCCGCGCATGCGCCCCGCGTCCCGCTCCATCACCCCGAGGTCGGCGCCCACGTAGGGCGCCAGGTCGATCTTGTTGATGACGAGCAGATCGGAGCGCGTGATGCCCGGTCCGCCCTTGCGCGGGATCTTCTCGCCCTCCGCCACGTCGATCACGTAGATCGTGGCGTCGACCAGCTCGGGGCTGAAGGTGGCGGCAAGGTTGTCTCCCCCGCTCTCGACCAGCAGCAGCTCGAGCCCGGGAAACGCGCGCACGAGCTCGCGCACCGCCTCCAGGTTCACCGAGGCGTCCTCGCGGATCGCGGTGTGCGGGCAGCCGCCGGTCTCCACCCCGACCACTCGCTCCTTCGGCAGCGCGCCGCGGCGGACCAGGAACTCGGCGTCCTCGCGGGTGTAGATGTCGTTGGTGATCACGGCCATGTCGACGCGGTCGCGCAGGCGCAGGCACAGCGCCTCGGCCAGCGCGGTCTTGCCCGAGCCGACGGGGCCGCCGATGCCGATCTTGAGCGGACGGGGAATCATGAGCGGAACAGCCTTCCTTCGAGATCGGCGTGGCGCACGCCGGCGATCTCGAGTCCGGGGGTGAAGCTCCACATGTCGTCCGCGCCGGCGGCGGCGGCGCGGCGCGCCAGTCGCGCGATCGATTCACGCATGGAAGCCAGCACGCGCTGGCCGTCGAGCTGGCCGATCGGGAGCAGGCGCAGGCCCGCCCCCACGAGCAGCGCGGCGGTGGACTGGAGGAACGCCGCCGCCGCGACTTCAGGGGACGCACCGTGGCGGCCAGTGACCGCGCCGAAGACCACCGCGTGATGGCCGGGCGTCAGCTCATCGTCGATCGCGGCGGCGAGTCTCTCGGCGAACGCCTCGCCGTCGAGCGTCGCCTCGCGTTGACCGGCGCCCGGGCCGGCGCCACCGGCGGTCGCGCTGGCGTCACCGGCGGTCGCGCGAGCGCGACCGAGAGCCGTGGCGGCCGCGGCGCGCGCGGTCTGTCGGCCCATCTGACGACTGGCCGCGCGGAATTCGGGCACGGTCTTCATCGCGTCGAGACCGCGATCGAGCTCGATGCACGCGTCCAGGTCACGGGCCTGGCCCGCACGCGCGGCGAGCGCCGCGGCGACGGCGTCGGCCGGGCCCGCGCTGCCCTCGAGGTGGGTGCTAACGAACTCGCTCAGGCCCGCGGCGTCACGGATCTTCCCCTCCTGCGCGTACGTTTCGAGGCCGAAGGAATGGGCGAATCCCCCCGACGGAAAGAGGCCGTCGGCGAACTGCAGGAGCGCGATCAACGACGTGAGATCAGTCATGCCGGTGGCCCGCACCGAGAGGGACGAAGACAGTGCTTTCTCGCCGCCACGGCACCTCGATGCGCTCCAGGAGTTGCTCCATCGCGGGATCGTCGGGCACGAGCAGGCGGTCGCCGTCGATGGCCAGCGTGAAGTGCCGATTGCCCACCTCGAAGGCCACGCGCAACGCCTCGTCCCGCGAGCGCGGCATGATCGCGAGCACGGGCTCGCTCGCCGCCTCGATCACCACGTAGAAGTCGCGGGCCACGTGCAGGATCGCCCCCGGCACGAGCGCGCTGCCCGTCGGCAGCGCCAGCGCCAGCTCGCGTCCCTTCTCGGTCGTCACGCGGCGCCGTCCCCATCGCCGTTCCTCGGCGGTCAGGACCAGCGCGTCGCGCTCGAGCCGCGAGAGATCCGCGTCGTGCACGTGCACGTGCGGCTGCGTGACGATCACGGTGGGCTCGGTCATGTCCGATAAACCATGCCGTCAGGCCAGGATCACGGTGATCCTCACGGCGCGTGCAAGGAGTTCGAAATCGTTCCGATTGACGGTGACGACGGTGGCGCCATGACGCCGTGCGGTGAGCGCGATGAGCGTATCGTTCTGAAAGTCGCGACGCTTCGTCGAGCCCCAGCTTCGCTCATCACCGATGTCGCGGATGATCCGGCCCGCCTCCCACCAGTCCGCGGCGGTTGGTTCCCACTGGACCGCGGCGAGGCGAGACAGTCCGTTGACGAGGTCCTGAGCGCGTCGAGTCCGGGCCCCGCGGCGCAGTTCGGACAACACGATCGCCGAATGGCGCACGATGCACGATCGCCGGACGCCCGCGAGCAACTCTTCATGCAGTCCGCGCTCCCAGTGACCGATGTAAATGCTGGTGTCCAGAATCGCCCACGTCACGGCGTCCGGAAACTCCCAGGTGGCAGCACACGCCGGTTTCGCCGCATGAATCGCCAGAACTCGTCCATTTCAGCGATACGGCCAACGGACAGCCGAACGACTTCCGCGTCGGTCGCCACGCCGAGCGCCTTCCGGGCTCGGCGCAGCGTCCCTTCATCGACGAAGAATGCCCTCCGTTTGAGTGCGGCAGCGCGCGCCATCAAGACCTCCTGCAATTCAACCGTATGCATACATCATAGCGCAATCAGGCATACGTACTTGGACTGCGTCAGAATGCCTCTGCGCAGCTCCATCGCGGTTCAGCGGCAGTGCGAAGCCGACGGCTCGAACCTCGGCGACGCCTGCTCTACACGCGAGTCGGAGTGCGCCGACGGACGCGCCGGACGGCCACGGCGACGAGCAGCAATGTCATGCCGATGACGACCCACTCGGAGAGCGTCGGAATGGCCTGGACGGCGCCCGCGATGATCGTGGTGTCCGTCGCCCCGTTGTTGCCGGTGTTGCTCTCCGCCTGGACCGTGGCGACGGACACGGAGTTCACCTGCGGCGACGTGGCGTTCGAAAGGTCCTGTGAGGTGGCGATAACCCGCGGTGAGTCCTGGCCCCTTTTACCCGTTGCCGCAAGGCCTCCGCAAGAAGTTTCGTTTTGCTCGTGAACGAGTTCCTGCTGACCTCAGAACAGGAAATACCGCTGAGCCATGGGAAGAACGCGCGCCGGCTCGCACGTCAGCAGCTCGCCGTCGGCGCGGACCTCGTAGGTCTCGGCGTCCACCTCGATGCGTGGGAGCGCGTCGTTGTGGATCATGTCGCGCTTGCCGATCGTGCGGCAGCGCGAGACCGCGACGGCCCGCCGCGCGAGACCGAGCCGCTGCGGAACGTTCGCGGCCAGCGCGGCGGCGGAGACGAACGTGAGAGAGGTCGACGCGAGCGCGCGGCCGTAGGCGCCGAACATCGGGCGCATCAGCACGGGCTCGGGTGTGGGGATCGAGGCGTTGGCGTCGCCCATGGCCGCCCACGCGATCATCCCGCCCTTGACCACCAGCTCGGGCTTCACGCCGAAGAAGGCCGGCTTCCAGATCACCAGGTCGGCGAACTTGCCGGCCTCGACGGATCCGACGTGATCGGCGACGCCGTGGGCGATGGCCGGGTTGATCGTGTACTTCGCGACGTAACGCTTCACGCGCCGGTTGTCGTCGCCCGGCGTCTCGCCGGGCAGCGCGCCGCGCTGCTGCTTCATCTTGTCGGCCGTCTGCCAGGTGCGAATGATCACCTCGCCGATGCGGCCCATCGCCTGCGAGTCGGACGACATCATGCTGATGGCCCCGAGGTCGTGGAGCACGTCCTCGGCCGCGATGGTCTCGGCGCGGATGCGGGACTCCGCGAACGCGAGGTCTTCGGGGATCGACGGCTTCAGGTGGTGGCAGACCATCAGCATGTCGAGGTGCTCGTCCATCGTGTTCACGGTGAACGGCATGGTCGGATTGGTGGACGACGGCAGGCAGTTCGGCTCGCCGCACACGCGGATGATGTCCGGCGCGTGGCCGCCGCCAGCCCCTTCGGTGTGATAGGTGTGAATCGTCCGGCCCTTGAACGCGCGGATCGTGTCCTCGACGAAGCCCGACTCGTTCAGGGTGTCGGTGTGGATCGCGACCTGCACGTCGTACTCGTCGGCCACGGTCAGCGCGTGATCGATGGCGGCCGGGGTGGTCCCCCAGTCCTCGTGGAGCTTGAGCCCGATGACGCCGGCGGCGATCTGCTCGCGCAGCGGATCGAGCGACGACGCGTTGCCCTTGCCGAGAAAGCCGAGATTGACCGGAAACGCCTCCGCCGCCTCGAGCATGCGATGGATGTTCCACTCGCCCGGCGTGCACGTGGTGGCGTTGGTGCCGGTCGCCGGCCCGGTGCCGCCGCCGATCATGGTCGTGAGCCCGGCGCTGATCGCCTCGCCGACGAGCTGCGGGCAGATCATGTGGATGTGGCTGTCGAGACCGCCCGCGGTGACGATCCGCCCCTCGGCCGCGATCACCTCCGTCCCGGCGCCCACGACCATGCCCGGCGTCACGCCGGCCATGAGATCGGGGTTGCCGGCCTTGCCGATCCCCACGATCGCTCCGTCGCGGATACCGATGTCGGCCTTCACGATCCCCGAGTGGTCGACGATGACCGCGTTCGTGATCACCACGTCGAGCGCCCCCGACGCCCGCGTGGCCCGCGCGGACTGTCCCATCCCGTCGCGCAGCACCTTGCCGCCGCCGAACGTGGCCTCCTCGCCCGGGGTGGTCAGGTCGCGCTCGACGCGAATCAGGAGGTCGGTGTCGGCGAGACGGATGCGATCGCCCGTAGTCGGCCCGTAGAGATCAGCGTACTGCCGGCGCGCGATCCTCAGCATTATTGTAGCGGCGGCGCTGGGGACGGGTCGAAGCGTGGGTGGCCTGGCCTAGGAGCGAGCCGGCTGCGTCTGCCTTTCGGATTGATCATGTCGAACTCGTTCACAGTCGCTCCCATCGATTGGTCATCCCAAAATCGTTCATTGTTGCTCCCATTCGTGTAGGCGGTTCAGGGCGGCGGCTTTGTCGGCGCCTTCGGTGAGGGCGTTGAGGCCGAAGACTTGGCGGGCGCCGGCGAGGGCGACCAGGGTCACTCGCTTTTCGTCGCCGGGCTCGAAGCGCACGGCGGTGCCGGCGGGGACGTTGAGGCGCATGCCGAACGCGCGGGCGCGGTCGAAGGCGAGCGCGCGGTTGACCTCGAAGAAGTGGAAGTGCGAGCCGACCTGGATCGGCCGGTCGCCCGTGTTGGTCACGGTCATCTCGACGGTCTCGCGTCCCGCGTTCGCCACGATGTCGCCGTCGGCCAGCAGGTATTCCCCCGGGATCACGCGTGCCTCCTCATCGAATGGGATGGTGGATGGTGACGAGCTTGGTGCCGTCGGGGAACGTGCCTTCGACCTGGATCTCGTCGATCATCTCGGGCACGCCCTCCATCACGTCGTCGCGGCGCAGGATCGTGCCGCCGAGGTCCATCAGCTCGGAGACCGAACGCCCGTCGCGGATGCCCTCGAGGGTCTCCGCGGTGATCAGGGCCACCGCCTCGGGATGGTTCAGCTTGAGGCCGCGGTCCCGGCGACGGCGCGCGACTTCGGCGGCCGTGAAGATGAGGAGCTTTTCCTGTTCGCGTGGCGTGAGGTGCATCGTTGGGCCTCTCGGGCCCCCTTGGGGCCCCTCAGACGGCGAGGTGGTGTCGAACCGCCTCCACGTTCAGATCGCGGGTGTCGCCGCGGGCCACCACGGCGCCCTTGGCGAGGATGACATACGAGTCGGCCAGGCGCTCGGCGAAGTCGAGGTACTGCTCGACCAGCAGCACGGCCAGCCCGAGCTCCCGCTTGATCCGGCGAATCGCCTCCTCGATCTCGAGGATGATCGACGGCTGGATGCCCTCGGTCGGCTCGTCGAGCATGAGCAGCCTGGGCTTGGTGAGCAACGCCCGGCCGATGGCCAGCATCTGCTGCTCGCCGCCGGACAGCACGCCACCCTTGCGGGAGAGCAATTCGGCGAGCTTCGGAAACAGCGAGAGCGCCTCGTCGAGCCCGTCGCCTCGACCGCAGCCGAGGTGGGCCATCCGGAGATTCTCGGCCACCGTGAGGTGCGGGAAGATCTCGCGGCCCTGCGGCACGTAGCCGATCCCCGCGCGGGCGCGGCGATCCGGCGACCAGCGCGTCACGTCTGCCCCGTCGAACCGCACGCGACCGGCGCGCGCCGGTAGCAATCCCATGGTCGCGCGCAGGAGCGTGGTCTTGCCCACGCCGTTGCGTCCCATGAGGCACACCACGCTGCCGTCGGGCACGTCGAGGTCGACGCTCCAGAGCACCTGCGAGCCGCCGTAGGCGACGTCGAGCCCCTCAACGGACAGCATGCTCGGTCCCTTCCGCGCGACGCTGGCCCAGGTAGACCTCGAGCACCCGGGGATCGCGCTGGACCTCCTCGACGGGTCCCTCGCACAGGACCGTCCCCTGGTGAAGCACGGTGACCTTGCGGGCGATCTGGCGCACGAACTCCATGTCGTGCTCGATCACCAGCACCGAGCGGTCGACGGCGATGGCCATCAACAGCTCGCCGGTGCGCGCGGTCTCCTCGTCGGTCATCCCGGCCACGGGCTCGTCGACGAGCAGGAGCTCCGGGTCCTGAGCCATCACCATCGCGATCTCCAGCCACTGCTTCTCGCCGTGCGAGAGCGCGCCGGCCAGCGTATCGCGCTTGTCGACCAGGCCGGCGCCCTCCAGCGTGTCGTCGATGCGCCGGCGTTCCTCGGCGGCGTTGCCGCGCTCGAAGAGGGTGGCGAGCACGCCCTTGCTGGCCCGCTTGAGCGAGAGGTCGACGTTGTCGCGCACGCTCAGGTTGACGAACACCGACGGCGTCTGAAACTTCCGGCCCACCCCGAGCGCCGCGATCTCGTTCTCCAGGAGCGACGTGAGGTCGGTGTGGTGGCCGAAGATCACCCGTCCGCTCGCCGGCCGCACCCGGCCCGAGATCACGTCGAGGAGCGTGGTCTTGCCGGCGCCGTTGGGCCCGATGACGACCCGCAGCTCCTTGCGATCCATGTAGAAGTTGAGCCGATCGAGCGCCTTGAAGCCGTCAAAGTCGACGGTGACGGTGTCCAGGTAGACGATGCTGGTCCCGACGGTCGCGGCTGATGTCATGGCAGCCGGGTCGGCCGGGCCGACTCCATCGGGGCCGGCATGGGGGTGACCGTTCTCCGCAGCAGCGCCGAGCAGTGCGCGGTCGCGCGCGCGGCCGCGCCCACCACGCCGTCGGGGAAGAACAGGACCACGCTCATGAACAGCACGCCCAGGAACAGGAGCCACAGGTCGGGATAGCTGGTGGTCAGCCAGCTCTGCATCCAGTTGACGCCGAAGGCGCCGAGCACGGCCCCGACGAGCGTCCCCCGCCCGCCCGCCGCCACCCACACCACCATCTCGATTGACGGCAGCACGCCCATCTTCGCCGGCGTGATGATGCCGACCTGCGGCGCGTAGAGGGCGCCGGCCACGCCGGCCAGCCCGGCCGACACCACGAACACGAACAACTTGTAGTTCGCGGGCGCGTAGCCGGAGAAGAGCACCCGCGTCTCGCTGTCGCGGATGGCCACCAGCACCTTGCCCGCCCGCGTGCGCGTGATCCACCGGCAGAGCAGGAACGCGGCGACCAGGGCGAGCGCCGTGCTCACGTAGAGTCCCCGCTGCGTCGACGCCTGGTTCAGCTTGAACCCGAAGATGGTCTTGAAGTCCGCCAGCCCGTTGGTGCCGCCGAGGTTCATCTCGTTGCGGTTGAACACGAGCCACGCGGACAGGGCCAGCGCCTGCGTGATGATCGAGAAGTAGACGCCGCGGATCCGGCTGCGGAAGGCGAGAAATCCGAAGGCCAGCCCGACCAGGGCGGGCACGGCGACGATCGCCACGATCGTGAAGATCCCGCTCCGGAACGGCCACCAGAACAGGGGCAGCGTCTTCACCTGATTCCACACCATGAAGTCGGGCAGCGCGTTCTGATACACGCTCTGGGTGCCGATCTCGAGCATGAGGTGCATCCCCATGGCGTAGGCGCCGAGGCCGAAGAACACGCCGTGCCCGAGGCTCAGGACGCCCGTGTAGCCCCAGAGGAGGTCGAGGCCGAGGGCCAGGATCGCGTAGGTCAGGAACTTGCCGAACAGGTTCAGCGTGAAGTTGCTGACGTGGAGCGGCGACGACGGGGGCAACATGTTGAGCGCGGGCAGCACCACGACGAGCACCACGCCCATCACGATGAGCGCGATCGAATCAGGCTTCCGCACCGCGTCCCCGCGTGGCGAACAGGCCCGCCGGCCGCCGCTGCAGGAAGAGGATGACGGCCACCAGGATGGCCACCTTCGCGAAGACCGCGCCCAGCGCCGGCTCGATACCCTTGTTGAGCAACCCGAGACCCGCCGACGCCAGGATCGCGCCCGCGAGCTTCCCGACGCCGCCCGTCACCACCACCATGAAGGAATCGACGATGTAGTTCTGCCCGAGCGACGGCCCCACGTTGCCGATCTGGGTCAGCGCGCAGCCCGCGAGGCCGGCGAGGCCGGCGCCGAGGCCGAAGGTCAGGGCGTCCACCACTCCCGCACGCACGCCGAGACAGGCGCTCATCGCGCGGTTCTGGGTCACCGCGCGGATCGTCAGGCCGCGGTCGGTGCGGAAGAGGAGCCCGTACATCCCGAGCACGCTGACCGCGGCCAGGGCGATGATGAAGAGCCGGTTGAAGGGCAGGGTGAGCCCGGTCATCAGCGCGAAGCCGCCGGAGAGCCAGCGCGGTGACGACACGTCGACGTTGGCCGCGCCGAACCAGAGCCGCAGGCCCTGCTGGATGATCAGCGACGCGCCCCACGTGAGCAGCAGCGTCTCCAGCGGACGGCCGTAGAGGCGACGGATCACGCCGCGCTCGAGGACCACCCCCACCACCGCGGCCACGATGAAAGAGACGGGCAGCGCCACCACGAAATACGCGTCGAACCACTCCGGCCAGCGCGCGCGGAAGAGGTTCTGCACGACGAACGTGCTGTAGGCGCCGAGCGCCATCAGCTCGCCGTGGGCCATGTTGATCACGCCCATCAATCCGAACACCACGGCGAGTCCCACGGACATCAGCAGCAGGATCGACGCGAGCGAGGCGCCCTGGAACACCGTCTCGACCGTCCGGACCAGGAGGCCCCAGCGCTCGATCTGACGGATCGCCGCCGTCGCGGTGTCGCGCTCGGCCCGCGAGGCCGCCGGGTCCGCCGCGAGCTTCTGCAGGGCGGACAGGGCGTCGAACGAGTGCAGGCCACCCAGGCTCTGCGCGGCCAGTGTGCGGACCGCCGCGTCGCCGTTCGCGAGCCGGATCAGCGCGAGCGCTTCCTCGAGGGCATGACGGACGTGGGGGTTCGTCTCCTTCGCGATCGCGGCCTCGACCACCGGCGCCGCGCTCGCCGCCGCCTGATGTCCGAGCTTCATGGCGGCGCCGCGCCGCGTCTCGGCATCGGGGTTCGCGAGCTGGCCGCGCGTCTCGTCGGCGTCGAGGAACGGTTTGATGGCGATGCGAAGCCGACGGTCGGCGGCGATCTCGGTCAGACTCGACACCGGCACGGTGCCGAGCGGCTTGCGATCGTACGCGGTGACGACCTCGATCACGTCCTGATCGCCCTTCGTCGATTTCGCGCCACCCACCACGACCTCGGCCGCCGTGCCCTGGCCGCGCGCGTAGACGTTGCCGTCGCGGAGCGCCCCCAGGAACTCGAGCCA
Source organism: Candidatus Acidiferrum sp. (assembly GCA_035317605.1). Lineage (GTDB taxonomy): Bacteria > Methylomirabilota > Methylomirabilia > Rokubacteriales > CSP1-6 > DATHGT01. The sequence goes on along the minus strand of DATHGT010000085.1, from coordinate 16,908 downwards.
CTTCGGATCACGGGTGTTGCCGAGGGCCTGCACCGCCGCCTCGCGCTTGTCGGCGTCGTCGATCGAGAGCTCGGTCAGCGCCTTCAGCGCCTCGGGGGACTGCGCGTGGCCCGCCACCGGAGCGGCGAGCCACGCCACGAACAACAGCAGGAAGAGTCGCTTCATTACGCCTTCTTCTGATACGTCCCCTGGTGCTTGACCCAGTCGCAGCCCTTGTCCGGGCTCGTGTACTTGCTCCACGGCTCCGGCTCCACGTTGCCCTTCGTGCGCGAGATGATCTTGAACTGCCCGTTCTTGAGGATCTCGCCGATGAGCACGGGACGGTACGTGTGGTGGTTGACCTCGTGCATCTTGATGGTGCCGACGGGCGCCGCGAAGGTCTGGCCGTACACGGCCTTGCGGACGGCGTCGACCTCGAAGCTCTTGGCCTTCTCCACGGCCTGCTTCCAGATGTGGACGCCGAAGTAGGCCGCCTCCATCGGGTCGTCGGTCACGCGCTTGTCACCGCCGGGCAGGTTGTTCTTCTTCGCGTACTCCTTGAACGCCTTGACGAACTTCGTGTTGGCCGGGGACTCGACCGACTGGAAGTAGTTCCACGCGGCGAGGTGGCCGACGAGGGCGGACGTGTCCATGCCGCGCAGCTCGTCCTCGGCCACGCTGTACGCCATGATCGGCGCGTTCTCCGAGCGCAGGCCCTGGTTGGCGAATTCCTTGTAGAACGGCACGTTCGAGTCGCCGTTGATGGTCGACAGCACGCACGCGCCGCCGCCGCCCGCGAAGCGCTTGATCTTGCCGACGATCGTCTGGTAGTCCTGGTGGCTGAACGGCGTGTACTCCTCCTCGATGTTCTCCTTCGGCACCCCCTTGGCGACCAGGAACGCGCGGAGGATCTTGTTCGCGGTGCGCGGGAACACGTAGTCGGTCCCCAGCAGGTAGAATTTCTTGTAGGCGCCGCCCTCCTTGGACATCAAATATTCGGCGCCGGGGATCAGCTGCTGGTTCGGCGTGGCCCCGGTGTAGAAGACGTTCTTGCTGCACTCCTCGCCCTCGTACTGCACGGGGTAGAAGAGCAGGCCGTTGTTGTTCTCGAACACGGGCAGCACGGACTTGCGGCTGACCGACGTCCAGCACCCGAAGACGACGGCGACCTTGTCCTGCAGCAGGAGCTGCTTGGCCTTCTCGGCGAAGAGATCCCAGTTCGACGCCGGATCGACGACGACGGGCTGGATCTTGCGCCCCATGACGCCGCCCTTGGCGTTGACCTCGTCGACAGCCATGAGCACGACGTCGCGCAGCGACACCTCGCTGATGGCCATCGTGCCGGACAGTGAATGCAGGACGCCGATCTTCACCGGCTCCTTACCCTGAGCGGTCAGGATCGCGGGCAGGCTCAGCCCGGCGGCGAGGCCGGCGCTCGTGGCGAGCGTACCTTTGAGGAAGTCGCGACGTGTGTACGCGAGCATGAGATCTCCTTTCGCTGGTTCGTTGCGCCGGAACGTTGTCGTCATCGCCGTCGGCCTCGCTGCCGCGCGACCGCGCGGGACGTCGCTGTCCTCGCGGGTCGTGATGTGCGCGTCGCCAGGGTGCAAGCGACGTACCGCACTGAAGTGAGCGAATTTGCTGGGGACGCTCGATCTTGGCCGGGCTGGTGTTGCTTATTTCGCGGGCAACTCGGGAGCGAGTGATTCCGAGACGAGCACCGCGCGCGCGATCTCGACCATCGGCCGGCGCGTGTCCATCGCGGTCCGGCGCATGCGCTTGAACGCCTCGTCCTCGGTGAGGCCGTGGCGCTGCATCATCGCGCCCTTGGCGCGCTCGATCACCTTGCGCTCCTCCAGCCGGGCGCGGAGCGCGCGCGCTTCCTGCCAGCGCGCGATGGCCAGGTCGAGCGCGGGGGCCAGCTCGGCCGGACGCAACGGCTTCAGCAGATAGGCCATGACGCCGGCCGCCGTCGCGCGCTCGACCAGCGCGTCGTCGGTGTGGCTCGTGAACAGCACGACAGGACACGTCCCGCGCGCGATCACTTCGGCCGCGACCTCGATCCCATCACCGTCCGGCAACCCCACCGCGAAGACCGCCACCGAGGGCTTCGTGCGTTCCAGCAGGGCGGGCGCGTCCACGCACCGGCTCGCCTCTCCCGCGACCTCGCCGCCCGCCGCCCAGATGGCCGCACGTAGCGCGGCCCGAGACCGTTCGTGGTCGTCCACAATCGCGACTCGCCAGCGGGGTTTGGCCGGCCTCATGGAGCCGGGTGCGGGGCAAGTGCAATGCCAGAGGCGAGCGCCAAAGAATCAGTCGTTTCCGCGGCGCGAGGATGCGCCGGCTGCTCGCGTCCTCCGCATACACGCGCTCGATGCCTGTCCCGTCAGCAGCGACCCGGTGGATCTCTCGCCGTTGACGGGTTCTTGAGACCGACCGTTCACAGACTGACGACATGCTGAGGTCAAGCGGCATTTACTGTTGCCGCGGGAACAATTCCGACACGGAGAGGAGCCGTATGATCTCGTTGAAACGGGGCATCGTCGTCGTCGCCTGCACCTCGGTCTTTGCGCTGTCGGAGGCGAGCCCCGTCCTCGCCGAGCCCGCGGATCGATGGCTGCTGATGGACCTCCTGCTGCCCACTTCCCTGGGGCACAGCCTGGAGTCCGCCGGGACCCAGGTCTATGGGTGGATCCAGCAGGGCTTCGCCGGCAACCTCCACAGCCCGCGGGATCGCGTCAACTTCGGGACCAACTACGGCTGGCGGTCGAACGACTATCGGCTCAACCAAGCGTACTTCGTCCTCGAGAACACGCTGGAGCACGACGACCGATTCAACATTGGCTATCGCGTGGACTTCTTCGTCGGTCACGACGCTCCGTTCTTCGTCGCGACCGGGATGTTCAGCAGCTTCACGGGCTTCGATCCGAGATCTGGAGTCGGATCGGACGGGCCCAAGAGCTTCCGTGAGGTCAATCGCGTCGGCATCGACCTGCCTCAGGTGTTCCTCGAGGTGCACCTCCCTCGACTGCTCACATCCGGGGGCGTTGACATCAAGGCTGGCAAGTTCTACACGCTGATGGGTCGCGAGGTGTATCCGGGTGCAGACACCGATTTCTATTCGCGCACGTACGAGAACGTCTACGCGACCCCGTTCACCCATACCGGGGTGATGACGACGCTGCACGTCATGCCCACGCTCGACGTCCTAGTCGGTGTCGTGCGGGGCTGGGATGTCTTCAAGGACAACAACGACATGGTCACCTTCCATGGCGGGTTCCTCTGGAACTCCCCCGACAAACGCTACAACTGGGCGACCGCCTGGATCACGGGGCCGGAGCAGCCAGACAACGATCGCGACTACCGAAGCCTGCTCAGCAGCTATCTTACGGTCAAGCTGGGCTCGACGGAGGCATGGCTCCTGTCCGCGGGTGGCCACCTGGGCTACGAGTCGAATGCTTCCGCGGACATCGTCACCGGTCGCCGGCAAGATGCGAAATGGTACGGGACCACGGTCAACCTCTTTTACGACGTCGATCCCCGATTGAGGTTGGGGACGCGCGTCGAATGGTTCCGCGATGAGCAAGGAACCCGAACGGGTCAGCTCGGACGGCCGGGCTTTGCCGCCAGTTTCTTCGACCTGACGATCGGGGCCACCTACAAGCCCCTGCGGAGCGTGAGCATCCGGCCCGAGCTTCGCGTCGACTGGTCACCGGACGCACGACCCTACAACGATCAAACAAGCAGGCTTCAATTCGTCCCCGCGATCGACCTGATCGTCCGCTTCTGACGCGCCAGGAACGAGACCCGATTCCGAAAAACCGAGGGGGGCGTTGGGGGGAGCGTCTCGCTCCCCCCAATGCAATCGATCACGGTCGCTCGAACGACCAGCCCGAGCGGAACCTCCAACTAAATATCGAAATACAGCGCGAACTCCCACGGGTGCGGGCGCAGGCGCACCGCGTCCACCTCGTTCTTGCGCTTGTACTCGATCCATGTCTCGATGACGTCGGGCGTGAACACGTCGCCCTTGAGCAGCCAGTCGTGCGATTTCTCGAGGTTGTCGAGCACGATCGAGAGATCGCCGGGAAGCTGCTTGATCTTCTTCTGCTCGGCCGGCGGCAGCTCGTAGAGGTCCTTGTCCACCGGCTTGCCGGGATCGATCTTGTTGGCGATGCCGTCGAGGCCGGCCATCACGCAGGCCGCGAACGAGAGATACGGGTTGCAGGTCGGGTCGGGCGTGCGGAACTCGATGCGCTTGGCGCCCTCCGACTTCGAATACATCGGGATGCGGATGGCCGCCGATCGATTGCGTTGGCTGTACACCAGGTTGATCGGTGCCTCGTAGCCGGGCACCAGCCGCTTGTAGCTGTTGGTCGACGGCGCGATCAGCGCGAGCAGCGCCGGCGCGTGCTTGAGGATGCCGCCGATGTAGTAGAGGCACATCTTGCTGATGTCGGCGTAGCCGCCCCGCTCGTAGAAGAGGTTCTTGCCGTTCTTCCAGAGCGACTGGTGCGTGTGCATGCCCGAGCCGTTGTCCTGGAACAAGGGCTTGGGCATGAAGGTCGCGGTCTTGCCCCACTTTCGCGCGGTGTTCTTCGCGCAGTACTTGTACCAGAGGACCTTGTCCGCCATCTTGGTCAGCGTGTCGAAGCGCATGTCGATCTCGGTCTGCCCGCCGGTGGCCACCTCGTGGTGATGCACCTCGACCCGCACCCCGACCGACTCCAGCGCCAGCACCATGTCCGACCGGATGTCCTGGAACTTGTCCATCGGCGGGACCGGGAAGTAGCCCTGCTTGTAGCGTGGCTTGTAGCCGAGGTTCGGGTTGCTCTCCGTGCCTTCCTTGCCCGTGTTCCACGCGCCCGCCTCGGAGTCGATGAAGTAGTAGCCCGCGTTGTAGGTCTGGTCGAAGCGGATCGAGTCGAAGAAGAAGAACTCGAGCTCGGGGCCGATGAAGATCGTGTCGGCGATGCCGCTCTTCTTGACGTACGCCTCGGCCTTCTGGGCGATGTAGCGCGGGTCCCGCGAATACCACTTGCCGGTGATCGGGTCCTTGACGTTGCAGATCAGCACCAGCGTCGGCACCGCGGTGAACGGATCCATCTGGGCCGACGACGGATCCGGGATCAGCAGCATGTCGGACTCGTCGATCGTCTGGAAGCCACGAATCGACGAGCCGTCGAACCCGAGGCCGTCCTCGAAGATGCCCTCGCTCAGCTCGGACACCGGGATCGAGAAGTGCTGCCACAGGCCGGGCAGGTCGATGAAGCGGAGATCGACGATCTTGACGCCTTTCTCCTTGGCGAACTTCAGCACGTCCTTGGGGGTCATCGGAACTCCTTCTCCTCTCCATTGAGGGATCGACGGTTGTTGCGGAACACCTGGGTGGTCCGCGGAGCGGGGCCACCTGGGGGCGTCCACCCCGGACGCCCTACGTTAGGGAATCGCTCCCTCAAAATCAAGACGGGCGGGTTCAATGGGCCGCCGGTCGCGACCGGCTCTCGAACTCGCTGTACGAGCTGCCGCCGAACGCGTACGCGGTCTCCGAGTGCTGCGAGAGATCGAGGCCGGACGCCTCGTCCTCGTCGGTGACCCGGAGCCCCATGACCATGTCCAGGACCTTGGCGATGATGTAGGTGCCGACGAAGGCCAGGACCCAGGAGGCGAGGATGGCCACGATCTGCACGCCCAGCTGGCCCGGATTTCCGTGCAAGAGCCCGTCGCCGCCGTCGGGGTTGATCAGCTTCCACGCGAAGATCCCGGTGGCGAGGGCGCCCCACGTGCCGCCCACGCCGTGGACGCCCACCACGTCCAGCGAGTCGTCGTAGCCGAGCTTCGCCTTCAGGTTACAGGCGCTGTAGCAGAGGAAGCCGGACACCGCGCCGATGACGATCGCTGCCATCGGGCTCACGTACCCCGACGCCGGCGTGATCGCGACGAGTCCGGCGACGGCGCCGGACGCCGCCCCGAGCACGGTCGGCTTGCCGCGGGCCATCCACTCCGTGAACATCCAGCCGAGCGCGGCGGCGGCGGTCGCCGTGTTGGTCACCACGAATGCGCTCGTGGCCAGGGCGCCCGCGGTCAAGGCGCTGCCGGCGTTGAAGCCGAACCATCCGAACCAGAGCAGCGCCGCGCCGGCAACCGTCAGGGGCAAGTTGTGCGGCTGCATCGGCTCACGACCGTAGCCGCGGCGCTTGCCCATCACCAGCGACATGGCCAGGGCCGACACGCCGGAGCTGATGTGGACGACGGTGCCGCCCGCGAAGTCGAGCGCGCCCTTGCCCTTCAGCCAGCCGCCGGTGCCCCACACCCAGTGCGCGAGCGGATCGTAGATCAGCGTGGCCCAGACCAGCGTGAACACGATGAAGGCCGAGAACTTCATCCGCTCCGCGAACGCCCCGGTGATGAGCGCGGGCGTGATGATCGCGAACATGAGCTGAAAGACCATGTACGCCTGGTGCGGGACGGTGGCCCCATAGTCGGGGTTCGGGGTGAGCCCGACCCCGCGAAGGCCGATCCACTCGAAGCCCCCGATGATGCCCCCCTTGTCGGGACCGAAGGCGAGGCTGTAGCCCCAGAGCACCCACTGCACCGAGATCAGCGCCATGATGATGAAGCTCTGCATGATCGTGGCGAGCGCGTTCTTCTGGCGGACCATGCCCCCGTAGAACAGCGCCAGGCCCGGCGCCGTCATCAGCAGCACGAGGGCCGACGACGTCAGGAGCCACGCCGTGTCCCCGGAGTCGATCTTGGGAGGCGCCGCGGGCGCCGCCGGGGCGGGAGTCGGCGGAGCCGGAGTCGTCTGGGCCCACACGGTGGCCGCGGCGGTGAACAGCATACACAGCACGCCGACGGCCAGAGCCAGTCGCATCAGTGAGACCGCTCGTCTCTTCACGGTTTCCCCCTTGGCCTCGTTGACGAATCGCAGGTTTGTGGACCGGGATGCAGGCTGACGGTCGCCGCGCTAGAGTGCGTTCTCGTCACGCTCGCCAGTGCGGATACGCACCGCGCTCTCGACCGGGTGCACAAAGATCTTGCCGTCGCCGATGTTCCCGGTCTTCGCCGCGTCCGCGATCACGTCCACGACCTTGTCGACGAGATGATCGGGCACGACGACCTCGACCATCATCTTGGGCAGGAAGTCCACGGTGTACTCGCCGCCACGGTACAGCTCGGTGTGACCCTTCTGTCGGCCGAAGCCGCGGACCTCGGAGACCGTCATTCCGATGACCCCGATCCCGGTCAGCGCCTCCTTCACGTCGTCGAGCTTGAAGGGCTTGATGATCGCTTCGACTTTTTTCATGGGCTCCTCCCCGGCGCGCACCGTAGAGCAACGCCCATGCCTGACCCGCCGTCCACAAATCAAAGCAATTCAGGAACTGCAACGAGTGCGATTGCACACGGAACAGGCACCCACGACGCCGCCGCCCTAATTTCAAGCGCGCTCCGAGCGCGGGCTTTGCCCGCGCAATCCGGATCTGGGGGAGGCCGCTAGGGGCGCTGGGGGATGCCGTGCTTGCGCATTTTCGAGTACAACGTCGGGCGGCGGAGGCCGAGCAGCGCGGCGGCGGCTTGCTTGTTCCAGCGCGCGGATTCCAGGGCCTTGACGATCGAGGCGCGCTCGATCTCTTCCAGCGAGCCGGCGGGGACGTCGGCCGGCGCCACCGCGTGGTTGACCTCGGAGTCGCCCTGCTGGAGCGCGTCGGGAAGATCGGCGACCGTGATCGCGCGGGTCCGCGACACCAGCACCGCGCGCTCGAGCGCGTGCTGCAGCTCGCGCACGTTGCCCGGCCACGCGTACGCGAGCAGCCGGCGATACGCCTCGGGCTCGATGCCTTCCACCGGCCGGGCGTGCCGCGCCCGATAGCGCTCGAGGAACGCCTTGACGAGGATGGGGATGTCCTCGCGCCGGTCCCGCAGCGGCGGGATCTGGATGGTCACGGTGTTGATGCGGAAGTACAGGTCCTGCCGCAGCCGACCTTCCTTGACCGCGACGTCGGGATGGCGGTTCGTGGAGGACACGAGGCGGAAATCGACGGGCACGGACTTGGTCCCGCCGAGCCGGCGGACCACGCGCTCCTCCAGCACGCGGAGGAGCTTGGCCTGCAGATCGACCGGCATCTCGGTGATCTCGTCCAGCAGGAGCGAGCCCCTGTGCGCCTCCTCGAGCAGGCCGGCCTTTTCGGTCGTCGCGCCCGTGAACGAGCCCCGCGTGTGGCCGAACAGCTCCGACTCGATCAGGTCCTTGGGGAGTGCCGCGCAGTTGATCTTGATCCACGGCCCGTCGCGACGGGGGCTCTTGTCGTGCAGCGCGTTGGCGATCAGCTCCTTGCCGGTCCCGCTCTCGCCCATGATGAGCACGCTGGCGTCGGCGTCGGCCACCCGCGCCACCGTCTCCATCACCCGCTGCATCGAGGGGGCCGAGCTGAGGATCTCGCTGTCCGCCGCCTGCTCGCCGAGCCGGCGCTTGAGGTCGGTGTTCTCGGCGAGGAGCTTTCTGTGCTCGAGGGCGTGGGCCACCACACCCAGCACCTCGTCGGGGTCGAAGGGTTTTTCGAGGACGTGGAAGGCGCCGGCGCCCTTGGTCGCCTCCATGGCCTTGCGGACCGAGCCGTACGCGGTGATCACGATCACCTCGATGGCGCGGTCCCGCTTCTTCAGCTCACGGGTGAGGGCGAGCCCGTCGCCGTCGGGCAGCATGAGGTCGACGATGGCCGCCTGGACTTCGCCCTGGACGACCGCGTCGAGCGCGGTGGCCACGCTGCCCGCGATGCGGACCGCGTAGCCCTCGGCCTCGAGCGTGAGCCTGAGCCCGTCGACGATCGAGGGCTCGTCGTCGACGACGAGCACGGTGCGTCCGGGCTTCACGCGCCGGGACTCCCCTCGCCCGCCGGCAGCCGCACGCGCACGCGCGTGCCCCGTCCGGGCGCGCTCTGCACGTCGAGCGCACCGCCGTGCAGATCGATCACCGAGCGCGCCAGCGCCATGCCCAGGCCCGTGCCTTCGGGCTTGGTGGTGAAGAACAGATCGAACGCGCGCGAAAGCGTCTCGTCGCTCATCCCTGCCCCCGTGTCCTCGATCACGATCGTGACCGTGCGGGTGTCGACGGCGTAGGTCGTGGTCACGGTGAGACGGCCCTTGGGGTCGAGGGCTTCCAGACCGTTGAGCAGCAGGTTGAGGAACGCCTTCCTCAGCTCACGGGCGTCGGCCGGGATGTCCGGGACCGACGGATCGTAGTCGCGCTCGATCTCGAGATCCTCGGTCGTGCAGCGGGCCCGCGCGAACGTCAGGCACTCGTCGAGCAGCGGCACCAGCGCCGTCGGCGCGCGGTGCAGCTCGGGCGGTCGCCCGTAGGCGGTGATCTCGGAGACGACCGCGGCCAGATGGTCGACGGTGGTGCTGATCTTTCGCGCCAGATCGGCCGAGTCGTCGTCGTTCTGGGCTTCGAGCCGCAGCTCGAGGTGGCGGGCGTAAAGGCGCAGCCCGGCGAGCGGATTCTTCAGCTCGTGGGCCACCTGCGTGGCCATGCGTCCGAGCGCGGCGAGCGCGCCGCTGCGCAGCCGCGAGAGCTCGTGGGTGTTGCGGATGGCCACCGCGGCCTGAGCCGAGAACAGCGCGAGGAGATCCAGGTCGTCGTCGGTCGGCTCCACGCGCGCGGGTGCCTCGATGACGAGAGCACCCGCCGGACCGCGCTCCACGACCAGCGGCACCGCCACCAGGGCCTGGCCCTCGGCGCCGGTCATGGTCGCCGGCCCGCCCTTGCTCATCGCGAGCGACGCGGCGGTCTCCAGCGCGCTCCACGACGTGGGCGGCGAGCCCGTGATCGCCATCGGGACCAGGCGGCCGTCGGTGGCCTGGAACACCACGCAGCGCTCGGCGTCGATGGTCTCCAGGGCGGCCTGGGCGACGGCGCCGAGGATGCGTCCCATCACGCCCGACGAGGCGAGCGTCTCGCCGACGAAGAGCAGGCGCTCGCGGTCGCGCGCCCACCGCCGAGCGGCCAGCGCGCGGCCGATCTTGGCGCGCAGCTCGTCGCGCACGAACGGTTTGGTCAGGTAGTCGAAGGCGCCACGCTGCACGGCCTCCACCGCGGTCTCGATGGTGCCGTGGGCGGTCATGATCAGCACGGGCAGCCGCGGCTGATGGACGTGCAATTGTTCCATCAGCCGGATGCCGTCCGTCGGCTCCATGCGCAGGTCGAGCAGGGCGAGGTCGAAGCGCGTTTGAAGCACGGCACCGACCGCCGTCTCCGCCTCAGGGGTGGCGGTGACGTCGAAGCCCATCGAGGACAGCCGCATCTCCAGCACCTCGAGGATCGCGGCGTCATCGTCGACGACCAGCATTTTCCGTCGCATACGTCTATCTATTTACGTCTTCGCTCGAGGTCGATGTCGATCTTCTTGAGGTGTTCCAAGTCGGTACGGAGGCGCTCCGCCTCGGCGCTCAAGCGGGCGATCTCCTGCCGGGCCTTGGCCAGCTCGCCGTCGCGAGCGGTGACCTCTCCGCGCACGCGGGCCAGCTCGCTCTCCTGGGTCTTCATCTGAACTTCCTGGGCCTTCATCTCGGCGGTGAGTCGGGCGATCCTGGCGCGCGCCGCCAGCAGGTTGCCGAGGGTCTCACGACTGCTGCGGGCGCGGCCGGCTTCGTCCGTGTCCGGATACTTCGACAGAATCTCCCCATAGGCTTCGAGCGCATCCGTGTACTGGCCGTCGGCGACCAGCCCATCCGCCCGCGCGAGCAGCGTCACCGACGGACGCACGAGCGGCGGCGCAGGAGGACGCGGCGGCGGGTCCGACAAGACGCAGCCTGCGGCGGTCACGATGATGACAACGAGGGCCCAGCGGGTCAAGCGCTCTCCTTCCGCCGCGGGAGCAGCACGCTGAGGCGCGTGCCCTTGCCCTCGTGCGATTCGACGGTGACGCGTCCCCCGTGAGCCTGCACGATCCCACGCACGATGGCCAGGCCGAGCCCGGTGCCCCCGCGCTGGTGGTGAGCCTGCTGCCACGTGTCGAAGATGTGCGGCAGCGCCACGGCGGGGATGCCGACGCCGGTGTCTTCCACCTGCACCTCGACCTCGCGACCGGCGTCGTGGAGCCGGACCGTCACCCGCCCGCGGCGCAGCGTGAAGCGCACCGCGTTGGCCACCAGGTTGACGAGGACCTGGACGAGGCGATCCTCGTCGCCCTCGACCACGAAGTCGCCGCCGCGGCGCTCGAGCGTGAGCGTGAGGCCGGCTTCCTCCGCCTGGGCCCGCATCTCGTCGACCGCGCGGGTGACGACCCGGTCGAGGTCGACGCGCTGGCGATCGAGGGTGAGCACGCCGGCGCGCAGCCGCGAGAGATCCAGCACCTGGTTCACCAGGCGCAGCAGCCGCTCGCAGCTCGCCGACATGATCTCCACCATCCGCGACTGGCGGTCGTTCAGCTCCCCCGCTACCCGGTCGCGCAACAGGTGCGCGGCTTCCCGCATCGAGGTCAACGGCGAGCGCAGCTCGTGAGAGACGGTGGCCAGGAACGCCTGCTTCAGCTCGTCCAGCTCGCGCAGGCGCTGGGCCATCGCGTTGAACGAGCGCGCGAGGTCGGCGATCTCGTCGTGGCCCTGGACCTTGAGCGGTTCTCGGAAGGATCCCGCGGCCACCGCCGCCGTCGCCGTCGACAGGTTGCGCAGCGAGCGCGTGAGGCGCAGTGCGATGAGCGCGGTGCCGAGCAGGGCCAGGCCCAGCGCGGCCACCAGCGCGATCAGCACGCCCGCCCACGTGCGCGCCTCCAGCCGCCCGGCGTCGGCCTGGGCCGCCTGAGCGGCGGCGTGGGTGGCCTCGCTGAGGCCCTCGAGGTCGGCTTCCACGCGCTCGCGCAACGCGCGGCCGGTGGATTCGGCCAGCGCGCGGGCCTGTGCGGCGTCGCCCGCCACGATCAGCTCCTGCTCCCGCGAGACGACTCCGCGGTAGTCCGCGAACGCGCCCCGGATGGCGGCCAGCAACGCGCGCTCCCGCTTGGTCGTCAGAAAGTCGGCCAGCCCGTCCAGCTCTTCCTGCGTGCGCGCCGCCCGCTCGGCCCACAGTCCCGCGAACGCGGCGTCGCCGAGCAGCAGGAAGCGGGCTTCGAGCCGCGCGAGCGACAGGATCGCGTCGTGGGCGGCGGCGGCCCGGCGGATGGCGGGGACGCTGCGTCCGGTGATGGCCGCGTTGACCGACACCAGCCGGCCGACCGCGCGCAGACTGAGCGCGCCGACGCCCAGCAGCACCACGATGACCAGCGAGGACGCGAGGAAAATCTTCGGCGCGAGCCGCATGTCAGGCCACGCTCATGGTGATACGCACCTTGTGATAGTACATCGGGCTCGCGCGGGGTCGACACGTCCCGCGCGATTGCAATGGGCTAGGGCGTGGCCTACGATATGGCGGTCTTCGTCAGACGCCCAACTCGGAGGGACTTCTGGAGTTCGGATTCTCGCTTCCCGGTCGCGGTCCGCTCGCCACCCCGGATCTCGTGCTCAAGATCGCGCAGAAGGCGGACGCGCTCCGCTACGCGTCGGTCTTCGTCACCGATCACGTGGTGCTGCCGGTGTCGGCGGCGCGCTCGGTGTATCCCTACGCCGCGACCGGACAGTTTCCGGGCGGCGCGCGCCAGGACTACCTCGATCCGCTGGCCATGCTCGGCTATCTGGCGCGGGCCACCACGCGGGTCCGCCTGGGCACCAGCGTGCTGGTGATCCCCTACCGCCATCCGCTGGTCGTGGCCAAGACGCTGGCGACCATCGACGTGTTGTCGGGCGGCCGACTCATCCTCGGCGCCGGCGTGGGCTGGCTGCGCGAGGAGTTCGAGGCGCTCGGCGCGCCGCCGTTCGAGGAGCGCGGCGCCGTCACCGACGAATATCTGCGCGTGATGCGCCTGGCCTGGACGACCGATCCCGTGACCTTCAGCGGCCGTTACTGCCGGATCGATCCCGTGCACGCCTTGCCCCAGCCCGCCCAGCGTGGCGGCATTCCCGTGTGGATCGGCGGCCACACGCCGGCCGCGATTCGACGCGCGGCCACGATCGGTGACGGCTGGCATCCGATCGGTCTGCGTCCGCCCGCGATGCTGGAGCCCGACGAGTACGGGGCCCGCGTCAAGCAGCTCCACGCCTGGGCCGCCGAGGCCGGGCGCGATCCCGCGTCGATCACGCTCACGTTCCGCGGTCCGATGGAGGTGCGCTCGTCGCGGGCCAAGGCGCCGGCCGGCGATCGCCCGCTGTTCCAGGGAACGGCCGCCGAAGTCCTCGGCGACCTCCGCCGCTACCAAGCGCTCGGCGTCAGCCACGTGATCTTCGATCCCGTGCGTCCGGATCTGCGCGCCCTCCTCGACAACATGACCCGCTTCGCCGAGGACGTGCGGCCGAAGCTCGGCAAGCGGCCGGCCAAGGCGGGCTCGCGGTGATGGCGACGGCCATCTCTCACGACGAGGCCTGTCGCCTCATCGAAGGCGACGACGCCGCGCTCCCGGATCTGCTCGCGCGCGCCGGAGCGCTGCGCGATCGCGGACGGGGCCGCGTGGTCACGTTCTCCAAGAAAGTCTTCGTGCCGCTGACCACGCTCTGTCGTGACTACTGCGGCTACTGCACGTTCCGCCGCGATCCCGGCGAGCCGGGCGCCCACACGATGACGCCCGACGAGGTGGTCGCGCTCGTCCAGGCCGGCGGCCGCATCGGCGCCAAGGAAGCGCTGTTCTCGCTGGGCGACAAGCCCGAGGCGCGCTTTCCCGAGCAGCGCGCGTTCCTGCGTCGCCACGGCCATCGCACCACGCTCGGCTATCTTCGCGCGATCTGCGAGCTCACCCTGGCCGAGTCTCCGCTCCTGCCCCACGCCAATCCCGGCGTGATGGGCGAGCGCGACCTGGCCGCCCTGCGCGAGGTCAACGTGAGCATGGGGATCATGCTGGAGACCGTCTCGGAGCGGCTGCTCGGCGCCGGCATGGCGCACGACAACGCCCCCGACAAGGTGCCGGCGCGACGGCTGCGCACGATCGCGCTCGCCGGCAAGCTGCAGATCCCCTTCACCACGGGGATCCTCATCGGGATCGGCGAGACCTCGCGCGAGCGCGTCGACGCGCTGGCGGCCATCCGCGATCTCCACGAGCGCTACGGCCACGTCCAGGAAGTGATCATTCAGAACTTCCGGACGAAGCCGCGCATCCCCATGCGGGACGCGGCCGAGCCGTCGTTCGAGGACCTGCTGCGCACGCTCGCGGTGGCGCGCCTCCTCCTCGGCCCCGACGTCAACATCCAGGCGCCGCCGAACCTCTCGCCGCACGCCTATCCGAAGCTGCTGGCGGCGGGGCTCAACGACTGGGGCGGGATCTCGCCGCTGACCCTCGACCACATCAATCCCGAGCGGCCGTGGCCGCTCATCCCCGAGCTGCGCCGCGCGACCGAGGGCGAGGGATTCGCCTTCCGCGAGCGGCTGGCCGTGTATCCTGAGTTCGCGCGGCGTCCTGAATTCGTCGCCGAATCTCTTCGCCCGCGCGTCGACGCCCTGCTCGACGAGGCGGGCCTGGTAAAGGACAGCCATGAACACTGGCGAAGCTGGTAGCGCGGAGTTCCTGCTCGGCTGGACGTCGCCCGACGTGCGGCGCATCCTCGGCGGCGCCCTCGACGGTGACGAGGTCGGCGTCGACGACGCGATCGTGCTGGCCGGGGCGCGCGGGCGCGACCTCGCCGCGGTCGGCGCGGTGGCCGACGAGATGCGGCGACGGCAAGCGGGCGACGTCGTCACCTTCGTGGTCAACCGCAACATCAACTTCACCAACGTGTGCATCAAGCACTGCACGTTCTGCGCGTTCAGCCGCGACCACCGCGAGGAAGAGGGGTACTTCCTTCCGATGGAGGAAGTCGTGCGGCGCGCCCAGGAGGCGTGGGACCTCGGAGCCACCGAGGTGTGCATCCAGGCCGGGCTGCCGCCCAAGCTCGACGGCCGCCATTACATCGACGTCTGCCGGGCCATCAAGGCCGTGCTGCCCGACATCCACCTGCACGCCTTCTCGCCCGAGGAGATCCTCTACGGCACCGTCCGCTCGGGGATGTCGATCAAGGAGTACCTGACCGAGCTGAAGGCGGCCGGGCTGGGAACGCTGCCGGGAACTTCGGCGGAGATCCTCGACCAGTCCATCCGCGACGTCATCGCCCGCGGCCGCATCACCGTGGCCCAGTGGCTGGAGGTCATCACCACCGCTCACGCGCTGGGGATTCGCACGACGTCCACGATCATGTACGGCCACGTCGAGACGCCCGAGCACTGGGTGCGCCACATGGCGCTCCTGCGCAGCGTGCAGAAGGAGACGGGCGGCTTCACCGAGTTCGTGCCGCTCTCGCTGATCCACTCCGAGGCTCCCATGTACGCCAAGAAGCTGGTGCCCGGCGTCCGGCCCGGCGCCACCGGCATCGAGGTCGTGCTCATGCACGCGCTGGCCCGGCTGATGCTCGGACCGACGTTCCGGAACATTCAAGCCTCGTGGGTGAAGGAGGGGCCCAAGCTCTGCCAGGTGTTGTTGACCGTCGGGGCCAACGATCTCGGGGGCACCCTGATCAACGAGTCGATCTCCACCTCGGCGGGCGCCAGTTACGGCCAGCTCGTGCCGCCCGGCGAGCTGAAGCGACTCATTCGCGACGCCGGACGCGTACCCGCCGAGCGCGACACCCTCTACACGATCTTGCGCCAGTTCGACGGGCGCGACGACGAGGCGTCGCCGCTCGATCGGGTGGAAGACGCCGAGTCGCGCTTCGGCTCGTACCGTCGCCTGGTCGCGTCGGGAACGTTTCGATTCACCCAACGGTAGCCCTGCACACCCGGCTATGGTATTAATGCTGCCCACGCCCCAAACCCACTCGACCGGAGGAAGACACCCGTGCCCAAGATGATGACGAAATCCGCGACGCTCGGACACCTCGCGCAGAAGGCGAACCTCTCGAAGAAGCAGATCGCCGAGATCTTCGATGAAGTCTTGAATCTCGCCACCAAGGAAGCCAAGAACGGCTTCGTGGTCCCGGGATTCGGCAAACTCGTGCTCGCCAACCGCAAGGCGCGCATCGGCCGCAACCCGCAGACCGGCGAACCGATCAAGATCCCGGCCAAGCGCGTGTGCAAGTTCCGTCTCGCCAAGAGCCTCAAGGACACGGTGCTTGGCAAGAAGTAGGGCCACCGGGCGCCGTCCCGCCTCGCGGCGGGCCGTTGCCCCGGATGTCATGCCTCCTGGATCCGGGGTCGGGCTCTCGCCCGGCCCCTCGCTCGCTTCGGCAACGCTCCCCCGCGTATGGCAAGGCGTCGGCTATAGGCCGCTGTCCGATCCCGCCGTGGCGCGTCGCCTCTTCGACTTCGCGGCGGTGCCGTGGCCCGAAGCCGGCGCCGGGGCGTTCTCCTGGGGCGCCCACGTGGCCGGTCACGGCGGGGAACAACTGGTGGGCGCGATCGTGGCCGAGTCGGCCGATCGCGCGGTGATGCTCGCCGGGCCCGTGGTCGCCGTCGAGACCGAGGACGCCCTGGAAGTCGCCGCCCAGCTCGTGGCCGCCGCCATCGATCACGCCACCGCGCTCGGCGCCGAGATGGTCTTCGCGCGGCCGCAGGGCCTCGACCGGGTCTGGATCCGCTACGGCTTCCTCCCCGTCCCCGAGGGTGCCCTGCCCCCCGCCCTCGCCGGGCGCGAGCGCGTGGGACTCTACGCGTGGCGGGGCGGCACCGCGCTGTGGACCTTCCGCGAAAAGATCGATTGAGTGGGGGGCCCCGACATGGCCCCCCACTCCCCCCACACGCTTGGCGCCCCGGCTTCGCCGGGGCGGTCCTCGATGATCGTTCGTAATCTATGCGTGTGACGGCCCTCGCGGGGGGGACGGGAGCGGCCAAGCTGCTGCGCGGCCTCCTGGCGGCGGGCGTCGAGCTCACGGCGGTGGTGAACA